>NZ_JACUZZ010000051.1:0-18783 GCF_014851595.1 Rhizobium sp. RHZ01
CGAACGAAAGTTCAGGCCCGCTAGGACCAACCGCTCTGCGCATCGTCACTGCGGTGTTGCAATCACCTCAATGGCAAACGAGGCCGGTGCATCATAACCGATGCACCGGCCTCGCAATGTATAAGGCTCGCCACTACAGCGAGCCTCAGGCGTGCCCTAACCGACGCCAGGGCAGGCGGGGAAATTGTATCGAATTCACTCCGCTGACGGGTACCGTTGAGCGGTTGAAGCAGCCGCACTCCTAAACGCTTCCCGATCGACAGCCGCAAATCTGCGTCCACGTTCCTGAGCAGCCTTCTCAAGCAACATGGCGAATGCACCGAGGCTCACCTTGTCGGCGCGCAGCATTTGCCGGATCAGAGGATCTTTCAAAACTTCGGACATAGATAGGTCCTGCATGGCCATTCTCCTTCACCGGGGTGTGAAGTAGCACGGCGATGCAACGGTCAGATGTCGCCGGCGTGGCGGAAACAAGGCTATTCGACTGTGAGCGTTCCGCCTCCCTTGGAGTACTTCTTCCCTCCAAGCGAATTGATCGTTGCGCATTTTTCCTTGTCAAATTTCTCGCAAATCTTGTTGCCCTTAATGCTCCATGTGCCCTTGTAGGCAGTCTTGTCCCCGTCGACAGTCGCTTCAATTGTTCCGTCTGGTTTGTAAGTTGTGATACCCGATTGCGTCTTGGACTTCCAATGGATTGGGTGGCCTACCAGCTCGCTTTTCAACTGGTCCCCCGTTAAGGTCGCGGCATACGCTCCAGATGCGAAGGCTACCATAATGAGGCCAGAAATCGTAATCGCTTTCATCGTTCACTCCCTCCTTGCAAGCCGCATCTGCCGTCTACTTATACGACATCACGATTGCCCTCTCCACAGATCAAAGCCATGTCAACCATCTCCCAAAGGTGTAGTGTGGCTCCTTTCTTGACGTTCCAGACCCCAGTTGCCTCATTCAGATCGCGTCTAAGCCTCACGCCCCTTCAAGCTATCATTACTGATCAATCGCGATGTCAGCCTCCCACGGAAAGGCACTGAGGTTCTGTGGTTGGCCGGATCCCTGCCCGGTACTTCCCACGGTTCAGGCCGCCGCTGACCACAGTCTGCTGTCATCGGCGGATGACATCTTGACGCCGGGTGTTTTCGCCATCATTTCTCATCCAACTTCGGGGCGGAAGTTATCTCATCTCGTGCGGTGCACAGACCTTTCGAGGAGATGATTCCGATGTTCACTGCGGCCAAACACCAATCCTACCTTTCCGATTACAAGGGCTATCGGCTGGAGGCGACGTGCGCCTATTGCAGGCGACATAAAGCCTACGCGACGGATGACATCCGGGAGAAGATCGGGGATTGCCAGCTCGACGGCCTGAAGACCGCGATAGGCACCGTCTGGGGCTGCGATAGGGTCTATAGCGTCGATGCGGACCAATGCGGTCTGCGCGTGGAGATCACCGGGAAGATCAACAAAACACCCGAAATCTTGACAACGAAAAAACCCCGCTGAAGGAAGCGGGGAGTTTGTTTTGAACCCCCGGCAGTCGCGGTTGCGGGGCAATGGAACATTGAGGCTTCGCTGGGAGAGATTAAGCAAAGCCCGACCCCAAAACGGATAGGGCGCGCTTTCGTTCCTACCTCTTTTGGATGATCCCACCGATTTGGGAAACGAGCGAGCGCTCGCCGATGGCCCTTCAAATGAGCATTTCAATGCTATGGTTTCGTGATTGACCGGAAACGTCCGAATCGACTACTTCCCCCCGGCCGCGCTCATATGCCCCCGAGGCGGCACTAGGAGGGTCCGGCCACCTGTGAAGGTCGGGCCCTTGCTTCACTACAGTGCCAGCCAACAGGACAGCGTCTATGAACCGGTGAGCGTTCAACGCATCATCGCCTTTGACGCGAAGCTTTCCGCCATTTTCGATCGCATCGATGAAATTTCCGATCAGTGCGCGGTGCATCTCATGGCCGAATGCCATCGGATTTGCCCCGCCCCGCTTCCGATCGTTTCGCCACCCACCACTTCCCTGCTGCCATCAATAAAGGCGGCATCCAATCTGTTGCCCGTCAGGACTGCTGTACCTTTCGTACCGATCAATTCGATGCGCTCCGGCAGTCCCGGATAGGCGCAAGTTGTGGCATTGGGCGATCCGATCGCACCGCCTTCAAAAGAGAAGGCGGCCGTCACGAGGTCCTCCTTTTCCATCCTGTGAATAGGGGTCGTGCGGACGAATGCGGAAATTGCTGCAGGCGTACCCGCATAGTTCAGGAGCAGGTCGATCGTGTGAATACCTTGGGTGAGCAGCACACCACCGCCGTCGCGCGACATCGTTCCGCGGCCTTCGGCGTCGTAATAGCTTTGCGGTCGCCAGTTGCGGATTGCAGCCGATGCCTCCAGCAGATCGCCCAGGCGCCCGATGCGGCTCCAAGCTTCGTGGTAAGCGGAGCCTGAGGGCAAGGCTTTCCGGTCACCATGATAAAGCGTGCCAAGGGCGTTACCATCAGTCAGGTCGCCGATGCGGCCGGCGTGGCGCGTTCCAGTGTGTCGCGCGCCTTTGCGAGACCCGGGATGCTGCTGCCGGAAACCGTCGAACGGATCATGAAGGCCTGACAGCGCGGAAAGACGGGCTTAGCACAGGAAAACTGCCCGTCGCGCGATAGCTTTCCTTAAAACTGAACGCGTTGAAGTCACCAGGCGTCCTGACAATCGTGCCGACCTTGAGATCGTTCAGCAGCACATCAGCCGATGAGATTGATCTTGGATCGAGATACGCCTCAGGCATCGCCAGCACCATCCGGCCTGGCGACGAAGGCAGGCAAATCGTCGCCGTCATCATGTGGCCGAGTCAGTGCATCGACCGCCGGAACCATTGCCTGCGGAATGAGCATCAGTTCGAGACCAAGCGCGCGCGCAATGTTGATGAGAGTCGTCGTGCGGGCAGCGCTGCTTCCGGCTTCGATCTCGCGGTAGCGTGGACGCGATATACCTGCCATATCGGCGACCTGCTCTTGAGTAAGCCTCAATCCTTTTCGCGTCGTCTTCAAAAGCCGACCGATTTCCAGAAGCGCTTCAGACTCCGGCGTCATATGATACCTAAACCTATCATTCGCCACAAGATGATACCTATAAATATCATTTTCATTCCGCGTTCAAGAGTTTTGATAACTATTCAGATCATTGTACGCACTTAGATCTGTTTACAGACCATAGGCATAGCTAACCATCGATCGAAGCGCCAAGATTCAAAGACCTCGCCCACAACACTGGAACACAAGCGTCCCGCGTTTTGGATCGATTGTTTACACCTCTGTTTCTTTGCTGCGCGCGGCTGACAGCATAGCCTAACCAGTCCCAGGGACGGTCGTACCGGTCGCTCTGTTTGCCGTTCGCCGAGGCGCCGATCGCGTTGGAATTTACCGCCTGAACGTGTGGATCCGCTGCCTTTGTGAAGACCTCCGAGCAAAGTTGCGACGGATGACGATGAGGTCGGGAAATGAGTGTATACGACGACATCAGACCGCAGCCGCCATCCGTTATCATATATCTGGCATCGCGAAGCAGGAAAGGCGAGACCATTCTCGCCGCGCACCCATCAGCGATCAAGGCGCGCGGCTGGAAGAGGCAAAGTGCCTGCCACCAGGACCGCGTCTATGAACCGGTGAGCGTTCAACGCATCATCGCCCTTGACGCGAAGCTTTCCGCCATTTTCGATCGCATCGTTGAAATTTCCGATAAGTGCGCGGTACATCTCATGGCCGAATGCCATTGGATTTGCCCCCGCCACAACGACGCCGTCAAGGCAATGCAAAAGTTGTTGTCGATGCTGGCTTGGGCCGAGCGTGTCCGGCGATGACAAAATCCAAGAAGCCGCTCGGCCTTGCGTCGACCCTCCGTCAGGTGCGCGATCCGATCATCGAAGTCGAATGTACCTGTGGCCGGGCGGGCAGCTGGGTGCGCGCCGAACTCGTCAAGAAGCAAAAGGCGTCAAGGACCTTTCCGCCGCTCTTCGGCAAAAGCACCTCCGGCTCCTCGTCATTGTCGTCAGGCGCGTCGGGATTCAGTGCATAGCGTATCGCGGCTTCCAGATCCTTGATGTCCTCGTCCGAAAGCTCGTCGAACAAGGCTCGCTTTCGCTTCGAGATCGAGCCCTTGTTCTGCATGTAGAACTTGACGAACATCGAAGCCCGTCGATCAGGCATGTCGATTACTTCCCTCACCGCCTTATAGGCAGTGTCATAGGTGGCCATGAAATCCAGCTCGTCCCTGAAGTCGATCCGAATGGTCTCGGACTACCTGCCTGTTAAAATAACATTCAGCGCCCCTCAAAAAATCGTTCAGCGGAGCCTGCCCGCTCGAAAAATCCTCAGTCAGCCAAAAATTCTTTCAAAATATCGCCAGAACCTCAAAAAACGTTCAGTTAGACCACTTCGATCTATTGCAGCGCTTGCGAAGTCGCGTCGTCGAAACAACGCGTCGGATCATACGGCACGCCAGGATCGCAACCCCCATGCTCGCATGAGTTCCAATGGCGCAGACAGTTCCGACGGCAGGACGTAAGCATCAGCTACCCTCTCCTTCTGATTTGAGAACCTTCGCGGCAACCCATGCCCCAGCCCGTGAACGGAATAGAATGACAGCTGCAGACGGTCGCCCCGTTTCCATTCCTCGAGAGTGCCCCATGACATCTGTTTCGTTTGCCCGGCCGCTTTGTTCATGTCCGTCGCTTCGAGCCATTGCGAGACCAAGGCGCGTCCATTGAGCGGATTCACGACACTGTCAGCCGTTCCATGCCATACGGAGATCGGTGGCCATTCTTTCGTGTTTGGCGAAACGCTGCGCACCAGGTCACCCCACTGCTGAGGCTCTCGCTTGATACCGGACCTCATGCCGCGCATAGCCGATATTGCATCCCTTGCCGCGCCGAACGGCATCCCGGCGAAAATGGCAGCACCAGCGAAAAGATCGGGATAGGTGGCGACGAGCGCCGAAGTCATGGCTCCGCCAGCAGATAGGCCCGTAATGTAGACCCTGGACCGATCGACTCGATGGTGGCGGCATGTGTACTCGATCATCTGGCGGACCGACATCAACTCGCCACGGTCCCGCGCCACCGCACTCGGCCGAAACCAATTAAAGCATCGCTGGGGATTGTTCGTCTCGTTCTGCTGAGGATAAAGGAGAACAAAACCCCGCAGTGCAGCGAACTTGGAGAAGCCGGCTCCCGTATCCAAGCTTTCGGGCGTCTGCCTGCAGCCATGCAGGACCACGACCAATGGCGGCTTTGCCGGTAATTTGCCGGGTACGAAGAGCTTCATCGTCAACCGTCCTGGATTGCTGCCGAACCCGGTCACTTCGCTGAGTTTCGGCTTCACTGCGACCGGGCTGCGCCATTTTCTGGATACAGTTAGGGTTGGTGTGCGAAGCGCCTTTGCAAGCAGTTTTCGATACATTTTCTGCGATTTCAGCAGCCTGGAAAATGACCTCGGCAGTTTGAATGTCATCTGAAAACGCCCTCCGTCGGCGTCATCGGCGCTCCCCCCGCGGCGTGAATTGGCACCACCGCCGACAGACAAGTGAAGCCAGCCTATGGGATCAAAAGCACTTTCAGAAGACCGAAACGGACAACTCACCTATGCGTTCGATCCGGTCGTGGCTTTCGACGGTCTGCAATGTCGAGGCCGATGTTTGCGTCCATTTCGTGATCGAGTCTCAGGATTGAAGATCTGCAACGTGGCACTATTTGTTCCCTGTTCGAAGGAGGCGGCAATGCAGGACACCGATTTTCTAATTCTCTCGAGAGCCGTCAGGCAGTGGTATCGGTACTACGACGTAGATCCGGACAAAGAGGCATCCAGGCTTCTTAACCACGCAGCAGTGAAGCTTTTCGACCAGGGCCATCGGTCGGTCGAAGGCATCGCCACGGTGTTGATCGAGACCTACGTTGGCCCGTGGCCGTCGTCAGTGAATATGAATAGATCACCTGATCCAATAGGTGGACCTCAGTCCCATTAAAGCTCGCTCACGGCCTGTCGGAGAACCACAGCGCGTAACGCGCTGTGGTGAGCGCGTAACTGGATGGCGAAAATCCTGCGGTAGCCGGCGCCGCCGGCAGCGACCATTCTGCCGCGCCACCATCAGCGATCAAGCCGCGCGTCAGGAAGTGGTCGAGTGCCAGCCACCAGGACCGCGTCTATGAACCGGTGAGCGTTCAACGCATCATCGCCTTTGACGCGAAGCTTTCCGCCATTTTCGATCGCATCGATGAAATTTCCGATCAGTGCGCGGTGCATCTCATGGCCGAATGCCATCGGATTTGCCCCCGCCCCGCTTCCGATCGTTTCGCCACCCGCCATTTCCCTGCTGCCATCAATAAAGGCGGCATCCAATCTGTTACCCGTCAGGACTGCCGTACCTTTCGTACCGATCAATTCGATGCGCTCCGGTAGTCCGGGATAGGCGCAAGTTGTGGCATTGAGCGATCCAATCGCGCCGCCTTCAAAAGAGAAGGCGGCCGTCACGAGGTCCTCCGTTTCCATCCTGTGAATAGGGGTTGTGCGGACGAATGCGGAAATTGCTGCAGGCGTGCCCGCATAGTTCAGGAGCAGGTCGATCGTGTGAATACCCTGGGTGAGCAGCACACCACCGCCATCGCGCGACATCGTTCCGCGGCCTTCGGCGTCGTAATAGCCTTGCGGTCGCCAGTTGCGGATTGCAGCCGATGCCTCCACAAGATCGCCCAGGCGCCCGGACTTGACGATTTCATCGAGTTTGAGCGCCGCGTCGAGAAAGCGGTTTTGCAGTACCACCCCGAGGAGTACGCCGGCGTCTCTTGCCGCCCTTACGGTCGCTTCGGAGCGTTCGAGGGAAATGTCCAATGGTTTTTCGAGCAGAACATGTTTTCCGGCCGCTGCAGCGCGACGGACGAGTTCCAGGTGACTGCTCGGGGGCGTCAGGATCAGGATCGCCTTAATGGACGGATCCGCGAAGATCGCATCGAGGCTATCGCTCGTCGGGATGGTCGGAAATTGTTCGGCAAAGGCCTTTCTCCGGCCGGACGTCCGGCTGTAGGCGGCCACGCATTCGATACGGTCGGAGAGATCCAGCAGGGCGCGGGCATGATGACCCGCCGCCATACCGAGCCCAATCATCGCGACCCTTGTCTTCGCCATTGCCTCGCTCCTCCTTCGCCTTCGTTCCCAGCCGAGGTCTTCTGTCATGCCCGAAGAGACATGGGCGGCATGGACATCTCGATCTCCTATAGCCGCATGCCTGACGCTGCGTCGAAAAGATGACTGTTTGCCGACGCAAGCGTCAGATTGAGTACCTCACCTGTCTTGATAGAGAGACGCTCGCGCAGCTGTGCGGAGATCTTCTGGCCATCGACGGTGCCTTGAACGAACGTCTCCGAGCCGGTGGGCTCGATATTGGTGACCACAATCGGAATGCCTTGCCCGCCCGGCGCGATCGTGAGGTGTTCGGGACGGATGCCGTAACTGACGGCGCCGCCGCATGCGACCGAAGCCTGATACCCGACAGGAAGATGGATTCCGTTTTCCGTCACGACCGATTGACGGTCCTCACCGATCCTTGCCGACAGGAAATTCATCGACGGCGACCCGATGAAGCTCGCAACGAATGTATTGACCGGCCTGTCATAAAGGTCGAGGGGTGTACCGACCTGCTCGACGATACCGTCGCGCATGACGACGATGCGGTCGGCCATGGTCATAGCCTCGATCTGATCATGTGTGACGTAAACGGTCGTGGTCTTGAAGCGGGCGTGAATATCCTTCAATTCGGCACGCATCTGGACGCGCAGTTTGGCATCGAGATTGGAAAGCGGCTCGTCAAACAGGAAGACCTTGGGATTGCGCACGATCGCACGTCCCATGGCGACACGCTGGCGCTGGCCGCCGGAAAGCTGCTTGGGGTAACGCTGGAGATAGTCGGCAAGACCGAGGATGCGCGCGGCATCGGCCACCCGCCTGGCGATCTTCTCCTTCGAGGTCTTGGCGAGCCGCAGCGAAAAGCCCATGTTCTCGGCAATCGTCATGTGTGGGTAGAGCGCATAATTCTGGAAGACCATGGCAATGTCACGGTTCTTCGGCTCGACATCGTTGATGACGCGGCCATCGATACGGATCGTGCCACCGGTAATCTCTTCGAGCCCCGCAATCATCCGCAGCAAGGTGGACTTGCCACAGCCTGAAGGCCCGACCAGCACGACGAAGGCGCCGTCTGGCACTTCGACGGAAACACCCTTGATGGTTTCGAAGTCGCCATAGCTCTTGCGGACATTCTGGATTTCAACGGAAGCCATGGGTTTATCCTGAATTTCGAGTGGTCGGTTGCAGGCAATCGGCGGCGTGAATGGCCGCAAGCAGGCTAAGACCGGTATGATAACCGGGGTCGAGGTCAGGTGTGGCGGGCACGAAGTCCACCGGCCCGTCCCTGGTCATGGTCTGGTAGGCGATCGGCGGCGTACCGCGCCAGTAATGCTCGAAGAAAGCGGCATGGGCTGCATTCCAAACCCGCAGGCTGCCCGCGCTGCCGGTGCGCGCATGGGCAAGCGCAGCTGCCCGGATCGTTTCCGGGAGCGACCACCAGGGACAATAGGGACTCTGTGCCTGACCGTTCGCAATCGAGACGGTCAATGCGATACCAGGCTCGACAAAACCCTTGTCGAAAGACGAGATAACGATGCGCTCCAATATCTCGATCAGTGCCGGATCGGCATTGTCATCGAGATAGTCAAACGCGAAACCGGCGAACTCGATGCCATGTCCGACATTGCAGAGATCTTCCCCTGGCACATTGCGCAGCAGGCCCGTCGCGGGGTCGAAGTGCCGGTCGATGACATGGGCGATGAAACGATCGGCAAATGCCAGATGAGCCGTATGGCCGAAGCGCTTCAGCATGCCTGCAGCGCCAAGCAGGATCATGCGCGGGCCGAAATCATCGGCCTGGTCGGCGAGACTGTCGAGTGACAGTGGACGACGCTCGTCGATCTGGAAATGTCCGCTCTCTATTGCAGCGATGACCCTGTCGAAATAGGCGAGATGATCGACAACGGCAGGCAAATTGTAGCGGCTTGCGGCTGCGACCAGCCCCTTGGCGACGAAGGCGTCTGAATAGGAATAGATCAGAGCCGGCTTCTCTTGCGCAAGGATGCGGTTGGTGCCATCCGCATAAATCGCGTCCATCGCGCGGTCGTAGCAGAAATAGGCATGGCCGTCCGACATCTGCAAAGGCGCCAGCACATCGTAAAGACGCCGACCGGCAGCATCGAGCTTTTCGGCCAATGGCGGCAGTTCCCGCTCGAAGAACCCGGCGTGGCCGACCAGTGCTTCCAACCCACGTCCCTGGATCCAGCCATAGGTGTAATCCGGACCGCGCATGCCGTCTTGCCCGCCATAATCTTTCAGCGTCAGACTGTTCTGCTTTGTATTCAAGAACCCGCCGCCGAGCACGGGTCGCTGCAGCACCCAATAAAGCGTGCCGGCATTGGCCGCGACATAGGTCTTGCGTGCCTCGTCGAAGAAGGCCATTGCCGTTACTCCTTGAGACCGGTGTTGGCGACGCCCTGAACGAAGTTCCTTCGCAGGATGACAAACAGCAGGATGGATGGGATGAGGACGATTGCGGAAGCGGCGCTGAGGCGCCCAAGATCGACGGTAAAGCCGGTCTGGAAGAGCGCAAGGCCCACTTCGATCGTATAGCTCGACCTCGTCGTCGCCACGATGATCGGCCAGGCGAAGGCGGTCCAGGCCTGGAAGAAGGCGAGCACGGCAAGAGCCCCGAGTGCGCCGCGAAGCAGCGGCAGCACGATGCGGAAGAAGATCCAGAACTCACCGGCGCCATCGATGCGCGCGGCCTCCAGAAGCTCGTCCGGGATCGAATGGATGACATTCTGGCGGATGAGAAATATTCCGAAGCTCATCACCAGGTAACCGAGCAGCAGGCCCCAGACGGAGTTGAGGATACCGAGGCTCTTGGCCTCGAAATAGAGCGGGATCATGTAGACTTCGAACGGCACGATCGCGGTTGCCAGGAACAGCGCGAAGAGGATGTTCATCGTCCGGAAACGGAATTTGCCAAAAACGTAGCCGGCAATCGCCGAAGTCGCGACGATCGCAATCGTCGACATCACCGCGAATGCGATGCTGTTGCCGATCCAGTGGATAAGCGGCGTGTCAGCAAGAACCGTCTTGAAATTGGCGGTCGTCGGGTCGTGCGGAATGACGGTCGGTGGCCAGGCCAGCATTTCCGCCGGCGTCTTGAAGGCATTTGCAACCAGGAAGACGAGCGGCAGCAACATCAGGATCGAGACGGTCAACAGGAACACGTCGATCGCAAGGTTGGTCAGCATTTTCTTGCGGCGCAGGCGCCGTCCCTCTGCCAACTCGTCGGCAGTCGGTTCGACATGGGGCATGGCAAGTTCGACAGTCATGCCCTGCCCCTTTCTCTCAGCATGGAGAACTGGATCAGCGTCAACACCAGGACGATAACGAGCAGCACGACGGCCTCGGAAGCGGCATAGCCGACGCGGTAATTGCGGAAACTGTTTTCCAGCATGTCGAGGACAAGCACCCGCACCTGGCGCCCGGGCGCGCCTTGCGCATCGGAAGCAAGCACGAAGGCCTGGGCATAAACGTTGAAGCCCGAGACCAGCGTCACGACCGAAACGTAAAGGGTGATTGGCTTTAGCATCGGGATCGACAGGTACCAGAAGCTCTGCGGTCCCGAGGCGCCATCGAGTTTGGCGGCCTCGTAAAGCGAAACCGGCAAGCTCTTGAAACCGACAAGATAGATCAGAACCGCATAGCCGAGTGCTTGCCAGGAGCACAGCACGATGATGCAGATGACCGAGAGGACCGGATCAAACAGCCAGTTCTGCGCCGGGATGCCGAAGAAGGTCAGCATTGCATTGAGCGGCCCGAGGCGGGCATCGAAGATCCACTTCCAGGCCATTGCGGCCGGGACCAGCGACACGACATGGGGAATAAACACGGCGGTTTCGTAAAACCCGGCCATGCGCGAGCGCGTGCGGTGGAAGATCAGCGCGGCAATGATCAGCGCCATCGGGATGGTCAGGATCAGCACCCCGAAGGCAATGATCGTGGTGTTGACCAACGCATCCAGAAACAGGTGATCGCCAGTCAACTCGCGAAAATTGGCAAGCCCGATAAAGGGCTTGTTCTTCGACAAGATGTTCCACTGGAAAAGGCTGAGCCTCAACGTGTCGGCGATTGGATAAAGCCGCACATAGGCAAAGATCGCCAATGTCGGCAGGATCGCGAGGATCGCAAAGAGGAATCGTTTGCGCTTCAGCATTCAGGTGACCTCGTAGACGAGCGGCTTCGCACACGGGGGCGCAAACCCCGACCCTTGAAGCGCCCGGAACAATGCCATGTTGTCCCGGGCGGGCGATGTTGACGAAAACTGCCCGCGACTATTTCGCGAGCAAGCCCTCGCGGTCGAGGATAGTGTCCACTTCGTCGCTCGTCTTCTTCAGGAAAGCATCGATCTTGGCATCGTCGGTTGCGAGCGACGGATCGGCGAAGGCGACGACGAGCTGGGCGGCGACCCGGGTGAGGATTTCCTCGATCGGGCCGATCGATGGCAGCGTGAAGAACTTGTAGCCTTCGGGATAGTCGACAAAGGCCGCAAAGGCCGGCTGCTTGGAGGTGACCGACGCATAATCGACGCCGGACCGGTTCGGCAGCCAGCCGACATTCTGCAGCAGCCAGACGAGGTTTTCCGGCGAGTTCGCAGCCATGGCGAATTCCCAGCCGAGCTTGGCGGCGTCTTCGTCGCCGACGACATAGAGATTGGTCGGCAGCGCGATCGATCCCGTAGGAAGCGGCGCCGTCGCATATTTCAGGTCGGGCGCCTTTTGGGCAATGTCGCCGATGACCCAGGATTCGCGAATGAACATCGCGGTCTGCCCACGCTCGAAGGCATCGGCATCGGCCGGCATTTCCGGCGTTACCGATTTGTCGGTGAAGACAAGTTCCAGATATTGCTTGAGCGCCTTGCGACCCGCCTCATTGGCGAAATCCGTCTTCCACTTGCCCTCGCCAGCAGGAACAAGAATTGCGCCGCCGTACTGATGCATGTTGGTCCAGAATTTCTCGGCAATGCCCTGGCCGCCCCCCGACAGACGCAAGCTCCAGCCGGAAACGGTCGGCTTGCCCGATCCATCGCGCTGGGTCAGCTTCCTGGCATATTCGGTGTATTCTTCCATGGTTTTCGGCGGCGTGGTCAGGCCGGCGGTCTTGAACATGTCGGTATTGTAGAAAAGCGAGCCCTGCCCGCGAAAGAGTGGAACGCCGTAGACCTTGCCGTCGTAGCTGGCGATATCGGTGAAGAACCTATCGAAATTCTTGGGATCCTTGACGAAGGCGGAAATGTCTTCCGGCGCCTGCGGCAGGATGTCGTTTTCAAGGTAGCGGGTGGCGGTTGAGCCCGAGAGTTCGATGACGGTGGCGCCTTCCTGGCCACCGCCGGTCAGGCCGAGCGCCACCCGTTTCTCGTGCTCGCGCAGCGCAATCGCCTCCACCTTCACGTCGAGGTCCGGATGGCTGGCCTTCATCCCATCGGCGACGTGCTGGTAGAAGGGCGCCATTTCCGGATAGCCGCTCCAGACCGTCAGCGTTTCGGCAGAAGCCGCCGTCATGCCGGCGGTCAACGTGCCGGCAAGGGCTGCGCTCAGGAGCAATAGCCGTGTGGAAATCCTGGCCGTGACTGATGCGTTTTTCATATTCTGTTCCCTTGTTGTTATTGACAAAAAGCTCTCATGCAACCGGTTGCGTGTCAAGCTTGCGTGGCCTTTGACGTTTACCCGAATCCCCCATGCTTCCTCCTCAATTGTCGGTCGCAAGCGCGATAGCGCATCCGGCAAGCGCTTCTGCGGCGCCCGGGGCAAAGCTCATCGGCAGCCCGTAATAGCGGTGCGCCTCATCGACCTCGTAGCCACCGAACCGGAACTCGCTCGCCGGCGGGATGTAACCCGGATTGTCATCTGCAAAACCGATGACGAAGGCAGGCCTGTCGCGTCCGAGCGCAGCACGGATGGACAGTGCCGTCTCGGCAAAGATTTCTCCTGGCAAGGCGACAACAGGCACACCGCCCCAGACGAGAACCGTAACGCGCGCGGCAATGGGTTCGGGCACCACCGGCGCAATGGTTTTCGCCCAGTCTGCCCAATAGCTGAGCAGCGCTCTGCGGGCTGGTTCAGCGGTCAGAGCCTCAGTCCGCCAGCGTTGTTCGAGGGCAGCGGCTGTTTCCGTTTCGCGCCGCTCAAAGCCAAGCACAACGCTGCCGTTGCGCGCGCTCGCCCGATCGGACACCGGTTGTTCTTCGGCATGAAGCGCAGCCTCGGCGATCCTGCGGCCGACCTGACCGGCCGTGTCGAACGTGCGGTCCTGACTGGCCGAGAGCGTGATCGAGGCATGGGCAGAGTGACCGGTATTGGCGTCACCGACGCAGCCGGTCATGAACAGTGCGACGCCCCCCGGATATGCTTCTTCAAGGGCCTGACGGACGAAATGCGGATAGTCCGCAGTCCAATGCCGATTGTCGGCGCCCAGCACGACCGGATGGCAGGCATAGGCGGTAACAACCGCGATCATCGCGCCGTCCTCGCCGCAGATACGCAGCACCGGCAGGCATGTGTCCACCGGCCCGCCGGGGTGGCGCCTGTTGCGGGCGACCCCCGGGTCGCTGCCCTGCCCGACCGTGATCCGCGCTGGCCTTCGCAGGCAGACCGCCTTGTCGATCACTGCGACGCAGGCGTCTTCCAGTCGCTCCAGATAGGCCAGATCGGCGGGGACACTCAGCCTCCCCGCCATCGAAACCGGGCCCCCGTGCGTGTGAAGAGCCGCCACCACGATGTTTTCGGCTGGGAGCGCACACCGCTTGCGGATCCGTGCGCTCATCGCTGCATCGATACCGATGACGTCGGCAACGACAATGGCGGTTTCGCCAATCACCACGGCGCGGACCGTCAATCCATCATGGACGCCCTCGGCCGGCAGGGTCCGGGCCGCAAAGCCGGACATCGGCAAGCCTGGCGTGGGAGTGATGTCGATAATGGCTGCTCCGGCCCGGATCATCGGCAGAATGCCCTTTCACCGTGAACCCAGACCTCGCGGACCTGGAGCGCGCGATCACCCTGCGACCAGTCGAAGCGGATGAGATCGGCCCTCGCACCAACATCGAGCCCGCCGCGCCCGCCGACGAACCGGCCGGGGTTGCGTGTGGCGAGCAAAAGCGCGTCCGCCAGAGGCAGGCTGGCCATTTCGGCAGCGATTGCGACATTTGCCGAAAGCGGCAGGCTGGCGCCGGCAAGATAGGGAGTGCCGGCGACACCGATCCGACCTTCCGGCGAGACCTCGACAGTGCCGCCGATCGATTGCTCGTAAAGTCCGGCCGGCATGCCGGCGAGCGCCACCATGTCGGAGACGAGGAATGCCCGCTCCATGCCCTTGGCACGCAGCATGGCTTTGAACGTATCGGCCGACAGATGCCAGCCGTCGGCGATGAAGCTGGCAGTCAAGCGATCGTCAGCAAGCTGCGCCCAGATGACGTTCGGATGGCGTGGCAAGACGGCCGCCGCGCCATTGCCAAGATGCGTGGACAGGCTTGCGCCGGCGGCAGCCGCCGCATGGATTTCATCGGGCGTCGCAGCCGTATGGCCGAGTGCGACGAGAATGCCTTTTGCGCTCAGGGCCTTGATATAGTCGATACTGCCTTCCAGCTCCGGCGCGAGTGTCACCATGGCGACGAGATTGCCGGACACCTTCTGCCAGCGCTCAAATTCGGCCATGGAGGGTGGCCGGACATGCGCCAAGGGATGCGCGCCGCGCGGACCATCCATGCTTGAGATCGATGGGCCTTCGACGTGCACTCCCGGCACCATCTCGGCGATCAGCCGGTGGCCGGCGCGGCTCTTGGCGATCACCTCGAGCGCCTGGAGTATCGCCGACTCCGAAGCCGTGACGAGTGTTGGGAGCCAGGTGGTGACGCCGACGCTCAACAGTTCCTCGCAGAGCGACAGCATGATCTTTTCCGTCACAGCGCCGGCATTGAGGTCGAAGCCCCGAAAGCCGTTGACCTGCAGGTCGATCAGGCCGCTAGAGAGATAGCTCTTGTCCGTCCTTTCTGCCGGTCGGAACGCGGCTATCGTCCCGTCGAGGATATCGATGCTGATACCCTTTTGGCTGCGAGGATCGATGCCGTCGACGGTGACCATCAGAGCGCCTTCACCCGACCCTGGAAATGTTCAATGAAGCGGGCGTTTGCCTCGTCGCCGCCCGGCGCATTGCCGCTGCGCCAGACAGGCGGCTCGATGCCGCGCTCGGCGAGCCTCGCAACCGTGCGGATGACGAGGCAGTTCAGCGTGAAGGCGTTGGCGAAGGTGGAGACCGCCGCAATGTTTTCGCCCATGCCCGGCACGCGGACAATGGCATCGCCGATCGGCACCTTGCAGTCGATCGCGATGTCGACGATTTCGTGCAGATTCTGCTTTGTCGGGTGGCGGGCCGGATGATTGGGGGAGGTGTTGGCAGCATGCTGGAAGGAGCTGATGCCGATCAGGAAGACGCCGCGCCGGCGCGCTTCCAGCGCCGCATCGATCAATGCGGCATTGATCCCGTAAGCGTTTACCAGGATCAGCAGATCGCCTTCGCCAAGACGCTGATTGGTGATCACCACCTTGCCATAACCTGGCGTGCGTTCGATCGCCATGGAGCGCAACGCGCCGTTCGACAGCAGCGTGCCTTCATCGAGGATGGCGCTGATGTGCATCAGCCCGCCGGCACGGAAGAAGACTTCCTGCGAGGCCAGGTTCGAGTGACCACCCGGCCCGTAGATGTGTACCAGACGATCGACGGCGATCTGATCGGCAAGCTTTGACGCCGCCTGATTGAGCGCCCCCCTCTCCTCTTCCAGCACCCGGCGCATCAGCGCCTGCGTTGCAACAAAATAATCGGCGCAAAGCGCATCGGCATCAATGGCGTCGGCTTCAGGCATCGGGGTCGGAGTCCCTGTCGATATAGAGGGTGCAGGCCTCATGGTTGCGCAGGATGCTGGCCGGGCAATTGGTGCTGAGCGGGCCATAGAGGGTTTTCGACACCGCATCGCGCTTGACCGCGCCCGGCACGACGCAGAACAGACGACCTGCCCGCAGCAGGCGCGGCACGGTCAACGTGATGGCCCGGTGCGGTACAGATCCAAGGTCGGGAAAGCAATCGTCGTCCACCTGCTGCTGGCGGCAGACCTCGTCCAGCTCGACGATCTTCACGTCCAGAGGATCGTTGAAATCTGCAACCGGCGGATCGTTGAAGGCGATGTGGCCGTTCACACCGATGCCGAGGCAGATCAAGTCGATCGGCGCTTCGTTCAACAGGGAGGAATAGCGCGCGATCTCCGCCTCGGCATCCGGCTCCGGTGTGATACGGTGGACAGCGGCAAACGGCAACCGCGTGAAGACATGGGCGTCGAGCCAATTGGCAAACCGCGCCGGCGCGGCCGGATCGAGGCCGACATATTCGTCCATATGAAAAGCCGTCACCCGCCGCCACTCGATGCCTGGCTGAGTGACGAGCGCCGAGAGCATGTCGGCCTGACTGGGGGCGGCCGCAAACACCATGCGCACGCTCGACTGCCGTGACAAGCATCCAATGAGTGCGCCGGCAATGTCTGCAGCAGCAGCAGCCCCCATCTCGGCCCGGGTGGCGAAGCTTTCGACCGTCAGCCGGTCGATGACCCGGCTTGCTTGCGGCGACGGACGGTGAGCGGTGGCAGGGTTCAAATTGGTCTCCACGTCAGGACATGGGAACAGGCATCGCAGGCCGCAATGACGGCGGCGTCCAGTCAAGTTCCCTTTGTTCTCGTTGGGCGCAGAATTCCATGCAACCGGTTGCATGTCAAGCGATTGAGTGGCAGTGTGGGGCTGTTGATTGATGCGGCTCCGAACTTCGTGGTAAGCGGAGCCTGAGGGCAAGGGTTTCCGGTCACCATGATAAAGCGTGCCAAGGGCGTTACCATCAGTCAGGTCGCGGATGCGGCCGGCGTGGCGCGTTCCAGTGTGTCGCGCGCCTTTACGAGACCCGGGATGCTGTTGCCGGAAACCGTCGAACGGATCATGAAAGCCGCCGAGGCACTCGGTTATGTTCCCAATCACACGGCCCGTGCGCTCAGCACGGGGCGGCACGGAAATGTCGGCCTCATCGTCCCCGATATCGCCAATCCCTTCTTCCCGCCCCTCATTCAGGCAGCCCAGCTCGAAGCGGACCGCTCTGATTTCTGCATCTTCCTCGGCAATACCGGCGAAAGCCCGAAGCAGGAAGACAAGCTCGTCGGGCGTTTCGCCGGCCAGGTCGAGGGTCTGGTGCTGGCGTCCTCGCGACTTTCGGAAGACCGCATCCGCGCCCATGCCGAAAAGTTGCCGCTCGTGCTGATCAATCGCGATATCGCGGGCATTCCCCGTGTCCTCATCGACAGCAGCTCAGGTGTGCGCCAGGCTGTCGAGCATCTGGCGAAGCTCGGCCATCGCAGGATCGCCTATGTCAGCGGGCCTGCAAATTCCTGGTCGAACAAGCAGCGACGCGCGGCCATCCGCAGTGCGGCAACATCGGCCGGCATCGAGGTCGACATCGTGGCGGCAGCCCTGCCGAGCTACGAGTCCGGGCGCAATGTGGTCCAGGCTGTCCTTTCGACTGGCGCGACAGCCGCTGTCGCCTTTGACGACGTGACGGCGCAGGGCGTTCTGGCCGGACTGTCCGAAAACCATGTCTCCGTGCCGGCCGATTTCAGCCTCATCGGTTGCGATGACGTCCTTGGCGCCGTCACCTTTCCGGCCCTCACCTCGGTTTCGAACCGGTCAGTCGAGGCGGGCCGCGTCGCCGTTTCGCTGCTTCTCGACATGCTGCAGTCCCATGCCATACGTGACGTGCGCTGCGTTCTTGAGACCCATCTCGTCTTGCGCAGCACAACCACTGCTGTCGCCTGATCCCTGCCGCAAGACCAGGCCTTGACCCAGATGCCTCAGAATTTTGCTAGTGCGCGTGCGTGCCAAATATCGGCGCCATCATCTTGACGTGCGCGTCGATCCGCTCGAGCACCTTTATCGGAACGACCTCGCGCTCCGGCAGCGACCACCAGGTTTGGTTCACCCGCTCAACGGTTTCGGTCACCGCCTTGAAAACGGCAGCCTCCGGCAATCGCGCACGGTTAGCGAAGGCCTTCCATCGTTGCACGCTCATTGCCTTGAAGGAGCGTTCGCCAGCCAGCGACAGCGCCATGGCATCTGCCGGGATGTAAGGAATGGTCGAGAGCTTATCTGGTCTCGCCCGAACAGGACTTATCAGGATCACGAGACTCCGCCAAAACAGCGGAGCCTCGCGTCCGGCAAATACAGCATTGCTGTAATTGCTGGATTTCACAGCATCACTTTGACATAGTCCGGGGAACGATCTCGAAAGATTAAAGAGATGGCCAGCCGAAAGGGATCCTATACGACGAGCGATCTTTCGCGGAAGTCCGGCGATATCATCGCCGAAGCGCTTCGTCATCCCGTGACGATCACTCAGCGCAGCAAACCGCGTCTCGTTATCTTGAACATAAACGACTACGAGCGGCTCATGAAGGGCGCCGATGCTCGAGCGATCGGGTCGATCGACACCATGTCCGACGCCTTGTTCGCCGACATGGAACGCGTGGTCGAACAATATGCTGAGGACGACGAGGTCGGGCGATGAGTGTTTATGACGACATCCAGACCGCAGC
>NZ_JACUZZ010000052.1:0-17413 GCF_014851595.1 Rhizobium sp. RHZ01
CAAAAGCGAACCATCGAGGAAACGTGGCGCCATCTGGGCTTACTCGCCGACACCATAAAGCCAGAGGAATGCGCCAACTACTTCTCAAATGCCGGCTACGCTTCCGTCAAAACATGAAAGGCTCTAGATGGGGATCACGACGAGCACGAGACAGGCGATCAGGTTGGCCACGACGAAGTATGGTGCATTCAGCAAGCCATATTGCAAGGGGCGCGGGAACAGCGCTCTCCTTATTTTGCCTAGATGTAGCATACTTGGTACGCGGCGCTTTCTGGGGCGTTCCGTGCTTGCGAGGTTTCGGTTACGAACCGCGTCGACGTACGCGATATCCTCCGAATAATGACTAAGTCGAACGCACAGAAGCTGCTGACCAAAGAGCATTTGAAAGCAGTTTGTTTGAATTGGAAAGTGGGGAACCTCCGGACGTCGTATGTCCTAATCGCCCACATGTTCATCTCCGTATGCTGTTGGCCTTTACTGCACTTTTGGTAGCAACAGTGGTCAGGGACCCAGCTGGCCATCTCACGACCCTCGCCCTCGCCTGGCTTCGGAGAAGTTTTGGCGGGATCTGTTGACCGTCGGGCTTCTCAATGGCGATTGTATGAGCCTGCCTCCCATTTTTGCGACACCGGAGGCTCTGGTCGGAGCCCATCACTGAAGTCGGATATACTCGTCCGATCTTCCCTATTCTACATTATTGGAGGTTCAGTTACTTTTGATGATGAAGAGCCCGCCTCAGCTGTGGTACATTTCCATCAGAAGATGTATCGCAACGGCGCGTCTGAGGGGGCTCCGATGTCCGCAGATTCATTCGCCTACGACGCTTTTGCCTCATATGCAACCGACCCCGATGGCCAGCTAGTCCGGTCAGTCGAGGACCTTCTAGAAAATTTCCATCGCCGCCCTGACGTACCGACAGATTTGACCAGCGAATTGAAGCTGTGCGTCGATGGTCGCGATTTCAAGTTTCCTCGGCTCTCTCCGGGTACCGAACCCACCGATGCTATCGAACAAGTCGTCAGGGGCTACCTTCGGCAATGTAGATCACTCATCGTGTTTTGTGGGCCGTTGGCTCATCGCCACCCTTGGATCAATCGTGAGGTCGAGTGGTGGGACAAGGAGCGGCCCGATGGGCCAATCTACTTTGCATTTACGCACGGACAATATCCGGACCCCGCCACGAAAACAGAGTACATGCCGAAGAGCTTGATAGCGCGGGGTGGTCCTGACAACTCCTCGTATTTTGACCTCCGCCGCTTCTATCAAGGAAGGCACTGGTTTCATTTTAAGCGCCAATATAGACTATTGGCCCAAACCGTCGTCGGATCCCTGACCCGCAAGAACCGGCCACGTTCAGAGACCAATTTGCCTCGAAACAGTAGCAAATATTCGAAGATGCTCAATAACGCATCCGAATGGAAATCGGTTCGATCCTTTGATGATGAGGTATGCAGGATTGCGGCACAGCTCGTTTCCGACAAACTAGAAAAGTCACTGGCTGTTACCGACCTGACCAACACGTATCTTGCCGCCGATTACAAGGCGAGACAAAGGCGTGTGTGGCGGGTGGCTAGCGGCGCGGTGGTGGTCTTTATCGCGATTAGCGCCGCCTGGATGTATTTGGATAGAATGGCGCGAGAACGGCGGGCTTCGGGGTTGGCCGATCAAGCGCAAGCGGAAATCGACAGTCGGCAGTATGAACAGGGCATGCGACTTGCCCTCGCTGGCTTGCCGCTCGAACGTGACGTCCCATGGGCACCGGGCTGGGGACACCCGAAAATTCAGACCCTCTTGGACAAACTGGCGGGAGCCGCCACCCTCTCGGGATACAAGGCGGAGATTACCGAGGGAGACAACAAAACGCTTACCAGCGCGGCCTTTAGCCGCGACGGCCAACGAATTGTTACGTCCTCGGAAGCCGGGGTCGCTTCGCTATGGGATTCTCGATCCATGGCGAAAATCGCGAGTTGTTCCTTCGACAGCGTGGTAGCACCAAAGGACCGCAAGCAGGGCCTCCATAAGGGGAGCCCAGGTTGGATTCGCGACTCGCAATTCAGCGCTGATGGGAAGCGCATTGTCAGTGTCGGTCCATATCGCACTGCTTGGATTTGGAGCGCCGAGGATGATGGTTGTACTCATCCCATTTTGCTGTTGGGCCATGAAGATGATGTGAGGACAGGCGCCTTCAGTCCGAACGGTGACCTGGTGGTGACTACCTCCGACGACGATACAGTTAGAATCTGGGATTCGGCATCGGGCGCACAACGACTTCAATTGAAAATTCCTGGCTCGTCCCTTCCTCCCAACGATTACACGACGAGCGCCGAATTCAGCCCGGATGGCAGTCGGCTGGTTATCACCCGGTCCGATGGCTTGATCGCCTTGGCTGATACCAGCGATTTCAATGTCGTGGCGTTGGAGACCGGCTCCTTCGCTTGGCGAGCACGATTTAGTCGTGACAGTAAGAAGCTCGTGACGGTGTTGGATAACGGCAATGTCGCCGTCTGGGATGTCACGGGCCGCTTCAAGATTCCATTGCCGAAGCAATTCCAGCCAGTTGTGGACGCATCCTTTAGTCCGGACGGTCGTCTCGTGGTGACAGCATCGGCCGATGCCTCAGTACGAATATTGGATCTCACTACTTTTACCGAGCGCTTCGTATTCCGAGGCCATCAAAAAAGTGTCACGCGTGCTGAGTTCAGTCCCGAGGGCAAAGAGATCCTGACGTCGTCTGCCGACGGATATGCACGCATTTGGACCGCCGAGGGCAATGTCGACCCTTTGACCGTGAAGGCACACGCGAAGTCAATAAAACACCTTGAAATCAGCCCAGGTGGCAACAGCCTCTTCACCGTGAGTAGCGATCGCACAGCGAGGTTATGGGAATTGCATGATGGGAATCCAAGACTTCTGAAGGAATTTGGATCCGACGATCGCTACGTGATTGGCGGGGCCTTTCATCCGCGGGAACAAAATCTCGTTCTTGCGTACTCCGACGGACACGTTTCCGTGGTGAACCAACTGGACGGCAAAGAGGTACACTCCGCTGAGATCGGCCTCACAGACAACACATCCGTAAGCTTCGACCCAAGCGGCACGCAGGTCGTGATAGGTGATGATTCAGCCAAGAACGCGGTCATCTGGTATCCCAAGACTGGGGAACGCAAGAATCTCGAAGGCTCAAGGAGGATTAGAAGCATCGCGTTTAAGAACGAAACCCTGGTGGCAATGGGATTCAAGAGCCCTGAGCAAGGTACCAGAGTTGGGATCTGGGACATGTCCTCAACAGCGATGGTTCAGAGTTACCCGCACGGTGGGGACGTCCTTTCGGTTCATTTCAATTCCGATCATACCCGCCTTGCGACCGCGTCGCTTGATGGAGTGGCCCGAATATGGGGGACTTCCACCGAACAACCGGAATTGACGCTCTATCACGGCAAGGATGTTAACAGCGCTCGCTTCAGTCGTGATGGCACCCGGATCGTCACCGCGTCTGGTGACCACACTGTACGAGTATGGGATGCTCTAACCGGAACTCAGATCATCCGCTTCGACATTGAGAGCACAGCGCGGGATGCGGTTTTCACCCCGGATGGTGACCGCCTTGTAGTGGCCTCCGATGAGGGCTTTCTGGAAGTGTTTGACGTCTCCTGGACCGCCGACAAGGTCGATCTTCCGAAGCGCGTCTGCCAGGAGAAGCTGAAAGACATCGAGAGACTTCCGATCGTTGCAAATCAGCCCGCCAGCCCACTATTGGGATCAGACGATGTGAACCCTTGCGATCGCTTTCGTTGAAAGTTCGCGCCGCTTCAGTCGCGATAACTGATTCAAGAGCACGGAAGGGAGCGGCAGCTTTGTAGCTGCGACCAGGCCGCACGGTGCTCGTAGACTAGGATTGAGCTGCGGTAGAGGTGCGTGCATTGAAGCAAGGCGTGAAACGTGTACTTTGAGCTTATAGAAAGTGAGTCTTTTTCCAATGCTTTCGTGCAATGTGTTAGGTGCAGATGAGCGCGACCGACGAAATTACCCCGCGTGCTTCGCTGATAGCCGCGCCAGTCGCTGTGCGCGATATCCACAAAACGGTTTTGCCGATCGATACTTCGACGGCGACGGTGTCAAAGGACGTCAAGCGTGACTTGACGGCCTTAACGACAAGCGGCGAATTCATTGAGCTCGAAGCCAGCGTCAATCGCTTCTGTCCGTTCGAGGCAATGGGCATGGTTCGAGCCGAGATTCGACACGGAAACGCCCTTTCATATCTGCTAGACCCCGAACGACCACACGGATTTGGAACCGCGCCATTGAGAGCATTCCTTCAGGCTTGTTTCGAAGACCAGGATGAAGCTGCATCACTGCTGACCCGCGACGGGTCGACGGTACGCATCAGGCGCGAGTGGCAGAACATCGATATGGTCCTCGTATTCCCAGCTTCCAAGACGATCATCGCGATAGAATTGAAGATCGATGCCTTTCAGGGCGAAACCCAATTGGCGGGGTATCGTCAAAAGGTTGAGCGGTGGTGGCGAGCCGACTTAGGTTGGAGTCATCGTTTTGTCTTCCTCACGAAACGCGGAGAAGCCGCGAAGGATGGTTGGGGCGAACTCCAATTAGGCCATCTGGCGAAGGCCTTTGACGCTCTTCTCACTGAAAGCCACGATCAACCCGCCGCTCAATTTCTTAGGGATTACTTGTCCATGCTAAAGCGCCATCATGTCGGCGACGAGAACACACGGGAACTGGCAAGGAAGCTCTGGGCGGAGCATGGTGACACACTACAGTTTTTAATAGCGCATAGGCCCGACCCAATGCGTAACCTGTTCGAGGCATTGGGCAACCGGGCCGACGAACTCGCATCCTCGAATAGCACCAAATCCATTACCCTTGTCCCCGACAAACGTCAGGGAGGAATTGTGCGTTGGGGAATCACGCAGTGGGATAGTGTTCCTGGTTTGCCAGAAGCGATCCAATGGACGCCATCCAAGCGCATCCTCCTGATCGAGGTAAAGAATAGAGACGGGGCGATCAGCGCCTACATGTACTGTGGCCCATCGCCCTCGCCCACCCGCTCTGCTTTGCTTCAAACATTGGAAGACGCCAAAATACTTCACAGTGGAGCGAGGAGAGACACAAATTTCGTGCAGATCGGGGAGCAGGAGTTGTTTCGACCTGATGATCCCCTCGATTTTGATAGCGAGGATGCAATGGCGAGCGTTCAAGAACACTTTCGTCTCTTCGTGGAGGACCTTGTCGTCAGGATCGACCATGCATTAAGGCCGTCACAATCGAAGGAAACCGTTGAATGATGGGTATTGGCCGCCTTTTTTCACGGGCTAGTTCTTCTCCAACCGCGAAACTAACGGCATCTCTCTGCAAGGCCTTTCGCGAAGAGAGGATTATTGGCTATACCAATGATCCGAAGGCCATTAGCGGTTTGGTCGTCAAACGAAATGGTGTCGATGTTTCGATATCTTGGTACTCATCCGGCGCCCTTTACTTATTCATTGTTGGTGACCAAGCGTTTCCTGGTACGTTGGATGAAGCGAATGCGGTGTTGGCCGCAGCTAAAGAGCGCTCAGTGCCGTTCTTTCGCGAGCAACTCGTAAAAATGACGAAGCGTCTCAAATAGCCGCCAAGTGTCCCCTCCCCGCCCGCCGAACATCTAAAGTGTTGAACCGGCCGTTTTTGTTGGGAGGCGAAGTCTTGCGCCTGTCTGGGTCTCGTGTGCAACATCCCCGTGGCTTCTTGCTCTTCCACGAGCCGTCCAAGGTCGTTGTCCAGCATCCGCCGATTCCGCTCTCCTTCAAGAGTGAGAATTCTAAACAACAGAATTGACACTCTCCCGACTAGCTACCGATTGAGATTACTGCCCTCACGGTGTTCCTGCACACGATTCTGGGCAATCTTGGAGCCAAAGTAGTGAGCGAATAGGCCAATGCCCAGCGCGACCACCGAGCCACCGAAGCCAGGAATGAGGCTTGCTGCGACGGACCCTATTACTTGGGCTACAGGCTCCAATCCTGACGACCCCGCCAAGCGATTTGTGAGAAAGTCGAAAACAGTACGAGCCGTCGTACCAGTGACAGGCTGGCTGGCAATCAATGCCTGAAGCTTGGATAAGTCTGGCAGACTTCCGGCGTCGATGCTCTTCAGCACATCGGAGATTATTGGAGTACCTTTCCGAATTTCGTCGAGCAGGGCAATCGAGTTTGGAGCCGTGGGGTTTGCTAAGTACGTCTGTAGTTGTGCAAGAACTCCGCCGAACCCAGGGGCAGGAGTTGTTGCTCCGCCGCCGGCCGTGACTGCCGTGCTGTTTCCAATTCCTAACACTCCAAAAATTCCTGAAATCCAACCCAGCATTTTTGTGCGGCGGGCGTCGATAACCGTGGCCGAGCCTTCCTTGACAAGATCCGCCTCAGTCGCGTTCAGCCTCGACCTACCAAGCGGCCGCGAGGGCGCACTGTTCAGTGCGATCATCGTGGCGGAGTCCGCGATGCCAGTGACCGTAAGGCCATTGTCCAATTGAAAGGCACCGACAGCCGCGCGGGTCAGGGTGCCGTACACCCCGTCAACGGCACCAACGCTATAGCCAGCCTCCTTCAGCATTTGCTGAAGCCCACGGACAGCCTCACCGCTTCCCCCAAACTGAAGGATCATTGAAGTACCTCCCGTGGCGGTCCAACCCGCGTCCAATGGAACCGTGACTACAGCGGGTTCCTTGTCGTAAGCGATTAGTTCGTGTTGATTGATCAAGCGGATGAGCTTTTTCCCATAGTTGGGGTCGGTTGCGTACACGCCGGTGAGTGCATTGCAGAATGCTAGGGGGTCGTCCTTAACCGCCATCGCTTTTCGGTAGTAAGACGACGTCCCAAGGAGGCGCCCGTGCTGCGAGAACGCCTCGTCGAAGTTTGCGAACTTTCTGAAGCGTGCCGTAACCGTGACTCTCTTACCGTTTAGGACTTCACCTGTCCGGGCGAGAACATAGGGCTCACCTTCCTTCGCTTTGATGCCAAATGGATTGTTCGATCCCGGCGGCATGCGCTTTCCACCCGCGCTTTCAAGGACAAATTGCGCAAGAGTCACGGAAGCAGGAACGCCCCATATGCGATCCGAAGCTTGGGCTGCCGTGATCACCGCGGAAACCAATCCGATCTCTGGTATCTCGTTAATGACATCGTCGGTTGCTGCCTCAGTTCTGCCAAATGTTTCCTCATCCGTGTCGTCTACGATCGCCCCGAGACTTATTCCGGGCCGTCGAACACTGTCCGGTGGCGGAGGCGGGGCGGTTTCCACCCCTGACCAACCAGCGATGGTCGCGGCGACGTTTTCCGCCCAGGCCTCGTCTCCCAGCGGTGGATATTCACCACGCAACAACTTCTCAATCGATGTACCGCTGTATTGAAGGTGCGGCAGTTCCCAACTAAGCGGCTCTAGATTATTCGCACGTCCAATCGCATGCAGCCTTTCCCACCACTTGTTGAACTTTCCCTTCGAGGACCAACTCCAGTTCCCGTCAATTCGAAGGACGAAATCAACCGCCAGGCCGTACTGGTGATAGGATGACCACGGACGGGCCTTGGTGACGATGTCACCCGGCGCCGTTCTCCCCTGAGCGTAAAGCATCCTTTGACGTTCGGGCGTGCGGTAGGCTTCGAAAACCTCAAACGGTATCTCCTCCACCCGAAGCTGGGCGATCACGCGATCCACCGCATCGCGTACAACTGGATGAAGGACCTGAAGGTCAGCTAGACGTGCGCCATCCGAAGACATTGACTTGCCCCTACGCTTTCAATGCGATTTATTTGATGATATTCCCTCAGGGGTTGAATGTACTACAGTTGCAATATAAATCCAGTACAATCTCTGAAAAGAAGGAGTATTATCGTGACGTGCGGATCTAACGCCCTACTCCTCGTCGAAGAAACTCAGTTTTTCTTCGCGCAGACGGGCGTTTGATGGCTGTCGTTTCTGCGTCGTATCTATCACTGCAGGATTGATATCAGC
The DNA here is from genome assembly GCF_014851595.1 of Rhizobium sp. RHZ01. Taxonomy (NCBI): domain Bacteria; kingdom Pseudomonadati; phylum Pseudomonadota; class Alphaproteobacteria; order Hyphomicrobiales; family Rhizobiaceae; genus Rhizobium; species Rhizobium sp. RHZ01. The sequence goes on from NZ_JACUZZ010000052.1 coordinate 8,002, forward strand.
TGATTGAATTCAGAAATGTTTTGCCGCTCGCATTCACCGGCTGAGTCCTGCTTTTCAGTGAGAAGCTCGTCTACGACATGCCGCGCGTTGGCGGATAGCGCCCAGTTCATCGGCACCGCCATTGAACACAGATCGACCGTCAAGACTTTTGTCGGCACTCCCCCGGCTTGGGTCGGAGCGAAGCGATATAGGAGTGTCTTCAACCGTTCACCATGAGCGGCCCGGCTTCGATAGAGGCCTTGTATGGGCCCGAATAAATCCGGCGCTATGGTTGACAGACCACCATCTTTTCCCGGGCATCCCGATTTTGGGGACTGGTCTCGACAGGCGATCGGAATGGACGGACCCGCGACCGCGCCAACCGGGTCAGGTGTGAAGGGTGGATTGACGCCATCGTTGGAGATCAACAGGAATACAGGCTCTATATTGTCAGTCGAGGCCGTTCCACCCGGTGCCAACATGCTTTCGGCAAGGCCCCTAACAACCTCGACACCCGCCGCGTCAAAGTAACCTCCATCGACGATGTGCACCGCATCAACCTGATGAGGCATCGCCGGGTTTGATATTGTTCCGCTTGAGCTCACGTAGGGGAACCGCGCTCCATTCAATATGGCGGTCGACAGGCGAACATCGGTCCCGGCGATGTAATGGAAGTCCCACGCATCAATTGCGTTACCAACTTGAATGTTACTGGTCAGAACCGGTCGGCCATCTTCCTGGAGGGCGCCGCCAATCAGCCATGCCGGAAGCCAAGCCTTTCTTGATGGTTGCGACCAGAGCGACAGGAAGTCCGTCGAAAACTTCGAGGGGTCGTCGCAAGGAATGGTTTCACAGCGCTTTCTCCAACCGTATTCCCATCCTTTCTCAAGTGCTTCCGACCTATCGGGAAGAACCGAGATGGGAACGAACCGTTGAAGTAAGTCCGGGAAGAGCATTCCGGCGAGCGCCGGGCTCAGATAATCATCTCCCACAAAGGAAGATACAGCCTGCCTCAACGTCACGCCGCCTGCCGTTATGGCCGCTCCGGTTTTCTGATCTTGGATGCTGGAGAGAAAGCCCGCGACACCGAGACTTCCCCCCGAAATCGAGCTGATGGCGAACACATGCTTGGAGAATTCGCCATGGCTTTCCATTTCCAGTTGGGACAGGACGGCTGCCGTCCAATAACCGGCTCGGGAAGCCCCACCCTCGCTCGCTACAAAGATCAGTGGGATTGGCTTTTCGCTTCTTTCGGGAAATTGCGCTCGCCAGGTCTTGTAGGCTTGGTCGAGCGTTGGCCGCCCGAGTATCGCGGCACGTTGAACCGCCGCGCTGGATGGCGACCGCCTCACTTCGTGATTGTCGACCCAATAACTGAAAACGATCACCAACAAAAGGAGGGTGATACCGATACGAAGATGATATCGGCCGCCGATAAGCAGCAGCGTGGTTAGAATGGGTATGAACAAGGCGCATGCCGTTAAGACGACCGCGGCAGGACCAAAGAAGACGGGAAGCCTGACAGGATCCACTATTATCACGGCCATTGCGATTATAGCGTAGGCGATTCCGACCCCTAGAACCGTACGACGCAGATTCGTGAGGGAAATCTCCAAGGCAGCGGCGGCTTTTGGACGACCGTTCTTTTGCAGACGCTCCGAGGCCCGGTGCATGGCTTTTGTAAGTGGTAGGCGGGCCCAAGACAGAATAAAGAACGCAAGGCCGAGCCCTGCCAAGAGCCACGCCAGCCAAGCGTTAGCCGAGTTCACGCGCCACAATGCGATAAAGAGCAAAACAAAAGGGATAAGCCCAAGTAACCTAGGCGCCCAGGTCAGGTAGTATCGATACCGCCATTCCTCACGGGGACCGAATTCCGTTTCGACTATGACCCGCGCCCAAAACCACGCTTGAAATGCCAGTACGACCACCGCTAGGCAGAGCCAGAAAACTTTGGCATCAAACCCCGTGTGCTCGGAGCCGATATCGGTAACCGTCCGGATGAGGTCCTGACCTTGCCCCATCCAAGCCAAGATCGAACCTACCGCGGTGGTAATCGCAAAAATCGGAAAGAACCCACGGGTTCTGAATAGAAGGTCGGAGATGCCCTCCACCACTGTAGTTCTTCTAGGTCGGGTCGAAGTGTCCATCGAAGCGTCCGCGTAGAGAGCATTGAACGTTCTCAAAGCCACGCAATACAAATTCATCTTTTGATACTTATGTGCGGCCGGCCAATATTGGTGAACGATCTAATTTCAAACTGACAGTCGGCATACCAAGTGTATTTTACATTATTCCACAACCACCGGAATGCAAACAAAAAGTTACTAGTGAAAACAACCCCGAGAGAATCGTGTTTAGATACGATAAGCACACAGCGGTATAACACCTCCGCAAGGAATGTTTGAACGCATATATAAAAAGTGCATCAATGATGATGGATAGCGTGCTCCAATACTCTTTCGGGCGAATACTTGTCATGTCTGGTGACCGGGACATGGCAGTTCAGAACGGTCAGGGGTACTTGGAGCCTAACCCTTCGGGAATTGGCGTCGGGCGACGTACTCTTCGACGATCAGTTCTTCGCCACCTACTGCGATCGATTTGGCCGGAAGGCAACAGCTCGGAATCACTCCCTGCACGTCTCTTGCCAGAGATCAGGCAGGAGAACATAATTTTAGAATTTCAATAACATGTCAGTTTGCGGATTCCAAAGAGGGAGGGTTGACCCATGCGACAAGAGCTCGACCCAGGCGAGCCCGTCCTTTTTGCGAAACGGCCTGATCATAGTCTAATCCCTTCTATAGAGTGTGACTGTGATGGCGTTTGTTAGTTTTCAAAGGCGATCGATCGGACGCCGGCTACTCGATCGCATCTTCGGCTTCGACTTTTTCATCTCATACTCATGGAAAGATGGCGGGACATACGCAAGAAACCTGGCACACGCTCTCGAGAAGGAAGGCTTCGAGGTATTCCTCGATCGGGAAGACTATTCATCAGGCGACAGCTGGAAGGAGGTTGGACGTTGGACCTTATGGCGGACCGCTCAGCTTGTTCTTGTGGCGACCCCCGAGGCCCTCGATTCAAAACCCGTTGAGCGGGAAGTCCGCTTATTTCAGAAATCAAAACGCCGCATTGTACCGATCGAGTTCAACGGTTCTTTAGGGCTGGGTTCCACAACGCGTGTCGGAAAACTTCTCAAGTCAGATGTTCTCAGACTCAGCGAGCCGTGCTGCGCAGACACTCCTGCCGACGTGACGATTGAAGAAATTCGCAAAACATTCACTCTCACGAGGCAAGACAGAAAAAGGAGTCGCATCCTCCTGATCGTGGCGGCCACCATGATGGTGCTGGCTGCAATCGGAGCAAGCATGGCTGTGATTGCGGAAAACGCGCGAACAAAAGCAGAAGAAAGTGCAACAAGGGCATTGGCGCAGGCTTTTTCGAGCGCGGCCTACAGCTTGGCGGAGCGTGATCCTACATTCGCCCTGCGCCTATCTCAGCACGCATTGACATTGAATAACAACACCACAGCATATATCGCGCTTCTTAAGGCGTTCAATTCGGGAAGCTGGCTTTATTCTCAGCGTATAGATGCAGCGATTGACGGTGATTTCGCTGGAGACGGCAAGAGCTTCGCCTGGACAGATGGGAAGAAGATCACCCTTCGCACGTTGGATGGCGCGTCTGTCGGCGAATGGCCCGCTCAAGCGGACCACGTGCTGTTCGACGAAAATGGCAATCTGGTGTCATGGTCCCCATGGGAGGGACCAGGATCCGAGGGCCGAGTCGACATTTGGGGCAAGGATCCTTCGCTCAAGGGGCAATTCAGAGGACCGTTGATTTCAGCCGAGCGATGTGGCTCGAGCAGAATTGCCTTCTTGACGTTTCAGCAGGGCAAAGGAGATGAGCGTGAAGTCGCACTCCATCGAATGAACACCACCGACAGCCAATCGACTTTCGTCAGCCTGCCAGGTTTCGTCGATGGACTCCGGGCGTCGATCGGGTGTTCAGCCGATGGCAATATAGTTGCCCTTGCTGGACCACTCTCTCGAACGCTCTATGTTGTGAAAGAGGGGCAAACTGAAGCAACATCTCATGCCTGGCAGGGCAGCGGGCGACCGACCGATGTGCTGGTTGAGCCGTCCGGGCAGTTCGCTCTTATTTACCTCGTATCCGACCGCGAGGGTGCCAACGATGCGATTGCTGTTGTTCCGCTCAAAGGCGATGCCCCCGCAAGCAGAATCGACCTTGGGCGTTCAGCTGTGGGTGACGAACCTGGCGGGCTGCTCCTATCGCTTGGCAGGAATCGAATACTTGCTGCGTCGACCGGAGGCTGGACTGTCGTTGTTGATTTGACTGACGAAAAGCCTGCCGTCCTGGAAAAAGCCGGTCGAGCTGCTGACCGCCTTGCCGGTTCAGTCTACACCGGCGAATTTGTTATTGGACAGCGCTCAGGCCTTGCTACGATCTACAATGCATCCGGTTTTCAGATTGGCCGACTGCTGGGGTCCTCTTCCTCAGACGGTCTCAATCCTTCCTTCTCTAGATTGGTTGTCAGCCCGGATGGCCAGACGATATTAACAATCACTAGGGATGACGGTTTGCGTCTCTGGAGCCGCCCGGAATATCCACTTTTGATTGCCCGAGCTTCTAATGCTGAGCTTATTGACGATAAGCTGCCAGCTAATCTTGCTGCCCGCCTTAGCGTACTGGGCGGTCCGACACAGACCCTGAAAGCGAAGCAATGCGAGGGTACTAGGTCGATCGTTATCGACGGCTACGGCGAGATGAAATTATGTTTCGAATTCGGAGGGCGCACTGAACTGATGAGCCCAGGCCTGACCGATGCAGATATTGAATTAATAGCCAGTTCCAGCGAGCCTGGTGACATAGCGGCATGGTACGGGGCACGCGCCACCCAAATGTTTGTTATGTCACCCACTCGGATACTGGATTGGCTGAACGCGACCAAAATTCAACCGTGGTCTCCGACCATCGGCGAAATGGAGGAACTCGTCCAATAAATTCTCAAAGGCCACCAACCGTTAGGCGGGTTCCCACCGGGCAATGACAACTCTGACTCAGCCAGCCCCGCGCAGCAGCTGAGAACGGGCCCGTCGTGGGCCCAACAATTGATTGTCCAGGCACACGTCAGACTGCTGCTCAATTTACAACCCGTCACGTACCGAACCGCTCCGGCGGCTCATGGGCATTCTGCTGCTGCAAATCTGCTCTGTGGAAACGATTGTAGCAGTTTTGACGATGCCAATGAGCGCTACGTCCAAAAGTAAGTTGGTTACCGCGGAGCCGCTGATCGAAGTGGAATCGCGCGCAATCAAACGGTTGCAGCATGGGAACAAAGTAAGCACAAAGATATTGAAGTTTTCATCCTTTGATAGTATTTATGAAGAATTGCATCTGTCGCGATATAAGGGAGTTTCCGATGGCTGACCGTCGCCACATCTTTATCAGCCATCACCATGCCGATGACCCGCTTGTCACAAACCTTACGCGCATGCTCGGACGGACTGGTTACGAGATCCGCAACAGTTCCATTCGCGCCAAACCAGCCAATCAATGCCGCCTCGATAAAGGACAGATTCCCGAGCGCACGCTGAAGCGCCTGTTGCGTATGAAAATGTCTTGGGCATCCACGGTCGTGGTGCTGATCGGCAAGGATACACACAAGCGCCCCTGGGTCGACTGGGAGATCAAGAAGGCGAATGAGTTGGGCAAGCGGATCGTTGGCGTTTATGAGCGTGGCGGCACCGAAAACGACGTGCCTGAGGCATTCAATAAATACGGCGATGCACTAGTCTGCTGGAACTCGGCGAGTGTAATCGATGCCATCGAAGGCAAGTGTGATCCGTTTGAGGGGCCCGACGGCGCGCCGCGCCAACCAACTAACTATACTCCTCGTAGTAACTGCGCCGCCTGATGACGAACGTATATGTCTATGCTGTTAGTTATGACTTGGGGTTTGCACCCAATCCATTTGGCGGGCTGTGCAGCTTGGCGTGCTGCAAGCCGAAGATCCGTGAGAAGGCCGTCGATGGCGACTGGATCATCGGACTTACGGGCGTCAAGATCAAACCTGCTATGCGCTGTATCTTCGCAATGGTCGTCACAAGTAGCACCAATTTCGACGAATATTGGGGAGATCCCGATTTCATCACGCGACGTCCAGTGCGCAACGGGACGCCCAAGAAGCAGGTCGGTGACAATATTTACCGTCGCGACACACCCGCTTCGCCGTGGCTTCAGGAGGATTCAGCCCACAGTCAGGTTGACGGCACGCAATGCCTACTGAACACCGCCCATGACACACGGATCAACAGGGTCCTGCTTTCCAAGAAATTCGTTTATTTTGGCTCTTCGGCGCCGTCAGTGCCGCAACCAGTTCGTGAAGCTTTGCAGTATTCACGAAATCCGCGAGACTATCGCAAGTTTGATGCGGCCCAAGCCAAGCCGCTCATAAACTGGCTCGCTCCCGAGATCGAAAGACATCCCAATCAGGTGCTTGCCGACCCTATTAATTTTGCTTCAAGCGCTAAACGTTTCTCCTCAATGCTGCAGCGTATGATCTGAGTACGACCGCATCACGGCCAAAGTCCGCACCATTTGAGGTAAACAGCTCAAGGGGTCAGGTGACCGCCCGGTCGTCCGGCCGTATTATGGCCAGCCGGGCCTGCGTGCACCTTGAGCTTTACGCGGCTAGAGCCTTCGGTTTCTGGACGAATAAAATCACGACAAAAGTCGTCGCGTTCGCAACATAGGTTGTCAGCAAGATCCGTGTGGCAGGCCAAAAGATCACACACATTTATAAACTTGCGGGTAATTTCGATTTGCTTGGCAGGCACAAGAATCGGGGCAACCAGAGATCTTTACTTTTTGGCAGTCCGGCATAACCTCAGGTTTTAATAATTCACTGATTCTTCGCGCTCTCGTTGATTGAAATCTGTTCCAACAAAGAAATGCCGCAAAAGCTATGCCGTCCTATAGAAACATCAGTTTTGCTTCGGTCTGCAGCGTTCAGGAGCTTCTGCTCTTTGGAGCAGACGTCATTGTCAAACATCGCGAGACGAAAGAGCTCATAGCAAGAAACACGCGGCTTGAGCGGCCGCTTGAGCGTTACTTGTATGTCCCGAAACGCCACAACGACATTGTTGCCCAATTCGCTGAAAGCATCTGGGTGCTCGCGGGCAGAAATGACATTGCCTGGCTCAAGAAATATCTACCGCGAGCCCCGCTGTTTTCGGACGACGGTAAGACGTGGCGGGGAGCGTATGGCCCACGCCTACGGCGCTGGGGCAGTGTAGATCAGATAGATGCGGTGCGAAAGCTTCTACTAGCCGATCGGACGAGCCGCCAGGCAGTCATGACCCTGTTCGACCCCGCCCTTGATTACGAGCCATCCAAGGACATCCCCTGCAACAACTGGCTTGGCTGGATCATCCGCGAAGATCGGTTGCATATGTCTGCAGCGCTGCGCAGCAACGACGTATGGTGGGGATTTTCGGGAGCCAACGCGTTCGAGTGGAGCATCCTTCATGAGATGATGGCCTACTGGTTGGACGCGGAGGTCGGCCAGGCGGATTATCTCGCTATGTCGTTCCACCTTTATTCCGACCACTTCGACCGCGGCGGACAGATGGTGAGTGGCTTCCATGGGCTCTCCCCCTACGATTTCGGGGTACACCGGGCGGCCTTCGCAACCCCTTGGGATAGGTTCCAGTCAAAGCTCGATCGGTGGTTCGCGATCGAGGCTGAGATTTCCGCGCGACCTGACGCGCCACTTGGAAGTTTCGGGCAGGTCGGCGACCCGTTGCTCGACAGCGGCCTGACGACGGTCCATATCGCCCAAGCGCACGCGCTGTGGGGCGAAGGGCGATTGGCCAGTGAAATGGCGCAATTGCCTGCCTGCGACTATGCCGCCGCGCTTTACGAGCAGTATGGCCGCATATATCCGAGTCTTCTGCAAGCGGTCCCGCAGCGGCCCATTGCGGATTATCTCGCCGCTCGGTCGCGTAGCAGCGCCGACATGGTTGGCGACTTCAAGGCGGCTGTCAAAAAACTGCACGCCGAGAAGGATCGCGCCTATGGCGGAGCGTGGAAAAAGCGGGGCGAGCTGGTCAGCATCCAGCCGAACATTGCCCGCAAAGTGGACCGCCTCGACACATTGTCCACGACCGGAGCGGGCCTCACCGGCGAGACAGCCCTGGACACCGCCGTGGACTTGTTCGTTTATGTAGAGAAATACCGCCTGTTCCTTGCCGAGAGCCTGCCTGCTGGCGCGCTTGTGCCGGCAGACGCGCCCGTCCCTCTCAGCAGCCATGAGCAGAACTTCAACACATTGATCGACCTGCTAGAACTTAAGCCACCCACTCGCCCCCTTGCTGAGACAATCAAGGACGTGAACACGGCTTTTGACGCCTGCTGGCATGGGGCTGAAGACCGCGCCGCGCCGGAGGAAAAACTCATACTGACAACTACTCTATCGGGATACGCTGCCGAACTGCTCGCACTGCTCGTTCACGGCAACAGGCAGGCCCTGGTCGCCTTTCTTCAAACCGGAACCACCACATGAGCCCCGAAGATCTCAAAAAACTTACGCTAAAGCTGCGCGAAGCCGTCACCGAACGGCGGCCGGGTTCGCGGGTGGCCATTGCCGGCTGGTCTGCCGCTGCCTTTGACGTTGCGGTGGACCCGATCTTCACTTCAGGCGCGGCCGAACTGGTCGGCATCTTTGCCGGGGAAGGCGGAGCGTCGGTTAAGCCGCTCAAGGAGCTACCTGCCTACTTTCCGGATATCTTGGTCATCGCCGAGGACGCAGGGAAGGAGCCGATCCTCGAAGCCATCGCTTTAACGCTGTCGCCCAACACGAAAATCGTGATCGGCGGCTTCTCACACTTTGAGTTTAGTGATCCCGTATTTGATAAGATCAGGCGCGACGGCTTCATTCCGTCCTTCGCCAACGGCTATCGGCACAGTCTCGTCCATATCTACCAATGCCTACAGAACGCACACCGTCGGGGCCTCAAGGGGTGCGTGGCGGAGTTCGGCATGTTCAAAGGCGGAACCACAATGTTGATCTCGCGCTTCATTGAGGCGCTTGGGGCCGACTGGAAGGTATACGGATTCGACACGTTCGACGGCTTCCCAGACAAGCGTAGCCCACTCGACATGTACTACCATCCCGATTGTGTATTCCGGGACGTGGACATGGTCAAAGCCGTCTTCGGCGGCCGCAACGTGGAGGTGGTCGAGGGTGACGTGGTGGAGACCGTGTCACATCTTGCCGCCGAAGATCTAGGTGTGTAGTCCCTGAGTGTGATGGTGCATCATTGAACCTGAGTCGTCAGGAAGAGGATGCATTATGGGAAGTATTCTTCACGGCAGCGCCCGCACGACGCCGCGTCTTCGAGCCGAACTC
>NZ_JACUZZ010000053.1:0-16607 GCF_014851595.1 Rhizobium sp. RHZ01
TGAAAGCGAAAGGAAAGCCCGGAAAGGTCGCTCTCGTCGCGGTCATGCGAAGGATGATCATAATCCTCAATGCCAAAATGAGAGACTATCGAGCAACGGTGATTGACGCCTAACACCGTTGCTTTTTTGTGAAACGCTTACCAGCGGTACTTCAATTTTGCATTTGCAGCATAAGCAAGGTCGTCGGTTGAGAACACAGCGTTGACTGAGAGTAAGCACCCGATTGGCACCGCCTGCCGGATAGGGCCGCAATGGCCTAAGACACGTGTTTAACGACGTCGTTAGCGACGTGTCTTGGGTGAGGTATGTGATGCGTGTCGAGATTCTTGGGCAGGAACGTCGGCGGCGGTGGCGCGACGAACAGAAGCTCGAGATTGTCATGTCGGTTGGGATCGACGGGGCAACGGTTACTGAGGTTGCGCAGCGACACTTCGGGCGAACGGCGCGCAGTTGAGAAGCATCTGGTTAAGCTCATCGATGCCATAGCCTGGAACGAATTCCTCGACAGCTTTGTCGACGACGAAGAACTCATCGCTCGCGTCAAGGCAAAATCTCCGCGGTAGCAATCGGCCGGTTACCCTAGATCAGGTGGACGCGTGGATTGCCAGCCAATCGAGGGCCGTCCAGATCGCATATGAGTATTCGGGGTCGTTTCTTCGCACCGAGCCGATGATGGCCCAAGGGTTCGCTGCAATGGGCTTCACCGAAGAACAGATCGACGACTTCTTTACGGCTGCATCGGGGCTTTAGCAATTGGGGGCAGTTGGGCAGGGTACAGCGACGAGACGACTCGCCCATTATCGATTTTCATGTAGGAGATGCCGTCATTCGGCCAAAGCTGAATCGTGCACGTTGGTTGACCGGCGCATCCCCTGACCTGGGAGGACCATGACGGCCCGGTCATGAAGTAAGAGTTCCATGTGCCTGCTGCGAACTGAGAAATCCCGCCGAGCACGATGACGGTCAAAATCCCGGTCGCGATTGCCCTCTTTGACCTGTCCGTATTGACCGACCCTAAAGCGCACAGAAGTAAAACCGAGGTCACTCCGACAACAAAATATCTAGAGCCCGCGGCAGTCATTAGGGTTGGCTGCTGCAGGGCAACCAACGTCTGAATGACCGATACGTAGCAGCCGGTCAGCGCCAAAACGACTATCAATCGCCATCGGCTGCGGTCCCACGCGCTGAAAACAACGGCTGCCGCAAGCCCCCCGGCAGTAAGGATTATTCCGAGTCCAAGCGTCCCAATGTGCGGTAGCGCCACTTGGATGTACGTGCCGACCAGAGACACGGTTTCGGGGCCAACGATGGGTTCAATGAATACCTGCAGCAGAGGGGGAAATAGCAGGAGGCCGAGGCCTGGGTAGAAATGTCGACCAGGAGCGCCGGAGTTGAGGATAAACGAGAGTTGGAGTAGCGCGCAAGCACCGAGAACCCCGCAGAATAGGAGGAATACGCGCTGATTTGTGTCCCAAAAGCGGAGCAGAAATGCTGGTGCCAGGATCGTTGCTGGAACCCCGGATATGCCGCAAAGGATAAGCCACGCGGAGATCAATAACGCGTGCTTTCTCGCCAGATCTGCCGGCATTACAAGAATCAGGAGCGCCGATATGCCGGTAACCCATTGAACGTTCGTGGCACTCAAAGCGATCTCGTACATGCCCCACTGCAGGCAAAAGCCGACAACCAGCAGAAGTGCCGGTATTACCTTAACTCGGTATTCTCGGATGAAGACCCCGATCTGGTATGCAACGACGACCTGTACGGCCAACGCGATATAGGTAGTCACGGCGGGGGCATATCTCAGCGGGACCATTGCTGAGAGTGCGACGGATATGTTCGTGAGGAATAGAAAACTCCCAAGATAACGGTTCTGCAGCGATTCGATGAACGGCTGATAGAGGAACTTGGGGAGTAACATCGTCGCCTCTTCACCGAAGAAACGGGGATCAAGGAACATCGCTGGTGACTTGGCAAACAGGACTCCGATAACCGCAGCGACCGTCAGAGCCGGCGCAATCAGCCAGCCGGCAGTACGAACATCCTGGTTTTTCATGTCGTGTCCCCGATGTCAGCCGATAGCGTTCTTTGGTTTTTCGGCTGTTACAAGAAACTGCTTCCCGAATACCTTCCAAAAAAGAGGCATCGCCAAATACGCCCTGATGAACAGGTCGTGCGTCGGCTGCTTGTTTGCCATGGTGAAAGGCAAGAAACGTGGGACATTCGAGGTGATTTCATAGCCGTTCATTCTCAGACCTTCAGCTAGGGAGATATGCGAAAGCTCCAGATAATGGTCGTAGAAATCCCAGTACTCTTTGTAGGCATACTTGATGTTGGGACCAAGAATGATGAATCGTCCGCCTGGTTTTAGCACCCGAAGGACTTCCTTTAATACCGCATCGCAAGCCTTTTTGTCCGGCAAGTGCTCTAGAAAATTGGATGTAAATGCGCGGTCGAGCGTGTTCGACGGAATGTGTGAAAGGTTATCTGCCCGCGTTGCCTTGAAGTTCACGCCACCGTTCAGATGAGACTTGGCATCGGGGTTTAGATCTACGGCGAACTTTGTTTTCACATCGATGTTGTTGACGAACTCACCGTATCCGCAAGCTAAATCGAGAATGCTACCGGATGAGACCATGTGATGATCGAAGTAAGACTTACAAAGAGTTTTCCAGACCCGATCTCGCTTAGCAATCCCTGTCTCTTCGAATCGGGTTCGATAAATTTGCGAAACATTTTCCGCTGTTTCTAACGGCATATCGTGCCCCCACCATGAATCTACTCAGGGTAGCGGCCGACGGAACCCAAGTCAAACAACTCTAATCTTCCCAATCCAATCTGGAGCTTTCAATGGATCGTACAGCGTTCTTCGCTGCGCTGCGCCGTCGCACGTCTGGAGTTTTCGGCACGTCTCTCAGCCAGTCGCAGGTCGACGGCATCAACGGCATTCTGGATGCCTTCGCCACTCATGGAGATGGACGAGACAAGACGCTAGCCTATGCTCTCGCCACGGCCTACCACGAGACCGGCGCCCGCATGGTTCCGGTAAGAGAGGGTTTTGCCAAGGATGACGTCAGCGCTCGCCGGATCGTCGCCAAGCGCGAGTATGGCCAGCCTGCGGGCAAATACGGCCATGTGTTCTATGGGAGGGGTCAGGTCCAATTGACCTGGCTGAAGAACTGCGACGCGTCGTCGAAAGACGCTGGCTATGATCTCGTCGCCTATCCCGACAAGATGCTTGATCCGGTCATCGATGCCCGCGTGATGATCAAGGGGCTGTTGGACGGCCGATGGAATGGGGCGGGGAAAGGGATTGCACCTACCTGCCCATAAACGGCCCTGATGACCTCAAGAACGCGCGCCGCACGGTCAACGTCAAGGCAATCGGAAGGACGAGCGGTTCAAGAACATGGACATGCGGTTCACGTCGATCGACAAGAAGATTGAAGCCATCAACGCAACCTTATCTCGCATCATGTGGCTTGTGCTGGGCGGCATTATCATGGGGGCGGTCGGCTTCATGCTAAAGGGCGGGTTCAATCTGCCCTAGCGCTTCTTCGGCTTCTCCCGCTTCGGTGGAGGCTCAAACCTCTCATGATTCCCATCGACAGCGATTTCCGATGCGTTCGCCGCCATAATGAAGGCCTCCCGCGCCGCCGCGGCATTGGACTGTCGTTCCAGAGCCCGATGGCAAGACGCCACAGCAACGCGCCACGCGTCTCCGCGCCTGTCTTCCGGCCAACCCTCCACTAGCAGCTTGCTCATGTCGTGGACCGAGGTCACGACCCGGAACCCGCCAGCCTCGACGCCTATGGCTATCCCAAACCGGCGGATTGGCATTTCTAACGGGTCGGGCATCTCATCCTCCAAACACCCAAGATCCCAGCATCCAGAAGGCTATCCAGATCAAGGCTAAAGCGCCGACGACGAGGAGGAAGGCGAATATCACGCTGGGGATCTCGAAGCGGTTCACGGCTCTTCCTCGCTGGCGAAATTCCCGAACAGCATCTCCCCGCCTTCACTCCACAATGAGAGCACTTCAACCAGGGCTGTATCTCTTCAATATACGCCTGCCTCAGTCGTTCCGGCAGGGTGTTTCTGTCGAATGGCTGTTGTCTTCCGTAGGCATGGCGCTTCACCTGGATATCGACGTGGTGCGGGGCGTACTGGAGAGAGCGGGGGGGCCATCCCATGGATACGAATCGCATGCGTGCATCCTCAAAGGATCGACCGCCGCATGTCGATGGGTTGGCCCTGAAGCCTCAGGATACGGATGTATTGTAATCCGTCTGGTCTTGATGGCTGCATTGGGACGCCGATTAAAACAGGGAGGTTCATGAGAGGGTCAGAACCTCCCTGCCAATATTCTTGAAGAGAAGTCTCGTTGGCGGCGGGGATCCGCGAGTCGAACCTTCACTTCGTCGCATCCCAGGTTGCGGCGTTCCTAATATACACTTACTCGGAAAAGTGGTCTAACTATGCAAAGGTATTAATCGGCTGCAAACTACGGCGTCTGATCCAAGGTTGGATCGAGACGCCTCATTTCAACAAAGCTTAGCAAGACGCCTCGGCAAGCAGAGCTACCTGTTTTCCTTTAATAGCAAATCGCCCGGTTTCCATGCCGCGCGGAATCATCCAAGAGAGGTTGGAACGAAAGCGCGCCCTATCCGTTTTGGGGTCGGGCTTTGCCTAATCTCTCCCAGCAAAGCCTCAATGTTCCATTGCCCCGCAACCGCGACTGCCGGGTTCAAATACAAACTCCCACCCCGCTTCCTTCAGCGGGGTTTTTTCTGTTAGCGGCCTTGCGTGGAACTTGGCCTCGCTCGGCGGCCGCCGACAAAAATTGGGGGGTCGCACGCGGGACTTTTACGAAAGCGGGCGGCCTTGAATAGCAGCCCGTGTTCGCTCGAAACTGGGCGGCGAAATTGGCGACATTATGCTGCCAAAGTGCCTCTCGAGTTCCATAGTCAGATCTTCTTCTGATGTCATGCCACGGTGAAAAAGTCCGACGAGCAGTTTCGCTGCGACGTTATAGCTTTTGGGATTGGAAACGCTGTTGGCCGGGCCGTAGCCAGCCGCATCCAGTACGCTTTGCAGCATGAGGAGGTCTTTTGATTTCAGGACGACGTGCAGTTCGGAAGACATCTGGTCCTCCTTCTTTTGGGGCGAGGGCATTTTGCCCCGAAGCAGCAGCGCCCGTAAAATAGACTGCTGACCTACAGACCATGCTCCACGCTCTTTCCGCACGCAACTTAATTCATGCAATCAATGTTTTTATTCGTCCTTTATAACAAAACCAAAGATTGACGTTGCGTTTCATGCGAGGAGTGTCTATATGGCGGTTATCGGCATTGCTGATGAGCGCTGGAACATGTCTGTCGCTCGCAATCGCCGCAATCGCTTTCTGCTTTTGACCACGGATGTACTGGCATTGGTATGAGTAGCGATGTGAGGAAGGTCGGTGCGGTTTAGCCCCGGCCTTTTTTGTTTGCCGAGATAGGCGCCAGGTCTCAGAGCTCACGCCTGATTTTTCCGGTCGCGAGGAAAAACAGATACCCCGCAAGGGTTCTGGCGAACGCAGCCCATGGGCAGTTTACAGTTTGGAAAGTGAAACGACGCAGACCGGAATATCTTTCCCTCCCATCTTTTCAGCGAACAACGTTGAGCTTTGTTCCGAGCAACCAATGTCGCGCATGGAAAAGATCCGATAGCGATTTCCCTCATATGCATCGCCATTGGCGTGGCGACTGAGCGCTTTGCTGCAGTCACAAAGCTGATTGGGCGAGATTCGCCTAGGCGTGCCGGAACACTACCTTTGCATCAAGAGCCGCTGCAAGGAATGCGGATTGGGCTTCTCTCTGGGTTACTCCCCCTGCCATGGTACCAGCGCAGGCCTGCATCGCCGAGAAGAAAGCGCGGCCTTGTGTCACCGGCCAGTTCGCAAATAGCATTTCCAGGGCTTCATCTGCGGATGCAATGGTGTGCAGCACATGGTTGCGTTCAACAACTAAAACGACCCAATCTGACGACACAGGGTCTCCGATTCCGCTTCAAAGGGATATACACTGATCGATCGGCAGCCACTCTTTAAACCCCGCCCGTGACACGTTGTTCCCGCTATTCAGCGGGTAGACGAAGAAGGAGCAATTCCAGCAACTCTCGGGGCGTGAGCGTCGAATTCGACGACATGAGCTCGATGGCGACATTTGCGGCGCCCCGAGCCTGAATGCTTTCAGGATCGGTTCGGGTCGCCGTGCACCAATTCTGGACGCAAGTGGCCGCCGTTTCCAGATGGGCGTCGGTTAGATCAATGTCTGTGAGGAAGTTCATCTCACGGTTCCCGCTCTCTCAATCGGCTCTGCCTTGGAAAACAAAAAGGGGCCGACTAGAAGTCGATACGACAATTCATCGACGCATGAAAGGAACGAAAAGTTTACACCGCCCCGAGCGGTTCTTGACGTTAATGCGGTCACACATTGCCTCAGCTCATTTTTCAGTCTCGCGACAAATGTCTCACCATCAAGCGCGCGCCCTTGTGCCCCCGCTTGCACCGCATGAGGCCGGCGAGTTGACAAAGCGTCAATCCCTTCCCAACCTTCCACCGCTTGAACGCTCTAGTTCAGACCCGCCTTTCCAGTCACACGAACTCCATCCCGCTTCCTTCGGCGGTTTTTTCTGTTAGCCGCCCTTCCGGATCACACGTTGTGCTATCGGAACGCTTTAACCGGCACCCCGCCCGAAAGCAGCCATTCGGTAGTCGCCGCCTGGGCGTTCGATGTAACAAGGAGAGATGCCGTAAATAACGCGGACTCCAACATCATTCGGCCCACAATGTGGGATTGAATTAGCGCTCTCGTTGACTTCGCGTCAAGCGGGAGAGACGCGGCCATGGCACCGCTCGCGCGTCCATAATCATCAGCCCTGCTTCCTTAACTGGTGGCGGGACTTTTTTATTGCCTGGAAGTAGTCATCGCTGGAGCCGGTTCCTTCGCTCTAGAAGTAGCTCATGCGCGACCAAATGCTTGCCTGCCGGACTGAGACTGATTCCGTCTAGCACTTCCTCAGTGACGCCCGCTTCTTTAAGTCTACGGATCAGGTCGTTCGGGATATCAGCGGTTTCGTGGCGATAGAGATGCAAGAGACAGCTCCATTCTTCGTATGTAAAGTCTCTCCGAGCGATCATGCTAGTGTCCTCCCACCTAACAGTCCAAGCGATAGCACAATTATATCTTTGAAGGTGTGGAGAGCGAGAAATGACCGAAACCAAGACCCCGCAACTGATCTTCGCCCTGAGTGTCGCACGCGACATGGCGGAGCAGGAGGGCTCGCCCGCCGACATGTTGGTCTTCCTTTTTGACCAGGCATTGAAGGAAGCTAGGGACAAGGCGCTGCGGCGCGGCATTGTCGTAGATATCAACGGGGATTCGGAGCTTCCAGTGAGGAGCGGCCCGCGTGCCGAGGGCTGGCGGACCGCCGTGCTCAAAAGCACAAGGCCTGTCAACAACAACATCTTTGTTCGTGGCGAGTATCGTTACAATCACTACGGTGATAAAGGACATCTTTGATGTGAACGTCGAACTTGATCCACACGAGGTCAAGATTGGACTTGGCGTGAAGTTCTGAGCGTTCTCTCAGATTTTCGAAAGGTGCCCTTGCGGGGCGACCTACTGGTTGAGTTGTGAATTGAAGGAACAGAGGATACCGGAACGGCTGGCTTATGACCTTTCTTGTGAATGTATCGGGCGCAATTTGGCGGCCAATCGCGATTAGATTGGCCGCAGTCGGCATCGCCCTTTGCTTTGTAGGATGGGCAGTTCTGATGCTCCTTTGCCTCTTCCTAGTTTCGTTGACCGACTCGCCAACCGAGGAGGTCCAACAATCGTCAGATGGCTACGAAAAGACCCCGCCTGGGCACAAGCGGGGGTCAGGACTTGATATGAAAGAAAACGGCAGAGAAAAGACAAGCCGCCGTTTCACCTGATCAACGATGGCTCGCATTGTTTGTTTCAGCTCAACCAAATAGGAGCCCCGCCGGCGTGGGGGCCAAGCGGGGCTCTTAGGCAGTGCAGTTACAGAAGGAAACGGCAAGGAGGGGCAAAGCCGTTCCAGTGCGATTGGACCCAGCTTGGGTCCAGCAAAGCGACTTGTCAGTATCGACGGCGTCAAAAACATCATATAGAGGCGTTCGTGTTAGTCGCGTCCACAAGCAACTAATCAACGCCTTCACTATTCTGGGCCGATAATAAAAAGGCGAGAACTCATCATTGATTATTTTTGATGCCTTTCTTCTTTGGAAGCAGATTAGTCATTCGATACGCCGATCGATTATTGGGAAAAAGAATCTGAAGGCGCAGAATTACAACCCGCGTTACGATACTTTCCCGAAGAAGATGCCAAAGATAATCTGGTTCTATTGGCATGAGCCAATTGAGCAAGCACCAGAAGCTGTCCGTGACCTTGCCCCGTTGAAATAATCCATTTTGAAGTAAGCTCTGGCCCATTGAGAGGACCAGAGAATGAAGCGCACACGTTTCACGGACGAACAGATTATCGGCATTCTGAAGGAGCACGAGGCCGGCACGCCGGTCTCGGAACTTTGCCGCAAGCACGGCGTCAGCGATGCCAGCATCTATAAATGGAAGGCCAAGTTCGGCGGCATGGACGTATCCGAAGCCAAGCGGCTGAAGACGCTTGAAGACGAGAACACCAAGCTGAAGCGGCTCTTGGCGGACGCGATGCTCGACAATGCTGCTTTGAAAGACCTTTTGGGAAAGAAGTGGTGACGCCCGCAGCAAGGCGGAAAGCTGTCGCGCATCTGATGGGTCACCACGAGATGAGCGAACGGCGGGCGTGTAAAGCCATGGGCTTTTGCCGAATGACGATCCGCTACGAAACCAGACGCAGCGATGACCATGACCTTCGCGAGCGGATGAAGGCGCTGGCGCATGAGCGTCGTCGCTTCGGATATCGACGGCTTCATGTGCTGCTCAGGCGTGAGGGTCATTTTGTGAATCACAAGCGGCTCTTCCGGCTCTATCGGGAGGAGAAGCTGACAGTGCGCAAACGTGGTGGGCGGAAGCGAGCAATCGGCACACGCGCGCCGATGCTGATCCCGATGGCAGCCAATGATCGTTGGTCGCTGGACTTCGTCTCGGATCAATTGACCGATGGCCGCAGGTTCCGGATTTTGACGGTCGTCGACGATTGCACCAGAGAATGCCTGGCACTCGTCGCCGATACCTCACTTTCCGGTCTGCGGGTTGCTCGTGAGCTGGAGCGGATCATCGAGGGGCGTGGCAAGCCGAAGATGATTGTCAGCGACAACGTCCTATGTGGGGAAGCAGCAGCGAGAAGCAGTCGACAGGTCTCTCTGCATCAGCGATAGCAGATGCTTCACCTAATGTGGTCCAGATGGTTTCCACCGTCAACGGGATCGTTCCCTGCCATAGCAAACACAGGATCCATCGACATGTCGTAGGCCGTGGTCCTCACCGTCCTTAAAACGGGATACGTGCCCAGGTGGAAGGCCCGAACATTATCTACAGGGTCGCAAAGTGCGCCCTCACGGCACTTGCAGAGAGGGGTCCTTCCACCTGGTTCCCGACCGCTCCATGAACGGCCGGTATTCTGTCTTTGTCTTGACGACAGCGTGAGCGACGCGCGCCATCTTGGCGGTGAGCGCTATCATCGCTTTGCGGCGGCGATCGGCATCATCGGCGTTTCCGGCCATGTATCGTCCTAGCTTGTCGCGGAAACTGTTGTCGCGCTGGCGGGACGCGACCTGCGCGGCCATCCAGAAGGTCCTGCGAAGCCGGGCGTTTCCGTACTTCGACAGTTTGGTGCGCCCCCGGAACGTGCCGGACTGGGAGGTAGCGAGATCGAGACCACAAAACTTCAGGAACTGCCGATGATGGCCGAAACGGCGCAGGTCACCTGCCTCTGCCAAGATTGTCAGGGCATTGATCGGCCCAATACCAGGGATCTTACACAGGAGCTGATAATCTCGGTGGTCTGACAGCATCGCCTGAGCGATCTGCTCGATGCGATTGCGCTCTCGGATCAGGCTTCGCGCTTGGCCAATGACCATGCGGAACATGCTGATCGCGACAGCCTCTTCGGCTATTGGTAGGGCCATCGATGAGCAGGCCGTCTCGTAGATGTCGTTGATTAATCTCGCTTTCGAGACTTTGCGTCCGACAAGCGGCCAAGCCTCGGCAACAAATCCCTCACGTCCCAGTGAGGTCATGCTGCTGGGCGTGGGAAAGCGCTCGATCAGCGCCAGGAACCAATCCGACCGGCTGTTGCCGGCAAAGCGGGCGATCTCCGGAAAATAGAGCGGCAGATAGTGGTTCAGTATGCGGTGCCAGGTCTGCGTCTTGGCTTTCGAGATCACCTCGTGTGTCTTCGACAGTTCCTGCAGATCGTTGATCCCGGCTGCAAGCGGATCGACATAGACTTGGGTGGCCCCGATCCGCAGCATGTGAAGAATAACTTGCGCATCCTTCGGGTCGTTCTTATCCCAGCCGTTGTGAAGCGCCTCCCGTGTTCGTGCCAATGCCACAGAGGAGATCAATCGCAATTGGAACCCGGCCATCAGCAGCCGGTGTGCCAGGGTCCGGTGATAATTGCCGGTGGCTTCAAAGCCAACAACGATTGGCCGTCCGATCACTGCAAGTTCATCGACAAGACGGTCATAGTCATTCTTTGTCGCCATCACGGTCATACGGCGGCGGCGTCCGCCTTCAGGCCGCTCCATCAGCACCTCCTGACGGTGCTTGGACATGTCGATCGCTACCAGTACGGCATCAGTGGGGTTATAAAGGTGTTTGGTCATGGTCTGTCACGCTCCAGAGTGTTGTCTCGACAACTTCACTTTAGAGACCCGCGGCCGGCCATGGCCACAAGGACGGCGCGCTGCGCTAGTTAGGGCTTCGCGCGCCGTCGGCCACGGCAGAGCAAGCTTCCCAATGTGCTATGGCAGCGAGTTCACCAGCAACGCGATCCTGCAATGGACGGACCGGGCCAAGGTGGACTGGCACTACATCGCGCCGGGCAAGCCGATCCAGAACGCCTTCATCGAAAGCTTCAATGGGCGGCTGCGAGACGAGCTCCTGAACGAAACTCTCTTCTCGTCACTGACCCATGCTCGATCAGCGCTTTCAAACTGGCGCAGCGATTACAACGATCATCGACCACACTCAGGGCTCGGATGGCTGACCCCAGCCGAGTTCGCTCAGACAATCAACCCGCGACGTGATGCGGTGCTGCGCAGCCGGAATGGCTCCGCACCGCAACCCGCCGCTACCGCCTCAAATACAGAAACCCAAAACCGCTGGAGCGAACTCAAAACTGGATAAAACTTGGGGGCAAGGTCATCCGATTGGGCATAGAGAGCTGGTGTAGAAATAATCCGAACTGGACCGTCAACGTTCTCTCAGAAAATACCGTCAAAGAACATATTACCCTCGAGGAGCCGCCGCGGGATCGCAAGATACAATGGCGTGCCGATGTGATCCGCATCGCACTCCTCGCCAAGTACGGCGGCGTCTGGATAGATGCGACCACATTTTGCACCCGTAAGCTCGATGATTGGTTGCCTCAACTGATGGAATCCGGTTTCTTCGCATTTCCCGACAGTTACCCCGGCAGGATGATGTCGAATAGTTTCATAGCAGCGGTGCCCGGGAATTATCTCGTAACCAAATGGTCGAAATTGATGAATCGATATTGGCAGAAGAATGGAAAGCTTCTGCATTATTTCTGGTGCATGCATCTTTTTGAGTTCATCGTCACGACCGACAGGAAAGCAGCGAAGATATGGAATGACACTCCGAAGCTTCATTCGAAAGCGCACATGCTGCTCAAGCGGTATGTGACACAGAACGATTTTTTCACGCCCATTCCAGTCGATGTCGAGGTCGCGAGCACACCATTTCAAAAAATGAGCACCAGCTCCGCATTGAAAGACGGAACTTGGCTCGCAGGTCCACGCCAGGGCAAAAACATCGATATTGGCGAGCTTACGTCAGTGCGAAAGGATTAGCGTCCCGTCGCCGCATTCGTCAGCTATTCCTCGCCACACCAGTCGTTGTAGTGTCCGGGGCGCCATTCTCGCCCAAAACCTTCCATTGGCAAGGTCTGCTCGCCATCGGTATATAGGCACATACTCGCTTGTCATCGCGGATCAAAGCAAGGCGGCTTTTGTGGAGATTCGATGCCCTTGATAATCGATAGGCGATATCAAGCCGAGTTCGCGAAGCTGGTTCGGCCCTTGGAACCTGGTGGTGTGCTCAAAGACGAAATCGATTTTTCCATACTTTCGAAGCGCCTCAGCTATGGCGCGATAGTGCATCGAACCGTTGAAGTGCTGGCCGTCCGCGACTGCCGCTTCAATCTTCGTTCCGTAGTCTCCAAAGAATTTGAAATGCAGCAAGGCGCCCCAAATCGGAGAGAAGTTGCGCGTGTACGGTAGCGGCTGATGGATGCTGACTCCCAAGCTGCAAGCCTCATCCCAATAAATGAGCGGGTACTTCATGAGTTCGTTTGTCTCGCCGAAAATTCTCCGGCGTGGCCCGCCCTTGATCGATATCCCGCGCTTTGTAAGCTCGGCGGTATAGCCGGCAGCATCAAAGAGATGTGGAGCCTTCCATGGATCGCCGCCAACGGCTGCCCCATCATCGGAATGATAGATGTCAATCATCGGTGCCGGCAAGCGCTTGATGCCCGACTTGTTCAGAACCTCGACAACATCAAACAGCGAGTGGCCGCCGCATCCGTCATAAAACAGGAATTCGTCGGCATCGACGTTCAGATACCATCTGTCCAGGCCGTACTCATTGAATAAGGCCTCGCGCCATAGCTTGCCACGCTTTGCGTCAACATACCTGACTGGAGATGTCCAAACATCGACGTCGTTTTCGGCAAGCAAAAGTTCCCTTGTGCCGTCCGTTGACGCGTCGTCGAGAAAAATGAATCGCGTTACCCCAAGGCGTCGGTAATGCTTGAGAAATTCAGGCAGGGTAGCGACTTCGTTTCGCGACAAGCATACGGCCGCAATCTCTGATGGTCTCGTAGGCCATGCGCGAAGCGGTTCCACCTTGATGGTGTTCCGCTGCCGCGCTCGCCGCATCGAGACTTTAGCACTCTCGAGCCAAGTCCCGGCCCGTGCCCCCAACGAGCGGCTAATTTCTTGCGCCGGTTATTTAAAGGGATATTCCATTTTCATTGAATCCTGTCCCGCCTTGCAAGGCTTTTCACCTCCATATCGCGGAACATACTCGCTTGTCATCAAGCCGAGGTTAGGGCCAAATTGATCTGTTTTGAAAAAGGCAACTTGCGGCACGCTTCATATCAGGGTCTTCGCGAGGTGCAGGACAATGCGGCAGTCTACGAGTTAGACAGCCCGCCGTCTTAACCGCTCACCGGCCTGATCTTTTCCCGCGATACGTTTCAGGCGGCGGCGAAGCCTCGTGGGCTTCTGCGAGTGTTTCCAGCCAAACAGCCAAACCTGTAGGAATTTCCTCGCTTCCAGCTTCGAGGGATTCGATCCAGGAGAGCTCGCACTGCAGCGCTGATGCGATATTGATCGGGGTCCATCGGATGTGGAGCAGACATTCGCTAAAACGTTCAGGGCTCATGGTTTGCAGCTCCCGTGTGGTATCTCGGAGCTAGCCTGTTCATATAGGTTGGTGGAGTCAATCGGAGCATTTGTTAGCTGCCGCCCTTTTGCGTTACTGCTGCAATCACCAGAGCGTCGGGCCGCACCTATGGCGCCATGTGGTCTCTTGGAGCGTCGTCTCTAGCTTGGCACAATTCCTCAACGTAATTGGCTAGCACCGGATCATTTGAGAGGTGCAATTGAAACTCTTCGTCGTCCATTTGTCCCGAACGATATGCATCAATCAATGCCTGCTGCTCTTCGCTTGGAACACCTGTGTCGGGCCAGATGGCATCGAGCTCGGCCAGTTGGCATTTCAATCTGCCAGGGGTGCTGTCGGTGCTATGGGTCGGCATGCGGCTCTCCTTTGGGGAGAAAACGGATCAAAGGCCTTCGTGTTCCCAGCGCTTCGATGCTCATCGTGACAGGTGCCTCACCCAATAGCGGCGGCCATGGCGTCAATCGCTGTCGGCTTCGTAGGCGGCGAGGAGGGCGTCAGCACGAAGGCGTATCGCGATGTGGTCGGAGCCCCCACGATCTGGCTCAGTCAGACGAGAGGTGTGAAGATATGTGACACTGCCACAATGGACGAATGCAAGACTATGCTCGGTGACGCGCTCGTCGAGTTGGAAGGGATATGCGCGCCTGTCTCAATGCTCCCGTTTGCCACGCTACGTGTACGACGGCGACTACGACGGGCGGGATATCGTTACGCCCAACTCTGCTGGACACGGAAATACGACGGATACCGTCATGGCCACTGGGGGTGCGACAAAGGAAAGTTGGCGATTAGGGTTGGGCACTGCCCGATGGCGTCGAGCTCTTCGATGGCAACGAATTGCATGCGAGTGTCCGGGCCGACCGGGCCGGACAGGTGCACCGGTCCCTAATGTCTCGAAGGTAGATCACAGCGTGGTCCACCTCAGAGGTTTTAGAGCGCCGCCGGTGTGCCGCCAGGATCGAGGCGCCTCATTTCGAGCATCGCTTCGCAGGACGCACCGGCCAACAGAGATAACTGTTCCGGATCACGTACTCCCTGGCGGTAAATCTCAATGACAATGGCCGCGAGATGAACTCTGTCGTTCTGATCGTTGATCAAATGTTTTTGCGCGACGTCCTTCAGGATTTCATCACAGATGGACAAATCGTTCGATGTAAGCGCTTCGTCGCGTTGTCGCATTGTGTGGTTCCATGCCGTTAAACATCGCGGTACTCAAACATGAAAAGGGCTTTCCGGGTCGGCGGGACCAGGAAAGCCCTCGATCTTTCGTCGCTCGTCGAGGTCTCGGGCGCGTGCGATTCGGATCAACCACAGATTGCCTTTTGTTCTTCACAGAAGAAATAGGACTGAAGCCTGATCCTCATTTGGACCTTAGTCTGACGAAGTGGCAAGCAAGACTGAATGCGCCTATCCTGGTGAGGCTGTCCGTCGAACGCGAATCGTGTGCCTTCGCGAACAACCGTTGTGTGGAACGGATTCGTTCTCAGCGACGCGGCCAGGCGGAAAGGCAAAGCTGAAAAAGCTATTGAGCCGAAGGTGCCTTTAGTGTGTTCCGCATCGTACTCGATACGGCGTCGCAGCGCCTGATCCTGCGCTTCCTTCAATATCTGGTAGACGAGGAACGTGAGAAGAGCGGCGGGTCGAGCCTCCGGTTGCATCCATATGTGCGGCCTTTGTGTGCGGTCGCTGCTGGCCAAGATGGCTTCCTAACCGGATGCCGAGGACGGTCGGTGCCGGGCGCGATATCTTGGGTAGCACGCCGAGGCGCCGGTCGCGTTGGTGTTTGCCGCCTGAACCTGTGGATCCGCTTGAACCTGCGTCCCTCGCGTCCTGCTGCGGCTTTCGGTCCTGCCAGGCTCGCACTGGCCGCAACGGCGTTGCCGTCCTCCACTGGCGTTTCGGCCCTTCGGGTGCCGGCCAGTGCTTGAAGCCCGGCTTTTGGACCGCCGTAGCAGGTCGCGATGGTCGCGACCCCAAAGCGGAGGTTCCAACATGACAAGGCAGCAAACCAGCCAACGATCCGACATCCACGGCCGCATCACCGACAAGATCATTGCCGCTCTCGAACAGGGTGTCCGTCCCTGGATCCAACCCTGGCATAGCGCTTATCCGTCCGATCCGGTCTCGCGACCGCTGCGCTTCAATGGCGCACCCTATTCCGGGATCAACGTCATTCTCCTCTGGTCGGAGGCAATCGCCCGCGGCTTCTCGTCCTCGACCTGGATGACCTTTCGCCAGGCGCTCGAACTTGGCGGCGCGGTTCGCAAGGGCGAAAGCGGAACGACCGTCGTCTTTGCCAGCTCGATCATCCGTACTCAAACCGCTGATGGCGGCGATGACGTCGAACGCTCCATCCCCTTCATGAAAGCCTACACCGTCTTCAATGCCGATCAGATCGATGGCCTCGGTGCCCGGGTTGACAAGCCAGCAAGCCTGTCGGATCCATTTGAGCGCATTGGTGAAGCCGGTCGCTTCTTTGCCAACACCGGCGCCATGATCCGTCATGGCGGCTCGTCGGCCTACTATGCCGCAGCCCACGACTATATTCAGATGCCGCACTGCGACGCCTTTAGGGACGACGCTTCATATTTTGCCATCATCTGCCACGAATTGACGCATTGGACATCGGCAAAGGGACGGCTCGATCGCGATCTCAGCCGCTATGGGACGGATCGCAGTGAGCGCGCCCGGGAAGAACTGATTGCCGAACTCGGCAGCGCATTCTTATGCGCCGATCTCGGGATCGTTCCGGAACTTGAACCGCGTCCCGATCATGCAAGCTATATCGATAGCTGGCTGACATTATGATGAGGTGAGCATAACGTCAGTTATCCGCAGCAGCCCATAATGTGAAGGAACGCGGCTACAACGCTTGAAATCCGCGGGATCCAGCTTTCGTAGACGGGATTTGCTCAGCATTATTTTCGGTCGAACCTTTGCTGTCATTTT
>NZ_JACUZZ010000054.1:0-16603 GCF_014851595.1 Rhizobium sp. RHZ01
GACTGAAAGCGAAAGGAAAGCCCGGAAAGGTCGCTCTCGTCGCGGTCATGCGAAGGATGATCATAATCCTCAATGCCAAAATGAGAGACTATCGAGCAACGGTGATTGACGCCTAACACCGTTGCTTATTTATTACTGTCACCGCATCAATACTGACCGCGGCGGCAATTTTGGAATCGACAAGGCCAATGGCGTGATGTACGAATGATTAAACGATTAATCTACAGAAAACCATGCCTCCCACGCGACCTGGACCGAATCTGAGCAGGATTGCAACGTCGCTTGGCGTCTCCGTCGCGACAGTCTCCAATGCGCTCTCGGGCAAGGGTCGTGTTTCCGAACAACTGGCTGAGAAAATCAAGGAACATGCGGCCGAACTCGGCTATGTCCCTAGCCAGGCAGGGCGTGCATTGCGTACCGGCCGCAGCGGCGTCCTTGGCCTGGTTCTACCTGATATCGCCAACCCGCTTTTCCCCAAGCTTGCGCAGGCCATCGAATTCGCGGCCAGCGCGGCGGGCTACGGCGTGCTGATCGCCGACTCCCGAGGCGACGTTGCAACGCAGACCGAGGCAATCAACCGACTGATCGAGCGTGGCGTCGAGGGCATGGTGATAATACCGCGCCGGGCCACTCGAATTTCCGCCGCGGCCTGTCCCGTCGCGGTCATTGATACAGCGTCCACGCCGGGCAACACCGTTGCCGCCGATCACATGCAAGGCGGCTGGGCGATCGCCAATCATCTAGCCGAGCTTGGGCATCGGCGTGTCCTTATCATCGGCAACAATCCCGTCTCAAACGTCCAGAACGATCGCGTGGGAGGAATCCGTTCAGGTCTCCGTCCCGGGATGAGTTCGGCAACCCTCTGGATCGAGACGCTGGAACGGCAAAACGGCGGCGGCTGCAGCCTCGGCCTCGCTGAGAAAGTGCGTGAGGGCTACACGGCATTCGCCGCACTGTCAGACCTGCAGGCGCTGCGAGCCCTCACAGAGTTGCAGCGTGACGGCATCGATGTGCCCAGCATGGCGAGCGTTACCGGTTTCGACGATCTCATCTGGTCGCCGGTCATCACGCCATCCCTGACGACGGTGGCGATGGACATGCACACGATCGCGGAGATCGCGATTTCATCGCTACTGCAGACCATACAGACGCGAGGCAGCCGCGAGGGCGTACTTGTCACGTCCGAGGCCGACCGAGTTCCAATGCAACTGATCGTTCGCCAGTCCTCCGGGCCGGCGGACCCAACACGAATATCCTGACAGACGGAGAACAGCTGACATGAAGAATGCCCTCATCGCTTCGGCCGCGCTATTGGCGCTGTCGCCCCTCGCCGCAAAGGCAGAGGAGAAGACGCTGACGATTTCCGTCTATGCCTTCGCTCAGGATGACTTCAAGACCATCGTCTACGACCCCTTCGAGGCGAAGTGCGGCTGCAAGCTCGTGGTCGAGACCGGCAACAGCGTCGAGCGACTTGCCAAGATGGAGGCCAACAAGGCGAGCCCCGTCATCGACATGGCTGTCGTCTCCATGGCCGATGCCCTTTCAGCCTCGCGCAAGGACCTGATCGACAAGATTGATACTTCGAAGCTCTCCAATTTCGGGAAGCTCTATGACCTCGCCAAGGATCCGAATGGCGACGGCATGAGCGTCGGCTATACCTTCTATGCCACGTCGATCGCCTACCGCTCCGACAAGATGAAGATCGAGTCCTGGGCAGACTTGCTGAAGCCTGAATATGTTGGCCATGTCGCCTTCCCGAACGTCACCACCAACCAGGGCCCTCCGGCGCTCTTCATGCTCGGCCAGGCGCTCGGCAGCGACCACCCGGACCTGAAGGCGCCGATCGAGGCGCTCGGCGAGAAGAAGGACGAGATCGTCACTTTCTATGAGAAGTCCTCGCAGCTCGTGCAGCTGATGCAGCAGGAGGAAATCTGGGCCGCCCCGATCGGCCGTTTTTCCTGGGCAGGCTTCACCAAGCTCGACGTTCCCGTCGCATGGGCAACGCCCAAGGAAGGCCAGACTGGCGGCATGAACGTGATGGTCGTCACCAAGGGCTCGCAGAACCGTGATCTCGCCCTGCAGTTCATGGACTTCTGGCTCTCCACCGAAATCCAGACGAAGCTTGCTGAAAAGCTCGTCGACAGCCCGGCGAACAAGGAGGTCAAGCTCTCCGAAGAAGCCGCCAACAACCTGACCTACGGCGAAGAAACCGCCAAGAGCCTGAAGCTCATCCCGTCAGCAGCCGCGCTCGACAACCGCGCCGCCTGGCTGAAGGAATGGAACGAGAAGGTCGGTCAGTAATTTCCAAGCTGGCTCCCAGGCTTGCGGGAGCCAGCCCTTCCATCCGTCGAAAGTCGCTTCATGTTTCAGAACCGCGCAGAAGCCCTGGCGCTTGCCCTGCCCGCAGCAGTCTTTGCCGCGCTGGTCTTCCTGCTGCCCGTTGTCGTCCTCCTCTCCGAAGGCTTCCGCATCGACGGCAGCTGGACGCTCAGCGCCTATACCGGCTTCTTTTCCGAGTCGCTGAACCGTACTGTCTTTTTGCGGACCTTCCGCTTAGGGCTTGAGGTGACAGCGGTTTCGGCTGTCATCGGCTATGCCGCCGCCTTCGCAATCGTCAACCTGCCGCCGAAGGGCAAGGGCCGGGTGATCGGCCTCGTCACCTTGCCGCTGATGATCTCGCCGGTTGCCCGCACCTATGCCTGGATCGTCATCCTCGGCCGCACCGGCATCGTCAATCAGGCCATCCAGGGCCTCGGCCTCAGCGACGGCCCGCTGCGCCTGCTCTTCACCGAAACCGCGGTCTTCATCGGTCTGCTGCAGCTCTTCCTGCCGCTGATGATTCTGTCGCTGATCAGCGCCCTCGAGAACATGCCGAAGGACGCCATTCCCGCCGCCCGCGTGCTCGGTGCCAACTGGTTCCAGGTGTTCTGGAAGGTGATCCTGCCGGTCACCCGCGAAGGCCTCGTCGTCGGCGGCACGCTCGTCTTCACTGGATCGCTTACCGCCTACATTACGCCTGCCGTGCTTGGCGGCTCGAAGGTGCTGATGCTGGAAACGCTGCTCTATCAGCAGGTGTCGGTGGCCAACAACTTCGTCTCGGCAAGCGTCATCGCCTTCATGCTGATCGTCATGAGCTTTGCCGCCAACATCCTGCTCAAGCGCCTTGCCACGGCGAGGAACAAGCGATGACCGCCCGTATTCTCTCTCCGCTGGTTCTCGGCCTTTTGCTGATCTTCCTGATCGGCCCGTTCCTGATCATCATCGCCGCATCGCTCTCGGCTGGCGACACACTCGCCTTCCCGCCGCAGGGTCTTTCCCTGAAATGGGTCGCCAAGGTCTTCACCATCGACAGCTTCCGCGAGAGCTTCGCCATGTCGATGTTCCTTGCCGTCTTCGGCACGCTGACAGCGCTCGTGCTCGGCATTCCCGCCGCCTACGCACTGTCGCGCTACGAGTTGCCCTTCGGCGAAACGGTGCGCACCATCGTCTCGCTGCCGATCATCGTACCCGGCATCATCGTCGGTCTGGCCCTGCTGCGCTATCTCGTCGTGCCCTTCGGCTTCAACATCACGCTGGCCCTGTTCATGGCGCACACGGCGCTCGTGCTGCCCTACGCCGTGCGCGTCGTGTCAGCCAGCCTCAACAACCTGCGCTCGGATATGGAAGAAGCTGCCGTCCTGCTCGGTTCCTCACGCGTTGGCGCCTTCTTCCGCGTCGTCATGCCAAATATCCGCGGCGGCATCCTGGCGGCCTTCATCCTTGGCTTCGTGACGAGCTTCAATCAGGTTCCGGTCTCGCTCTTCCTCTCCGGTCCGGGCGTCCGCACCCTGCCGATCGACATGCTGGGCTACATGGAGACCACGTACGATCCGTCGATCGCGGCTCTCTCCTCGCTGCTTGCCTTCCTTTCCATCGGCATCGTCTTCCTTGCCGAACGCTTCCTGGGATTCTCTCGTTATGTCTGACGCCTATCTCAAACTCGACAAGCTGACGCTTGCCTACGGCGATACGGTCGCGGTGAAGGATCTGGATCTTACGATCAGGAAAGGTGAACTCGTCGCCCTCCTCGGCCCCTCCGGCTGCGGCAAGACCACGACGATGCGCTCCATCGCCGGCCTGCTGAACCCGAGTTCCGGCCGCATCGCCCTCGACGGGTCGGACATCACCCGCGTTTCCGCCAACAAGCGCAATGTCGGGCTCGTCTTCCAGTCCTACGCCCTCTTCCCGCATCTGACGGTCTACGAGAACGTCGCCTTCGGCTTGCGCCTGAAGGGCATCGGCGGCAAGGATCTCGATGGCAAGGTCAGCGCCGGCATCAAATCAGTCGGCCTTGCCAAGTTTGCCGATCGCAAACCCGCCGAACTCTCCGGCGGCCAGCAGCAGCGTGTGGCCCTTGCCCGTTCCATGGTCATGGAGCCGAAAGTTCTCTTGCTCGATGAGCCCCTTTCCAATCTCGACGCCCGCCTGCGCCTCGAAATGCGCGCCGAGCTGCAGCGCGTCCAGAAGGAAACCGGCGTCACGATGATCTTCGTCACCCACGATCAGATCGAGGCGCTCGCTCTCGCCGACCGGATCGTGGTGATGCTGAACGGCGGCATCGAGCAGGTCGGTACACCGGAGGAAATCTACAATAAGCCCGTCTCGGCCTTCGTCGCCGATTTCGTGGGCTTCGAAAACGTCTTTGCGCTGGAAAACGGCAAGCTCGCGACATCCACCACATCGGTCGAGCTTTCCGGTCCAGCGCCACAGGCCGCAAAGGGCCTGGCCTGGCGTCCGCGCATGGTGAACCTTGGTTCAGGTCCTTACCAGGGCACCGTGCGCGGCACCTCGTTTGCCGGCAACACCCGCGAATATCTGCTCGACACGCCGCTTGGCCCCATCAAGGCCGAGGTCGATGCCGAACTGCCGACGCATGCGATCGGCTCGACACTTCCATTCGACCTGCCGCTTGCCGCAGCAGCGCCGCTCTCACGCTACAGGTAACATCATGGGCGTCTGGATCGACACCGACATGGGCTTTGACGATATCGCCGCGATCCTCGTGGTGACACACGCGAAGCTCGACATCGCAGGCGTCTCGCTTGTCTTCGGCAACACGCCGCTGGCGCAGGTGCGCGTCAACGCATCAGGTGCTGCCAAGGCCTTCGGCTGGACTTTCCCGATCCACACCGGCCGTGCCATGCCAGTTCTCGGCTCGCTCGAAACCGCCCAGGCGATCCTCGGCGAAACAGGTATTCCGACATCGGGCCAAGGTCTGCCCGCCGCGCCGGCCTTGCCGGAAGGCGATGCATTCGCTGCGCTCTGCCGCTGGCTAGAGACCAATGGCCCGCACCGGATCCTGGCTCTCGGCCCGTTGACCAATCTCGCCGCCCTCGCACTGGCATGCCCGGACCTCGCAGCCCGTATCACCGAACTCACCTGGATGGGTGGCGGCGTCACCGCAGGAAATCACACGGCATCGGCCGAGTTCAACGCGCTGGCCGACCCGGAAGCCCTCGCCATCGTTCTCGCCCATAATCTGCCGCTGCGCATGGTCGATCTCGATCTTTGCCGCAAGGTTATCGCGACTCCTGACGACGTCGGCCCGGTGCGAGACGCCGGTGGCGCCAACGCGCCCCTTATCGCCGATATGCTCGACGGCTACATCGGCATCGGAACCAGCCGCGGCAGACCGGGAATGGCGATCTACGACCCATCAGCCGCAGTCGCCTTCGTCGCACCCGACATCGTTACTTTCCGCCCGGCGCGCATCGACGCCGAATTGCAGGGTCAACATTCGCGTGGCCGCACCGTGGTGGAGACCCGGGCGACGCATGCAACTTTCAACGCCAAATACGCCGTCGATATCGACACTGAAAAGGCCCGCGCCCTGATCCTCGGCGCACTGATCGATGAGGCCGGCCGATGAGCGCCGCCGAAACGAAGGATCTCAACGATCCCGCACTTCGCGCCCGTGCCGTCGCCGCCGCGCGCGGTGGTGCGCCTTTCGACCTGCTGATCTCGGGCGGACGCCTGCTCGATGTCGTCACCGGCCTGACCCGCGACGCCGACATCGGCGTCGTTGGACCGCTCATCGCAAGCGTCCACGCACCGGGCAGCCGCACCGACGCTGCCAAGACCGTCGACGCAACAGGCAGCATCGTTTCGCCAGGCCTCATCGATACGCACATGCATATCGAAAGCTCGATGGTGACGCCCGCCGCCTATGCGGCAGCCGTCGTTCCGCGCGGCGTGACGACTGTCGTCTGGGATCCGCACGAATTTGGCAACGTGCATGGCCTGGACGGCGTGCGCTGGGCAATCGAAGCGTCCCGGTGCCTGCCCCTCCGTACCATTGTTCTCGCGCCTTCCTGCGTTCCTTCCGCTCCGGGGCTTGAAGTCGCCGGCGCCGATTTCGACGCATCGGTCATCGCCGAAATGCTGCGGTGGCCTGGCATCGGCGGTGTAGCCGAGGTCATGAATATGCGCGGCGTGATCGACGGCGATCCCCGCATGACTGATATTGTGAATGCCGGCCTCGCTTCGGAAAAACTCATTTGCGGCCATGCGCGCGGACTTGAATGCGCTGACCTGAACGCCTTCATGGCTGCCGGTGTCAGCTCCGATCACGAATTGACCTCGAGCGCGGACCTGCTGCAGAAGCTGGCCGCCGGACTGACCATCGAGCTTCGCGGCTCGCATGACTATCTGCTGCAGGAGTTCGTAACCGCGCTCAACGGAATCGGCCATCTGCCATCGACGGTCACGCTCTGCACGGACGACGTCTTCCCCGACGAACTGAAGGACGGCGGAGGTCTTGACGATGTCATCCGACGGCTCGTCCGCTATGGCATGAAACCGGAATGGGCGCTGCGGGCCGCCACCTTCAATGCAGCGCAGCGATTGAAGCGTTCGGATCTTGGCTTGATTGCCGCCGGCAGACGCGCCGATATCGTGCTCTTCGAAGACCTCGTTGGTTTCGCCACGAAAGCCGTCATCGCCAATGGCGCAATCGTCTCGACATCGGGCGAAATGAACGCCCAGTTGCGCTCGTTCGATACCGTCGCGCTACAAAATTCGATCAAGCTGACCGCCCTGGCGGAAGATGACTTCAGGGTTCCCGCCACCGGCAAGCGCGTTCGTGTCGCCACGATTGACCGCCCCCGTTTCACACAGTGGGGCGAGGCGGAAACCGGCGTCGACGGCGGCTTCATCGTGCCGCCGGTCGGGAGCACCATGATCGCGGTCGCGCATCGGCACGGCAAGGTCGACGGTCGGCCGCGCGTCGGCTTCCTGACAGGTTGGGGAGAATGGCGCGGAGCCTTCTGCACGACGGTGTCCCACGACAGCCACAACCTCACGGTCTTCGGCGGCAATGCACGCGACATGGCGGTCGCCGCCAACGCGGTGATATCAGCGGGCGGCGGCATGGCTGTCGCCAGAGATGGCCAGATTGAAGCGCTTCTACCCTTGCCGGTGTCCGGCTTGGTCACCAACGCGCCATTGGAAGAAACGGCCGCGTCCTTCCGGGCGATCCGAAAGGCGATGGAAAAGATCGTCGACTGGAAGCCGCCCTATCTCGTCTTCAAGGCCTGCTTCGGCGCAACGCTTGCCTGCAACGTCGGCCCGCATCAGACCGATCGGGGGATCGCCGACGTCCTTACAGGCCAAGTGCTCGAAAGCCCAGTGATCGAGACCCCCGAGCACGAGGAGTAGCAGCAGCTGGGCTTGTGCCCCAGCTGCGGTCGGCTAAGTCATCGAGGTCCGCGAACCACCGATTAAAGTGCGGCCTTCAGCTCGCGCTCGACCAGCGTTGTCCAAAAGGCCGCGCCGTAGCCAATCGCATGATCATTGAAGTCATAAGCGGTGTTGTGATGCAGGGCGCCATCGACGGCAGGACCGTTCCCGAGCCAGACGTAACATCCCGGCGCATTCTGGCCGAAGAACGCGAAATCATCGCCTGCCGTCGAGGGCGGGAAACTCGTGCGCACCTTCCCCTCGAAGACCGCCTTAGCGGCGCCGAGCGCACGCGCGGTCGCGTCGCTGTCGTTGACCACGGGCGGAATACGTCGTTCGAACTGGTAGTCGACCGCAATGCCGAACATCGCCGCCGTGCCATTCGCAAGCCGGCCGATCTCTTCCTCGAGTTGATCGCGAACTTCAGGCGAATAGGCCCGGGCGGTGCCGCCGATCTCGACGATATCGGGTATGACGTTCAACGCCTTGGGGTCGCCGGCCTGCAGCGAGCAGGCGCTAATGACGGCCGGCTGCAGCGGATCGACGACGCGCCCGACAATCGTCTGCAATGAGGTCAGGAAGGTGCCGGCAGCGGTGATCGGATCCTTGCCGAGATGCGGCTTGGCGCCGTGCGTCCCGGTGCCCCGTAAGGTCACGCGCCAACTGTCTGACGATGCCAATTGAGGGCCTTCGACTACAGCGATCTCATCGACGGCAAGGCCCGGCATATTGTGAAGCCCGTAGACGGCATCGCAGGGGAACAGTTCGAACAGACCCTCCTCGACCATCCTGCGCGCGCCGCCCCTCCCCTCCTCGGCCGGCTGGAAGATGAAATGCACGGTTCCGGAGAAGTCACGCGTTGCCGCCAGATATCGTGCCGCGCCGAGCAGCATTGTTGTGTGCCCGTCATGTCCGCAGGCATGCATCTTGCCACTAAATTTTGACTTATACGGACGATCCGCCATCTCCGGCATCGCAAGCGCATCCATATCCGCCCGCAACCCGATTGTCCGCGTGCCATTGCCGACCGGCAGTGTACCGACAACGCCGGTGCCGCCGAGGCCGCGATGCACCTTGATGCCTGCGTCTTCGAGCAACTGCGCGACGATGTCGCTCGTGCGCTCCTCCTCGAAGCCAAGCTCTGGATGGGCATGCAGGTCGCGACGCAGTCCAGTCAGGAAGGGCAGATCGGTCTCGATCCGGGCGGGAATGGGCATGGGCCTTGGATGTCCTGTAAATACAAGCGGGCGCCAGAACAGCGCCCGTCACAGTCCATCCGTTATTTAACAATTGCCCTAGGAATTCAACCTTCTCAACCGGCTCAAACGACGGTCTCCCCGCCGTCGACCACGAGGATCTGCCCAGTCATGTAAGAGGAGCGGTCCGACACGAGGAAGAGGATCGGCTCGGCGATCTCCGACACGTCGGCCCAGCGTCCAAGTGGCACCTTCTCAGCGATATAGGCTTCGATCGCCTCACGCCCGCCCATCTGGGCAATGAAGGGTTCGTTGAAGGGCGTATCCACCCAGCCGGGGCAAAGCGCATTCACGCGGATGCCGAACCTGGCATAGTCGCCCGCCATCTGCCGCGTCATGGCGATGACGGCGTGCTTTGTCGTCGTATAGGCGATCATCTCGCGATCGTAGAGCACGCCCGATGAGGATGAGGTGTTGAGAATGACGCCTTTGCCCGTCTTCTTCATGACAGGCATGACGAAGCGCGCGGCCATGAAATGTGCGCGGACATTCAAGCTCCAGGACTTGTCAAAACCGTCGATCGCGACCTGCTCCAGATCGCCGGCGACCTGCGCACCGGCATGGTTGTGAAGGATGTCGATGCGGCCATGATGTTCGGCAATCGCGGCAATGCCTGCTTCCAGCGCCTTGTCGTCGGTGACATCAAGCACCATGCTTTCGGCGCTGCCGCCACACCTACGGATCCGGCTGACGGTCTCCTCGGCATTCATGAAGTCGATGTCGGCGACGACGACATGGGCGCCCTGTTTCGCCATGACGAGCGCGCCGGCCTGACCGATGCCGGACCCGGCACCGGTGACGATTGCAACACGGTTCTTGAGGATCATGGTGTTTCCCAATTAGGTTGTTGTCCTTTCGCGCATAAGGAAACGCGCGATGAGAATGAGGGCAAGCGATGCGATGAGCACCATCGTGGCGATTGCGTTGATCTCGGGCGTCACGCCGCGACGGATCGAGGCAAAGACGTAGATCGGCAGCGTCGTGTTCGACCCGGCGACGAAGAACGCGATGATGAAGTCATCGAAGGAGAAGGTGAAAGCGAGCAGGAAACCGGCCAGGATCGACGGCAGGATCTGCGGCAGCACGATCTGGCGAAAGGTCGTCAGCGGCGTCGCGTAGAGATCACTCGACGCTTCGACGATATCGCGCCCGAGGCTGGCGATGCGCGCCTTCACGATCATCGTCACCAGGGCCATGGTAAAAAGCCCGTGTGCGGCGATGATCGAACCGTAGCCGAGCGTCAGCTTTGGCGGTTGATTGCCGGGCCAAATCGCTGCCAATGCCGGATTGATGAAACCGAAGACTTCAACCAGGGCAACCAGCGTCGCGATGCCGATCACAACCCCCGGAACGACGATAGCTGCGGCAAACAGGCCATCGAACACGGCCCGTGTCTTGGCGCCAAGCCGCTCCATGCCGAGCGCGGCCATGGTGCCGAAGATCGCCGCTAGTGCAGCGCTGGTCAGGGCTATGATGAGGCTGTTTTGCAGAGCCTCCATGAGGAAGGTGTTCGAGAGCGCCTTACCGTACCATTGCGTGGAAAAGCCCGTGAAATCGGAAGCGTTGCGGCCCGCATTGAACGAGAACAACACCACCAGCGCGATCGGTGTGTAGAGAAACAGATAG
Organism: Rhizobium sp. RHZ01; assembly: GCF_014851595.1. NCBI lineage: Bacteria > Pseudomonadati > Pseudomonadota > Alphaproteobacteria > Hyphomicrobiales > Rhizobiaceae > Rhizobium > Rhizobium sp. RHZ01. Next base: position 10,599 of record NZ_JACUZZ010000054.1, read on the forward strand.
ACTGCCGTAACAAGCCCACGCATCAGACAAGATCCACCTGGCGGGTACCCGCAACGCGCCAGGCGATGCGCATGGCGACGAGAAGCACGATGACGACGACGACAACGAGGGTGACGGCGATCGCGGAGCCGAACGGCCAGTTGCGCGACTGCAGGAAGAGGTCGACCAGCGCGTTCCCGATAAAGAACACCTTGCCGCCGCCCAGCAGCTGCGGGATCAGGTACTCACCGAGCAACAGGATGGTGACCAGCGCCACGCCGGTCATCACGCCCGGCAACGACAGCGGCAGCGTTATGCCGAAGAAAGTCGACAGCGGTCTTGCTCCGAGGTCCGCTGAAGCTTCCAGCAACCGGCGGTCCAGCTTTTCCAGGCTGACGTAGATCGGCATGATCATCAGCGGCAGGTAGCCATAGACGATGCCGAGAAGGACAGCCCCCGGCGTGTTCAGAAGCCGTACATTCTCGATGCCGACAAATTCCAGGAGATGCGGGATGCCCCGCGCGCCGAGGATATACATCCACGCATAGGTGCGAACGAGAAGACTGGTCCAGAAAGGCACTACGACGAGTGACACCAGCAACAACCGATACTGCGGGCTTACCTTCACCGCCAGGTAGTAGGCGACCGGATAGGCCACCAACAGGCAGACGAAGGACCCAATCGGCGCAAGCACCAGCGTGTTCTTGAAGGCGGCCGCACGGGATCCGAGATTGGCAAATTGGGCAAACGTAAATGCCGCTTGGTAACCGCCTTCCGGCGCCCGCTCGCCGAAGGAGAACACAACGATGGCAATGAACGGCAGGACCAAAAAGACGAACAGCCACGCGCTCGCCGGCGCAACGAGGGCCGCGGTGATCAGGCGTTTTCTGGTGTCCGGTGACAGAGCCATTCTGGAGGTTCGCTGGTTGGTGACCACGAGGAGGCTTGCCTCCTCCCGAAACCGGGAAGAGGCATTGCATGACGGCAGGCTGGTCACGCCGACTTGAACCGCGCCATCAACTCGGCGCGACCCGGATCCGTCAGGGTTATAGCGGCGCCGAACTCCAGAGGCGTCAGCGATGCTTCATCCGGATAGACGATCTTGTTTGAGGTGATCTCCTTCGGCAGCAACGAAATGACGCGGCTATCGGTGGTCGGCGCGCCGTTGGCGATATGCTCCTTCACCGCGTTCGCGGGATCCATCAGGTAGTTGAGAAGAGCATAGCCTGCCGCCTTGTTCGGAGCGTCCTTCGGGATCGCATAGTAGTCGGTCCAGATTTCACCACCGTCCGTTCCGAGGATGTAGGCAAGCTCAGGCATGTCGCGATTAAGCTGCGCACCGTCGTTCGTCCAGCACATCGTCATCCAGGCGTCCGTGGCGCGCATGGCCGGCTGATAGTCGGAGTTGATGGCGAAGAGATGCGGTTTCACCTTGATCAGCAGCTCCTCGGCCTTCGCAAGCTCCTCCGGCTTGATCGAGTTGAAACCATAGCCCAGCGACACCAGCGCGCTGCCGATCGTCGTCAGCTGGTAGTCATGCACCATGGCGCGGCCATCAGCTTCTGTCTGCGCGACCTCGAAGAAATCCTTCCAGCTCGTGGGCTTCGCCTTGATCTTGGAGGTGTTGACCGAGAATCCGGTCGTGCCCCAGTTCTTCGGTAGAGCGTAGGTCTTGCCGTCGATCTGGCCTTCCTTGGTAAAACGCGGGCTCTCCGTCGACTGGCTGAAATTGACAATCTTCGAGAGGTCGAGTTCGTCAATCAGGCCGAGCTTGTGGTAGGTGGAAATCGTGTAGTTGGTCGGCACGAAAAGCGACCAGCCGGAAGCGCCCGCCTGCAGCTTCGCCAGCATTTCCTCGTTCGAACCGAACACGTTGACTTCGACGGCCACGCCGGTTGCCGCCTTGAAGTTCTCGAATGTCGCCGGATCATGGTAGTTCGGCCAGGTCGCGATCGACATCTGCGTGCCGAGGTCTTCGCCGGCATAGGCTGGCGTCGACAAGGCACCTGGGAAGCGCGACATCACGGCGGTCGCAAGACCGAGGCCGGTGATGCCGAGGAAGTGGCGGCGGCTGACAGAGCCACGCTTGAGCCGCATGAACTCGTCCATGAAGCCGTTGGCTGAAATGGGAAGGTTATCCTTATAGTCTTTGCTCATGATGCTGTTCCCTTGTTTTGATTTTAGGCTGCACTTGATGCTGAGAAGACATGGGCCGCGCCGGGATCAAAGCCGAGGTAGACGGCCTCGCCGGGCTCGACCAGATCGCTTTCGTTCATGCTGCGGCGGTCGGCGGTCACCAGAAAGTCACCGAGCCACGGCACCGTGACGGCATATTCCGCCGACGACCCCAGGAAGATGCGGTGGGTCACCGTGCCTTTGAAGCTTGCGATATCGGGCGCCTGCATGCGTGTCAGGCGGATCGATTCCGGCCGGATCGCGACGATTGCCTCGCCCGTTGAAACACCCGCCCGGATCCCCGCGGCGATTGCGGAACCGTCCGCAAGACGCAGCGTCGCGCCATCCGCCTCCATCGTCGCCTTCACCCGGTTGGTCTTGCCAACGAAATCGGCTACGAACAAATCGGCCGGGCGGTCATAGACCTCCTGCGGCGAGCCCAGCTGGCGAATCCGCCCCGCGCTCATCACGCAGACGATATCCGCCATAGAGAGCGCTTCTTCCTGATCATGGGTGACCAGAACAAAGGTGATGCCAAGTTCGCGTTGCAATGTCTGCAATTCGATCTGCATGGCGGAGCGTAGCTTCTTGTCGAGCGCAGCCAGCGGTTCGTCCAGGAGCAGCACCGACGGACGGTTGACGATCGCGCGAGCGAGCGCCACGCGCTGCTGCTGTCCACCAGACATTTCGTGGATGCGGCGCTTGGCGAAGCCGCCGAGCCGAACCATTTCAAGCGCCTCAGTGACACGCCGGTCGATTTCGGCCGCCGCAAACTTGGGCCGCACCTGCTTCAGACCATAAGCAACGTTCTGCCGGACGTCGAAATGCGGAAACAACGCATAATGCTGAAAGACCATGTTCACCGGGCGCCGATAGGCCGGCACACCGTTCATCTCGCGCCCGTCGATCAGCACAGTACCTTGGCTTGGCTGCTCGAAACCGCCGATCATGCGCAGGCAAGTGGTCTTGCCGCAGCCCGACGGGCCGAGCAACGCGAGGAATGCACCCTTCGGCACATTGAGGTTGATGTCCGTTACGGCGATCACCGGGCCATAATTCTTGGTGACCGAACGGAATTCGATATCGTTCGTCGAAGCAGATGCCACGTCTGTTCCCTGCGGTTGGTCTGGATTGGGCAGTCTAGCGCTGCCTTTTGCCACCGTCGTTGTGGAAAGACTAAGCGCGCCCTTCCCTCACGGTATATACCCCGAGAGGGGTATTCTAGCCGCAAAGCCTTCATGGAAGGTATATACACGGGGAGCGGATTTCCGCGCGGGGCGATCAGGAGGTTCCGGGAAATGAGCACTGACCTGGAGGCGCTATTTCGGGCCTTCAATGCCACCATTGGCCGGCAGGCGATGGGCGATGCAGAATTCGGCGAGACCTTCCGGGAGATGATGGCGGCGCTCGTAAGCTTCGACTACGTCGTTGTCTTCGCCTATCGCGGCAAGGAGCGGCCGATCGATCTCTACAGCACCTTCGACCCGAAGGAGCACATCATTTTCGTGACCCTCTACCAGGCTGGCCCCTACCTCCTCGACCCGTTCTACCACACGGCCCATGAACGTCGCGCCGGCGTGTTTCGCATGCGGGAACTGGCGCCAGACCGGTTCTTCTCCAGCGAGTACTACCGGACTTATTACGTCCAGACAGGCCTTGCAGAGGAGATCGGTTTCTTCGTCACGGCCGATGACGATATCACGATCGTTCTTTCGCTTATGCGCAAGGAAAAGACCGGGCCCTTCCCGCCTGCGGAATTTGCCTTGCTGAAGAAAGCCGAACCATTGATCGCAAACATGGTTCGGCACTACTGGGCCGGGCTCGGAACTCGCTTTGATGCGCAACAGCATTCGAGACCCCGCGGCAACCGCAAACGCAACGCCAGTGAAAGCGCCCTGCAGCCCGCCGAAGCGGTGTGGCGTGATCTCAATCTCACCAGCCGCGAGACCGCGATCGTCGATCTTGTCCTTCAGGGGCACTCCTCCGAGTCGATCGGCCTGAAGCTCAACATCTCGACAGGGACCGTGAAGGTTCATCGGCGCAACGTCTACCGCAAGCTCGGCATATCGTCGCAAACACAGCTCCTCTCGCTGTACCTCAAGAATCTGTCGTGACGCACGCTTGACAGTCTCGAAGCCTGGATGCCCTATTGCGGCAACGCGAAAGGGCCAGCGATGAGCGACGATCAAACCCCGACCGACAGCAAGCTCACCAGATCGAAGCGCCGCTGGGCCGAGGAAGGAAAATTCCTCACCGGCCGCATCAGTCGCCCGGAAACCGAGCGCCTGCCGCCGGGTCAGCACCTCGTCAAGGATTGGCCGATCCTTGATCTCGGCCAGCACCCGATCATCGCGCCCGACACATGGAGCCTGGAAGTCCGTGGACTGGTCGAAACCCCGCTTGATCTTACCTGGACCGCCTTCCAGGCGCTCGAGCAGAGCACTAAGGTCACCGACATTCATTGCGTGACGACGTGGTCACGCTACGACAACAAGTGGAAGGGTGTTTCGACGCGCGACCTGCTCGATCAGGCAATGCCGAATCCGGAAGCTCACTACGTCATGCTGACAAGCTATGATGGCTATACGACAAACTTGCCGCTCTCCGACTTCGCCGCAGAAGATGCCATCCTCGCAACCTCCTGGGAAGGTGTGCCGCTGACGCGCGATCACGGCGGCCCCATGCGGCTCGTCGTTCCGCATCTCTATTTCTGGAAGAGCGCCAAGTGGCTGCGCCGTATCGAGCTGCTGCCGGCCGATGCATCAGGCTTCTGGGAAAAAAACGGCTATCACATGTACGGCGACCCCTGGCGCGAACAACGCTACTCGGATGATTGAAACCGGACGCCGCGGGCGCCTCCAGCCTGAACCCGCTTAACGTGCAGAACGCACACCGAGAAATTCGCTTCAAAATAGATGCAGCGAGCGATATATTTTTCATATTAATGCCTTACGACGATTCAGCCGTGGTCGGCTGTTGAAAGCTGTACCCATTTTGGGTTGTCGTAGTGCAACGATTCCAGATATCGCGCATGGATTGATGAACAAGGACACTTCATTTCATACTGTCACGCAGAAACTGCTGGACGCATGGTTGCATACCACGCCGCAACTGCCGGCCGCTCCAGAGGACATCTATCGCGACGTCCTCGAGCTCCTGACGATCCGGATGAGGATGACGCTCGTCGTTCTCAACGGCGACGATCCGTTGCAATGGCATCTGAAGGTCGTGCGCTCTTCTACCGTCAGTTCGCGTATCCTGAACATCAACAAGCTCTTTGCCGATCAGCGCATCGGCGAATTCAAGGATCGGGGCTACATGGAGACGGCCGTCATCCCGCGTTATCGCGAGGTGATTGCCACGCAGAAGCCGTCGATGGAACTGGTCAAGACACGGGTGCTTGGCGTCAACATCGGATACGAACGGCTGATCCTTCCGCAAAAGACAACGGCGCAACATCCAGCCTGGCTTCTGGCGGTCTCGAACGGCCGCTTCATGTTCAACCCGCCGCAGCAGCGAGCACGCATGGATGCGACCGATGAAGCCGTGATGCAGCTCCTGACGGAAGGCGCGACGGCCAAGGAGATCGCCGCTGACCTCGGCATTTCACACCGCACGGTCGAGCACCGCCTGGAGCGCATGAAGGAGCGCTACGGAGCGAAGAACACTGTCCATCTCGCGGCCATGCTGATTGCGACGCACCTCGACCGCGATATCGAGAAGAGCTAGGTGTGTAGTCCCTGAGTGTGATGGTGCATCATTGAACCTGAGTCGTCAGGAAGAGGATGCATTATGGGAAGTATTCTTCACGGCAGCGCCCGCACGACGCCGCGTCTTCGAGCCGAACTCCA
>NZ_JACUZZ010000055.1:0-16533 GCF_014851595.1 Rhizobium sp. RHZ01
GAACGAAAGTTCAGGCCCGCTAGGACCAACCGCTCTGCGCATCGTCACTGCGGTGTTGCAATCACCTCAATGGCAAACGAGGCCGGTGCATCATAACCGATGCACCGGCCTCGCAATGTATAAGCCCCGCTCGTAAGAGGCGGGGCCAATTGGGCGACATTTGGAAAGGTGGACAACGAACTAGAGCGATCGCGTTGCATGCCTTTTCACGGTTTCGAGCTATCGGCCTCGTCGTCGGCGAGCACTCGCCATGCTGCACCTTGTAAATCGTCATACTGGCCGCTCTTCAGCGACCAGAGAAAAGCCGCGAGCCCGATGCCCCCCATGAAGAGGGCAATCGGTATCAGGTAGATGAGCATGTTCATGCCGTCTTTATCTCCTTGGCGAGCGCAACTGGCTCCCTTGAAAGCCGCGATAAGGGACGGGTTCCAAAGGCAGTGAGACGGAGAGCGTTTGTCACGACGATGATGGAAGAGGTGGACATGGCAACCGCGGCAATCAGGGGCGTGGCGAGACCAGCGATGGCAATCGGAACCGCCAAAAGGTTATAACCGATCGCCAGGGCGAAATTCTGCCTGATCAATGCCGCCGATTGTCGTGCGATCTGGATAGTCTCGGTAACTGCATCGAGGCGTTCGGTAAAGAACACGAGATCAGCGGCTTGGCGCCCGATATCAGAGGCCGAGGCCGGCGCCATGGAAACATGCGCAGCGGCAAGTGCCGGCGCGTCGTTGATACCATCCCCGACCATAAAGACCCGTCGTCCACTTTCGTTCAGGGTCTCGCATTCGTCGACTTTCTGCTTTGGCGACAAGGCGCCGACCGCACGACGAACGCCAAGCTTGGCCGCCGTAGCATCGACGACAGACTGACGATCACCCGAGAAGATGAATGTTTCAAAACGTCCTGCATCAAGTCTGGCGATCGTCTCTTCCGCGCCCGGCCGCACTACGTCTTCGAAGAAGAAGCGAGCTTTCACGACGCCGTCGCTCGTAAGGACAACCTCCGAAAGGGGACTATCGGGCGAGGCCGAATTTGAGGTTTGCGCACAGGCGAAGGCAGCACTACCCAGACGGTAGTGCCCGTCTCCGTGACGTGCTTCCAGACCGCCGCCCGGGATCTCGTTCACGCGGTCGAACGGCATGGGAGCTATCGGGGTGCCGCGGGCAAGGGCTTGAGAGAGCGGGTGCCTGGAGTGGAGTGCCATCCCCGCCGCGAGCGCGACGTCGGCGTCGCCGTCCGCCACAGTTTTCACAAGGCGCGGGGTTCCGAGCGTCAGTGTTCCTGTCTTGTCGAACGCAACCGTGTCAATCTCGGCCAGACGTTCCAGCGCCGAGCCATCCTTCACCATTATTCCCTTCCGGAACAATTCTCCTGCCGCAACAACCTGTACGACAGGGACAGCAAGGCCGAGTGCGCAGGGGCAAGTGATGATAAGAACGGCCACCGCCACAAGCATGGCCTGCTTCCAGTCTCCGCCCAGGAACCCCCAGGCGAGAAATGAGACGAGGGCAAGCAGATGCACTACAGGCGAGTACAAGGCTGCAGCACGATCAGCGATGCGTCGGTAACGCGCGCGTCCTCCTTCGGCAGCTTCCATCAGGTTGATGATCTCCGCAAGCAACGAATCCCTGGCGAGCTTCGTTGCCCGAACCACCAGCGAGCCGGTCAGGTTCATCGCTCCCGAACTTACGGCTGCGCCTTCTGAAACCGCTACCGGATTGCTTTCGCCGGTGACGATCGAAAGATCCAGGTCGCTCTCCCCCTTGGAGACGAGACCATCGACCGGAATACGGTCGCCGGCAGCAACGGCGACTTCGTCGCCAACTGAAATGTCTTCGATCGCGACGTAGCGACGCGAGCCGTCGGGGGACACCACGAGAGCGCCACGCGGAGAGATTCTCGCAAGGCTGTTGATCGCGGCCCTCGCCTTCTCTCGCATGATGTGGTCAAGCGTCCTGCCGATAAGAAGGAAAAAGAGCAGCGAGACTGTCGCGTCGAACCAGGCGTGCTCGCCGTGGTGCATCGTCTCCCACAGGGAGACGGCATAAGACAGCGTCACCGCGAGCGAGATCGGAACGTCCATGTTCGTGCGGCCGTGCCGCAGTGCGTTCCATGCCGACTGGAAGAAGAAGCGACCTGCGTATACCAGCGCCGGTGCTGCGATCATCGCGGAAATCCAATGGAACATGTCGCGGGTGGCGGCATCTGCTCCTGACCAAACCGACACCGAAAGCAGCATGATGTTTGCGGCCGCGAATCCTGCGACGCCAACCGCCAGAAGAAGCTGGTTCCTGGTCTTGTCGTTTTCCGCTGCAACGGGCGCGAACAGATGAGCTCGGTAGCCCACCGAATTTACAGCGTTGATGATTTCCGCAGGGTCCGTCGGGCGCCCCTCAACCTGGTCGGCATATACGCAACTGACGCGACGGGATGTTAGATTTACTCTCGCCTTGCGAACGAAGGGCAGTTTTGCAAGTGCCCTTTCAATCGTCGCGATGCAGGCTCCGCAGTGAGCATCCGGGACGCTGAGATCGAGCTGGAAGAGACCGGAACCGAGTGGGTGACTGGCAAGGGTAACTTCCTCGGAACTGAAGGATGTCGCACTCATTGCCAGCACGCCGTCGGCGTCCATTGTGCAGCAGGTCATTGGCCGAACCCCGCAGTATCAAAACGAACGGCCTCGTGCATGACGACGGCATCGCCTCGGCGCGAAATCAATTCGACGATCCAGTCGCCAGAAGGCACGTGACGGCTTGTCGTGAAGCTGCCTTCGCCAGCCTTTTCGAGCGAGATATTGAAATCCTCGTGATCGCCCACGGGGCGCTTGAAGTTGGCGACAACTATATCCGCCGCAACCGGCGACCCGTCACGGTTCTTGAGGTTGTAGTGGAACACTCCATGCGACATCGAGATGCTGCCGGAGATCCCGGTAGCCGCCAGCGCCTTTATTGCGGCCGCCTTCTTGTTGAATTCCTGGCTGGCCACATAGGTGTTTTCCACGACGAGACCGCTCCAGCTGGACGAGGCCAACCACGCCATGGTCACGTTCACCCCGATCACGACGCCGAAGAATGCAGACGTGACGAACAACATGTGGCGGCCAGTGAAGCCATGGGTGCGAGCAGTCATCTGTTCTCTCCTGGTGCGTTGAACGCCGCGCGGTAGGTCGCGCGATCGGAATGGCCTTCGTCCTCGATCGAGAACAGAAACTCGTTGAGGGCGGCGCCGGTCTGCTTTCGGGTTACGAAGACCTTGAGCGCGGTGACCGCGTCAGGCGCAGCAGCTATGGTGAAGTTGCGGGCCTCCGTTTTGCTCAGTTCCGGAATGCGCATCGTCGCACCTTCCAGACCCGAGATGGAGAGGTCGATCTTCCTCGGAGCGGGAACCATGTTGAGAATTCGAAGCGTGTAGCCGTTGCGAATGGAGCCGTCGCTCTCGAGGACATACTGCGGATTGCGATCGTGGACGACGTTGAGCTCGAGGCGTTCACGCATCGACAAGTGGATCAGCATGGCCAGGCCGATCGAGGCCCAGACGACGGCGTAGAATAGCACCCGGGGCCGAGCGATGGCCCGCCAGTTGAAGTGGCGGATCCCGGCGATGAAGGTTCCATCAACATTGCGCACCTTCGCCGGCTGGACGGGCGCCCTGCCACCATCAGTGGCGATGGCCATGTTGCTCGCATATTCACTGAGCGTCGCATAGGCGATCAGCCCGCGCGGCTTTCCGATCTTGTCCATGACGCTGTCGCAGGCATCGATGCAGAGCGCGCAGGTGATACATTCCATCTGCTGCCCATCGCGGATGTCTATTCCCATCGGGCATACGGCCACACAGGCGTTGCAATCGACACAGTCGCCAACCGCCTGACCCGCCGCCTGGGCCTTCTTGGCGTGGCGCGACCGTTGTTCGCCGCGCCAGTCATTGTAGGTGACGACAAGGGAATTCTCGTCCAGCATGGCCCCTTGGATACGCGGCCACGGGCACATGTAGGTACAGACCTGCTCTCGCATGAGCCCGCCGAGAACATACGTCGTGAAGGTGAGTGTGGCGACAGTGGCATATGCGACGATGGGCGCCGTGCCGGAAAACAGTGAGACGGCGAGCGACGGAGCATCAGCAAAATAGAAAATCCAGGCGCCGCCTGTCGCAATGCCGATCAAGAGCCAGACCGTGTGTTTCAGGATGCGCTTGCGCATCTTGCCGAGCGTCCAGGGACCGGCGTCCAGCTTCATTCGCGCGTTGCGATCGCCTTCGATCGCCCGCTCGACAACAAGGAAAAGGTCTACCCAGACGGTTTGGGGACAGGCGTATCCACACCAGGCGCGGCCGATGGCAGACGTAACCAGGAACAATCCAAAACCTGCCATCACCAGCAGACCGGCGACGTAGTAGAATTCCTGTGGCCAGATCTCGATGAAGAAAAAGAAGAAACGCCGCGACGAGAGGTCAATCAGGATGGCCTGATCGGGCGCGTAAGGGCCACGGTCCCACCTGATCCAGGGAGACACATAGTAGATGCCGAGGGTAACCAGCATCACGAGCCATTTGAACCTGCGGAAGCGACCTTCCGCCCGCTTGGGAAATATCTTTTTTCGCGGTGCATAAAGCGGCTGGCGATTGCGGCGTGCATTGACCGGCTCGGCATTGACGCGTTCGACGTTGTCTGGATCTGGCGCGGTGTAGAGGTTCATTGGGCTCGTCCGAATTTCACCCGGCCGTTTTCCCATCTTGCCGATCCCGGTTCCTTGACGCAGATCAATAATCCGGGCGCTTCCCGAAAAAGGGAGGGCCACGCCTTGGAGAGATGGCGTGGCCCGGAGGGATCGCGGAAGGAGGTCCGCGATGTGACCTCCACTAGACACAGCAAACATAGCAGAGCTCGGCCCTGCTCTGTTTGAGCCAGGTCAAACGATCCGCGATCTTGCTGCCTTTGGGGGCCACCGCCACCAGGCAAGCCTCAGCCGCGAGACAAAAAAAGAGGCCGCACCTTCAAAGGTACGGCCGGAGTTTACTGGGGCGGGATGTGCGCATTTACATCCCGCTGGACAGTCATGCTTCTAACGGCTGGTCGGCTTCTGGTCCTTGAGGCAGATCAAACTGACGATCGAATTGCCAATTTTTTGCGCATCCTCCTGTTCGCTTGCAGGATTCGTCGTCTTGCTGGTGCGTGCGGAGACACGGGAATGGATCACCGCGCGAGGGGTACCATAAAGGCCAAGCAATGGATTGTGGTCGTGCGTCGTCATTGTGATCTCCTCTACTGACCGCCGCCCAGCGAATGGACGAATACCGTGAGTTCCTTGACCGCAGTGTCGCCCAGTCGGCCCGCCCATGCCGGCATCACGCCGTGCCTGGGTGCCATAACCTGACGGACGATGGCATCTTCGCCGCTTCCTTTGAGCCAGATCGCGTCCGCGAGGTTCGGGGCTCCCATCTCAAGTTTGCCCTTGGCATCTTCCCCGTGACATGCAGCACAGTTGTCGAGGAAGATCTGCTTGCCGGCCTCCGCGCCGGACGCGTCGGAAGGCGTGTTCGTCAGGCTCCATACATAGGCCGCAACCTGCTTGGTCTGTACGGGATCCAGCATGTCACGGAATGCCGGCATTTCGGACACGTGGGTGTCGGCGTCCGCTTCGTAGCGCACGCCATGGGCGATGGTTGCCTGAATTGAATCGAGGTCTCCGCCCCAGAGCCAGTCGTCGTCGTTGAGGTTGGGGAATCCCGGTCCGCCGCTTGCGCCGGATCCATGGCAGGGAGCACAGTTGACCTTGAATGCCGAGGCGCCGCCCGCGATCGCGAATTCGCGAAGCGAAGGATCGGCATCGATCTCCTGGACCGTCTTTGCCGCGATCATGTCGTGGAACTTCGTCTGCGCGACCTTTGCCTGATCAAGATCCTGCTGAAGCTCCGCGCGGCTGGAAAATCCCAGATAGCCTTTCGTAGCCGAGGTGATCATCGGAATGGCAGGATAGGCGACAGCGTATGCGACCGCCCACAGGATCGTGACATAGAATGTCCACACCCACCATCTCGGCATCGGATTGTTGAGTTCGCGGATGCCGTCCCATTCGTGTCCGGTCGTTTCGACGCCACTGATTTCATCAATATGTTTTTCCGACATCTCAATCGTCCTTTAGGGGAATGCTGGCAGCATCCTTCGCAGTCCGGCCGCTGCCAGGACGAAGGGTGAAGATCACGGCCCCAACGAAGAAGGCTGCCATCGCCAGGAGGCCCCAACTGTCGGCGAAGTGCCGCATAGCGGTATAGGTTTCCATCAGTTCACCTCATCGATAACCGGTGGCGTCGTCGTAGGTCGAGAAGTCGACGAGCGTGCCAAGCATCTGCAGATAAGCCACAAGGGCGTCCATTTCGGTCAGCTTCGACGGATCGCCGTCGAAGTCGCCAACCTTCGCCTTCGGATATCTTTCGAGGAGTGCCGTGGTATCGCCGTTCGGGTCGGCCTGGACTTTCATGTCGGCTTCGGCGTTGGCGAGCATGTCCTGCGTGTAGGGTACGCCGACATCCTCGTTAGCCTTGAGGTCCATGCCGACGTCCTTCACCGTGACCTCCTGCTCCTTCAGGAAGGAGTAGCTCGGCATGATCGATTCCGGCACGACCGCTCGCGGATTTGCGAGGTGCTGGACGTGCCATTCGTTCGAATAGCGGCCGCCAACGCGGGCAAGGTCCGGACCGGTGCGCTTCGAGCCCCACTGGAACGGGTGGTCGTACATGGATTCCGCAGCGAGCGAATAGTGGCCATATCGTTCGACTTCGTCGCGGAATGGCCGGATCATCTGGCTGTGGCAAAGGTAGCAGCCTTCGCGGATGTAGATGTTGCGACCCGCAAGCTCGAGCGGTGTGTAGGGGCGCATCCCTTCAACCTTCTCGATTGTGTTCTGCAGGTAAAACAGTGGTGCGATCTCGACGATGCCGCCGATGCTGACCACGAGGAGCGAGCCGACGAGAAGAAGCGTCGCGTTCTTCTCGAGGATCTGATGTTTGTCCAGTATCGATGCCATGTTTCACCTCACTCGGCAGGCTGTGCCTGGGGCACGTAGGCGGTGGGAATTGCTGCTTCGTTTCGCAGGTGGCCGCGGATGGTCATGTAGATATTCCAGGCCATCACCAGACCGCCAGCCAGATAGAGAGCACCTCCGGCGACACGCAGGACATAGTAGGGGAACATCGCTGCGACGGTTTCGGCGAACGAATACACCAGGAAGCCCTGCGAATTGTACTCACGCCACATCAGACCCTGCTGGATGCCGGCGACCCAAAGGACGGCCGCGTAGACGACAATGCCAAGGGTCGCGAGCCAGAAGTGCCAGTTGACCATGCGCAGGCTGTAAAGCCGCTCGCGGCCCCAAAGCTTTGGCGTCAGATAGTAGACCGCGCCGAACGTGATCATCCCAACCCATCCAAGCGCGCCCGAATGGACGTGGCCGATGGTCCATTCCGTGTAGTGGCTGAGCGAATTGACTGTCTTCACCGACATCATCGGCCCCTCGAAGGTCGACATGCCATAGAAGGCGATTGCAACGATCATCATGCGGATGATCGGATCTGTCCGGATCTTGTCCCAAGCGCCCGACAGGGTCATGAGGCCGTTGATCATGCCACCCCAGGAAGGCATCCAGAGCATGACCGAAAACACCATGCCGAGTGTCTGTGCCCAGTCGGGAAGTGCCGTGTAGTGCAGGTGATGCGGTCCAGCCCAGATGTACATGAAGATCAGGGCCCAGAAGTGGATGATCGACAAGCGATACGAATAGATCGGACGGTTTGCCTGCTTTGGAACAAAGTAATACATCATCCCGAGGAAGCCGGCGGTAAGGAAGAAGCCCACGGCGTTGTGTCCGTACCACCACTGGGTCAGTGCGTCCTGCACGCCTGAGAACGCGGAATAGCTCTTCGAGCCGAGGAACGACGCCGGAACAGCGAGGTTGTTCACGACGTGGAGCATCGCGATCGTCACGATAAAGCCGAGATAGAACCAGTTCGCCACATAGATATGTGGTTCCTTGCGCCTCAGGATCGTCCCCAGGTAAACCACGAGATACGCCACCCAGACGATCGTCAGCCAGATGTCCACATACCATTCCGGTTCTGCGTATTCGCGTGCCTGGGTGATGCCCAGGACGTATCCGGTCGCGGCCATGACGATGAAGAGCTGGTAGCCCCAGAAGACGAACCAGGGCAGGCTTCCTCCGAAGAGCCGCGCCTGACAGGTGCGCTGAACAACATAGAACGACGTCATGATGAGGGCGTTACCGCCGAACGCGAAAATGACCGCCGACGTGTGTACAGGACGAAGCCGCCCGAAGTTCAGATACGGCGCAATGTTCAGATCCGGGAACGCCAATTGCGCGGCGACAACGACGCCGACGAGAAAACCGACCACTCCCCAGAAGACAGTGGCGATCAGCCCATACCGGATGACCTCGTCGAAATAGCCCGAGGTGTCCGGCTTGGCAATTCGTGCAGCAGGAGAGAAGTCGATCCTCCTGATCAGGAGCACGGTGCCCGCCAATAAGCAGAAGGACAGGATGCTCATATGGACAGCAAAAAGATGGTCATGCGCGAATGCGGCGGCCAGCAGTGCCAGAAATGCTGCAACCGCGACCGCCATCGTTTCCGTAGAGTAGTTCATGGTGTCGTCCCCAGTGCGCAGACGACCGCTCCGCGACCGCCTTTCTCGTACTTTCGGGAACGACTGTCATGGCGAGGACCCATGCTCCTTGATCTATGTCAACGAAGCACGACTTTGCTGCCGGCCAGGCGCTGCTGTTACAGACTGTTACAAAGTCGCACCAACTCTCACAGTCCGATCATTTCCGTGTGACAGGACCAACGTCTTATGCCCTCACATCAACGAGGGGCACGAACATGCTGATGCAGGGCAACACCGCTTTCGAAAACGTAGAGGCCACAAGCAAGTTGAGCTGTGACCAGCCGCTGGCATCGGTATTTCAGATGTCGGCCACCGAGACAGTCGAGGCAGGCGAGGCGATCTGCTGGGAGGGAGACGCCGCCAAGCACCTCTTCCAGATTGTGGAAGGCGTGGTCCGGCTCCACCGCATTATCGGTGAAGGCCGCCGGGTCATTACCGCATTCCAGTTCGCTGGCGACGTGGTCGGCGCTTTCCTGCAAGGCGACCTCCTGTTCACCGCCGAGGCTGTTACAGACTGTAAGATCCGTCGGGTTTCGCGCAAAACCTTCCACGATGAGGTTTCGCGCTCGGACGCCTTGAGACCAGCCTACATCAACCTGCTCTGCAAGGAGACGGCTGCCGCCCACGACCAGATGGTGCTTCTCTCCAAGAAGAACGCCGAGGAACGCCTTTGCAGCTTCATCTTGAAGCTGGCGTTACGCAGCGAGTCGCAACTCAAGAAGGGTCTCCTGCGTCTGCCCATGAACCGGCAGGACATCGCCGACTATCTCGGCCTCACGATCGAAACCGTCTCGCGCACCATCTCGAAGCTCGCCGCCAAGAATATCGTCATCCCGGAAGGCAGGCATGACCTCAGGATCGTCAGTCAATCCCGCCTCGTCCAGCTGTCCGGCAATTCTGATGATTTTTCGGAGAAGACCTGTCATAGGGGTAGCGTTCATTGATCTCTTGAAAGAGCCGACATGCCCCATCGTTTGATAGCGCCACGCACCGCATCGCCCCACGAGCTGGATGCGCTCGTGCACGTGCTGGACGGGGCCGACATCATCGTGCATCGCCTTGAAGGTACGATCACCCACTGGTCGATCGGTTGCGAAAGCATGTACGGATGGGCGCGGGAGGAAGCCGTCGGAGAAAGTGTCGACGAGCTGCTCGACACCCGGTTCCCTGAACCGGTGGAAGATATAAGGACGCATCTCAAGTCGCGCGGTTTCTGGCAAGGCGAGGTCGTTCACCGCCACAAGAGCGGCTATTACATCAACGTCGCGACCCGCTGCGTCCTGGTCAACCTTCCCGACGGCGAACCGGCGGTCATCCAGGCCAACAGCGACGTGAGCGCGCTGCGCAAGGCCGAAGAGGTCGTGCGATCGCGAGAGGCCCACCTGACTTCGATCCTGGATACCGTTCCCGACGCAATGATCGTCATCGACCAGAAGGGTATCGTTCTTTCATTCAGCAAGGCCGCTGAAACGCTGTTCGGAATGGCCGCGGAGGATATCTGCGGTCGCAATGTCAGCAATCTCATGCCAAACCCCTACCGTGACGCACATGACGGCTACATCGACCGATATCTCCACACCGGCGAGAAGCGCATCATTGGTTACGGACGGGTCGTCACCGGCCGGCGCGCTGACGGCTCGCAGTTTCCCATGGAGCTTCATGTCGGGGAAGCGACCGCCGATGGCGAGCGCATCTTCACAGGTTTCGTGCGCGATCTGACCAGCCGCTTCAAGATCGAGGAAGATCTACGCCAAGCGCAGAAGATGGAAGCCGTTGGTCAGTTGACCGGAGGTCTCGCACACGACTTCAACAACCTTCTGACCGTCATCAGTGGAAATCTGGAAATGATCGAGGACAAGCTGCCGCCCGGGCCGCTGCGCGACATTCTGCGCGAGGCGCAGGATGCGGCGGCCGACGGCGCCAAGCTGACCGGGCAGTTGCTGGCGTTTGGCAGACGCCAGCCCCTCAGCCCCAAACAGGCAGACCTCGGCCAACTCGTCACCGGCTTCTCTGATCTCCTTCGCAGAACGTTGGGCGAAAACATCAAGCTGTCCACGGTCCTCTCGGGGTCCGACTTCAATGTGCTGGTCGACAGCTCCCAGCTTCAGAACGCCATCCTCAACATCGCCCTCAATGCGCGGGACGCAATGCCCAAGGGCGGAAGCCTGACAACAGAAATCTCGCGCACTCACCTGGATGCCGACTATGCGAAGATGTATCCGGAGGTGCGAAGCGGCAATTTCGTGCTCATCGCCATGACCGACACGGGTGACGGCATGACGGATGACGTGAAGAAACGGGCCATCGAACCGTTCTTCACCACCAAGGAGGTGGGCTCCGGAACAGGCCTTGGACTGAGCATGGTCTACGGCTTCGTCAAACAGTCCGGCGGGCATCTTCAGATTTACAGCGAGGTCGGACGGGGCACCACGATCCGGATCTACCTGCCCGCAATCAGCGGCGCCAGGCCGGACGCCGGAAGCCAGGATCGGGGCACGGTCGAAAGCGCCCTGCCCCGCGGAACCGAGCGGATCCTGGTCGTCGAAGACGATTCGCGGGTGAGACGGGTGGCGTTGGCGAGGCTTGCCGACATGGGGTACCAGGTGCTCGAAGCCGAGAACGGACGCCGCGCGCTTGAACTGCTCTATGAGAACGATGACGTCGCGCTGCTGTTCACGGACATCGTGATGCCAGGTGGGATGACCGGAGACGAGCTCGCCAGAGAGGTTCGCGACCTCAGGCCCGACATCGCCATTCTTTTCACATCCGGGTACTCGGAGCCGGCACTGGCGACGAACGAAGTCATTCCCGGCGCTGAGTGGCTGCGCAAACCGTACACGGCCCGCGATCTCGCCTTCAAGGTTCGAGAAATGCTGGATAAGGCTCAGCAGCAGAGCCTATCGTAACCGGTATTCGCACTTCTAGCCGAATCTGTCGTCTTGCCTCGAGAGGGATGGAAGACTGCCTTCCTCAGGCGTCGAGCCGGCGGGTTGGCCGACGGGCTGGCGAGTGATGTGGCCTCAATGAATTGCTCCGATATCGTGATCTCGAACGAAGTGAACGCGGCCAAGGCGGTCGTCGAGCACGAGACCCGCCCTTCCAGTCTCTTCGTCTTATCACCGGTGGACTGCGCGGTTCATCATCGGTGCGAATATGCAACCGATGTTGCCCAAATTTGACGAGCGTCAAAGAAGACAGCAACCGCATGCCCTAGAACCGTTCCCGAGGCCAACGTTTCGGCCCCGTAGAATAGGAGATATGCAATGCGTTTGAAATTCGGCCTGATCGCTGCGACGGTAGCCCTTGTCGCCTCGGCAGCACCGCTCATGGCAGCAGAGCATCAGGTGCAAATGCTCAACAAGGGCACAGACGGCGCAATGGTGTTCGAACCGGGCTTCATCAAGATCGCTCCCGGCGACACCGTCACCTTCGTGCCCACCGACAAGAGCCACAATGTCGAGACGTTCAAGGGTCTCATTCCTGATGGCGCGGCTGAGTTCAAATCCAAGGCGAACGAACAGTTTCAGACCAAGTTCGACGTTCCGGGCGCTTACGTTATCAAGTGCACGCCTCATGCCGGCATGGGCATGGTGGCACTGATCCAGGTCGGCGACAAGCCGGCAAACCTGGATGCGATCAAGACCGCGAAGGTACCGAACATGGTACGCAAGCGTCTCGATGCCGACCTTGCGCAAGTTGCCCAATAACCCCGAAGCTGCAGGGGCTGGCGCACTGCGCCAGTCCGCGCAGGGAGACCACTTTCATGATCAGACAGGTAGCAGCAACCCTCCTACTGAGCGTCTTCGCGGTGGGCGCCGCACACGCACATGCAACGCTTGAGCAGGCTCAAGGCATCTCTGGCAAAGCCTACAAGGCAGTGGTCCGGATTGGCCACGGTTGCGAGGGAAAGCCCACCCTCAAGGTTCGCGTAAAAGTCCCCGAGGGGTTGCTGTCAGCCAAGCCGATGCCGAAGGCGGGCTGGACCGTCGAGAAGATAAAGGGAAGCTACGAAAAGAGCTATGATCTGTACGGCAAGCCGGTGAAGGAAGGTCTCACCGAGATCATCTGGAGCGGTGGAAATCTTGCCGACGACGAATATGACGAGTTCGTGTTCCGCGGGACGGTGGCCAAGGAACTGCCGCTCGGCACACGGGTCTACGTCCCGATCGTGCAGGAGTGTGCCGACGGAGCGTCCGAACGCTGGATCGAGATTCCCGCGGCGGGCAAGTCGTCCGACGACTACGAGAAGCCGGCTCCCTATTTCGACGTTGTGGAACAGCCGCGCTCCTGATCCAAGGTGATCGCCCATGTGGCTTAGAAATCGCAACTGGGCGACACGTCTATCATTCAAAAATGCGGCTTGCGCACTGCTTGTGGCAGGCATGGGATTTCTTGCGCCTTCCGGCGCATATGCCCATGCCGTCTTGTTGAACGCCTCACCTGCCAATGACGCTGTCGTGGAAGCAGCGCCAGCCAATGTCCAGCTTCGGTTCAGCGAACCGGTCAGCGTTGTCCGGGCAAGCATCAGGATCGGCGAAGGAAACTCGATCGACCTTCCCGCAACATCAGGCTCCGAAGTCGACCTGGCGATCCCGCGGTCGATCTCGAGCGGCACCGCCATTGTCAGTTATCGCGTGGTTTCCGAGGATGGACATCCGGTCGGGGGCTCGATCGTATTTCACGTCGGCGCACCGTCTGCCATTTCCGCACCGGCTGTCGCCGACACCTCCGTACTGCTACAGGGTGCGATATGGTCGATACACACAGTCTCGATTCTATACCTCGCCGTCCTGATCGGCGGAACGCTCTTCACTCGATGGCTTTATCCGACGATGTCGCTCACAAGGCGACCTGATCTTGTCATCGTTCTGGGCGTCCTTTTATTCTCGGCGGGTGTCTATCTGCAGGGGTTGGACGAAATGGGCCTCGGCCTGGCGTTCGCTGGCCTGGAGCCGCTGCTTGTCGCCTCCAGGAGCGGCGCTGCGATCGCCGCAGGCATGGCGTTAGTCGCGGTTCTTCTTGTTTCGATACCCGTCTGTCGAGCCAGCCCTGCCTACCTTCCGATTGCGGTTCTTGCGATGGGTGCGGCCTCCGTGTCCTTCGCCTTCACAGGTCATTGCAACGTCGTAGCGACACCCTGGCTCGCCCGGGCATGCATTGTTCTTCATGGCGCGACGCTCCTCTTCTGGATCGGTAGCCTGCCTCCCCTTTGGCGGTTAAGTCGAACGGGGCCCACGGATCCGCTTGCGGGCTTCTCGCGTGTCATTCCACTGCCGTTCTTCGTGCTGTTGATGGCGGGCGCGGCGCTCGCGTGGCTTGAGCTGCCCGGTGTCCAGACCATTCCGCTGTCGCTTTACGGCCGGCTGCTCGTGCTGAAGGTGGCCCTGGTTGGAATTCTCTGCGCTCTCGCAATATACAATCGATTCTGGCTGACGAGGCCGGCTGCTGCAGGAGATCAGACTGCTCGCCGAAAGCTCCGCCGATCAATCGCCGCTGAAGTTGCGCTTGCTGTTGCAATCGTAGCCACGGCGTCACTCTGGCGCTTCGCCGGGCCGGATCAACTGCAATATGCCGCAAAGCCGCAGGCTTTCTCCATTCATCTTCATTCCGGTGAAGTCATGGCTCAGCTGAACCTTGTGCCCGACCTGGCCGCCGGCACGGCGAAGGCGGAGGTTGACTTCCTGACTCCGGACTTCGATCCGATCGATCCGCAGGGCGCAACGCTGCGTGCGTGGAATCCAGACGCCGGCGTGGAGCCGATCAAGTATGACCTCAGGAAATCGTCCAAAGGTGGATGGGAAGCAAGTGGCCTGCCAACATTCGATCCGACCGGTTGGAAGGTCGACATCGAAGTGCTGATCGACGACTTCACCATGAAGCACCTTGAAGGCGAGCTGCGGCCGTAGCCGGGCCGTCACTGCAAAAGTATCGAACTAGCGGATCATCCGGAAAGTGTGCATGCCAATGCGACCGCTTTCGAGGCATTCTTTCCTGTGCCAGGTGGATCGCCAATTGGATTGTCGCTCAGGGTCTGATCAAACGCTCTCGCCCGGCCGCGCGCGCGGGCAGGCCCCGGCCGCGACGACGTCCAGCCCGACTTAGATAGAAAACGCCTGCCGCTACGGTGGACCCGCCGTAAAGCTGGATACGTCGAAGGTTTTCGATTGCAGCGAGACAGAATGAGCAGCGGCAGTCAGTAACTCCGTCGCTGGCGCCGATGCTCAGCCTTGTTACTCCAACGGTCGTCAGCATTTCCGTGCGCGGAAAGTCAAATGATGAGCAGGATGACACACTTATCGGACGAACTTGACAGGCCTCGGCTTCACAAGCGAGGAAATCGACAAAAGGTAGACTTTTGGAGCCTGTCGTGTCCTGAACATCAAAAACCCGGCCACCGTCGCGCTTGCCGACGAGCTTGCCCGCCGCCAGGGTATCAGCAAGACCGCCGCCATTCATCAGGCCCTCAGCGAACGCCTGCATCGCCTGGGCTACGGCGATGGTACCCAGCAACGTCTCCTTGACGAACTGCGCCGGATCCGCGAAAGAGTGGCGCAATTGCCGGAGCTGGACAATCGCAACGACGAGGAGATCGTCGGCTTTGACGAGCACGGAGTTCCGAACTGATGGATCGACACGAACTTTCGGAACTGCTCGGCTGCGAGCAGCGCGTCGCCTACGAAGTGTTGCGAATAACCCTGCACACGGTGCGTGACAGGCTTTCGGTGGATGACAATGCCAAGGTTGGCAAGGATCTGCACCGCTGCTTCGCGGCCTCTACTTGGAGGCATGGGACCCGATGAAAACCCACGGGCATTATGCCTTCGCGATCTAGCGACCTCCCTACGCGCGGCCCTGCCACTTATCGCTGCGTCGGACGGAGACGTGTTCGCGAAGATCATGACATTGTTCGAACCCCGACGCGGTCACAAGAAATCGACCAAGCTCGCCCTTGCGCTGAAGCTTTGCGCCACGTCTGCCCAAAACAGTGCTCCCCCCTGCGCTGTTCCCAGGGCGAGCCAATTTGCCGCGGCAGTCCTGAAGGGAAATCGGCGTGGGCGTGTTGGCCATTGAAGCGCCAATCGCTGTCGGGATCTCCGCCGGAAGGTCTATTCGTCCTTTTCGTCCTCGACGCCTTTCTTGAAGGCGCGAATGCCCTGCGCCACATCTCCCATCAGTTCCGGGATCTTTCCACGGCCAAATAGAAGCAGCACGATTGCAAGCACTATGAGCCAGTGCCACGCGCTGAAGGAACCCATCATTAAACTCCTGCCGCCGCATTCTTGTTCGGGAGGCTTCCGTGCGGCTTCGAAAGCTGAATTACTCTATCGACCTGCCCGCAGCGCATCATTGGTCTTGAGCAAAGAGAGGCGCTTTGGAACGATGCTGCCAAATCCCTCAGTGTTCCTTGTTTGCGTAGACGGAGCGCTTGGTCAGGTAGATCAGTCCGGAGAAGATGACCAGGAAGACCATGACCATGAAACCGGTGCGCTTGCGCTCCTCGAGATGCGGCTCGGCGGCCCACATCAGGAAGGAGGAGACGTCCTTGGCGTACTGGTCGACCGTCGCCGGCGAGCCGTCGTCATAGGTGACCTGGCCGTCGGAGAGCGGCTTTGGCATGGCGAGAGCAGCAGCACCGGCGAAGTACGGGTTGTAGTGCGTGCCCTCGGCCACCTGGACGCCGGCCGGCGGCTGCTGGTCGTAGCCGGTCAGCAGCGAGTAGATGTAGTCTGGACCGCCTTCCTGATAGCCGCCGACGAACGGGATCATGTCGATCAGGAACTGCGGGAAGCCGCGCTCGATGCCGCGCGCCTTGGCGATCAGCGAGAAGTCCGGCGGCGCCGCACCATTGTTGGCGG
>NZ_JACUZZ010000056.1:0-14950 GCF_014851595.1 Rhizobium sp. RHZ01
GGCCGGTCTCCAGGCCGCGGATGATCTCGCCGGTATTGCCCGACGCGATGTGGATGCGGACATCGGGATACTTGCGGGCGATCTTGGCAAGGAAGGTTGGCAGCATGCCCATGGTGGCCGGGTAGATGCTGCCGATCCTGATCTGGCGGATGCGGCTGCCGCCGGCTGCCCGGGTCAGTTCGGTGGTCAGGTCGATGTCGCTTAAGATCCGCACACAGCGATCGTAAAAAGTCTCCCCTGCCCTGGTCAGTTCCACCCTTCTCGTCGAGCGGATGAACAGCGGACAGCCAAGCTCCCTTTCCAGCGACATCACATGATTGCTGAGGGCCGGCTGGGCAATGTGCATCCTGGCTGCCGCCCGGCCGAAGTGCAGCTCCTCGGCCACCGCTTTGAAGTAGGTGAGTTGGCGCAGTTCCATGGAACTAAATCCACATATTGTTCTATTGTATATCTACGTATCGTACATGGACCCGTTGGGCTTGTCATGAACAAAATGTGGTATGGAACCATTTTCCGCGAATCTTAAAAGACGTGCCGAACAGCTCGGAATCTCAAATGCTGAAGTAGCAAGGCGAACTGGCCTGAGCGACCGACGGTACGGGAACTACGTGAGTGGGGCACGCGAGCCCGATCTTGCAACGCTTGTCCGGATCGCGACTATTCTGGGGACCTCCGTGGACGAACTCCTCGGGCTTCGCAACGAGGAGCGCGTTCGAAGTGCCGACGAGGTTTTTCAAGAACGAATTTCAGCAGCACTAAAAGCACTGCATCAAGAAGACCTTGCCAGATTAGTTGTCATGATCGAAGCGCTGGCGAAAGCAAACGGCACATTCGGCTCTCGGTAACGATTATCACCTTGATGGGAGTCGGTCTCACAAAGCAGGCGACTATATGCAGGGAATTCGGGTACGTTGTATTCTCCACAATCGACCTCCGGGATAATCCAACAGCGCGACCTTTCGAAGTTCGGGTGCCCGTCCGAACCGACGTTCCGAGAAGCATGATGCCGCGCTCGGCTAGCTACATGCACAATTCGTCAATCGTCAAATCACCCTTCTCAGCCACACGTTCCCGAAACTACGAACCTGGTCGCCCAACGTGCCGCCGCCAATATGACCTGTCGTCTCGGCGACAGAGAGCTCGTCTCTCGCTTCAGAACAGCAAGCTTATTCACAAATCGAGCCGACACCCGCAAATGAGGGGACGCCCGCGATGAGTGTTGCCCTCTTCAACGAATGCAATAACACGGGAACGCAACTTGATCGGATGGGAATTGCCCATGATCGGTCTCCTTCCAGCCACGAAGCACAAATCGGCCGATTCGAGAACCTGGATCAAGCAACGGACGACGCGTTTTAGCGCTCCGTTTTGAACCTTTGATCGAAAGCCTCAATAACCATATTTACCAGTTCCTGATGGATTTTGCGGCGTGAGTGCCCATCGCCGTCCGAGCAAATGGGCTCGTCGATGTCTGCGGATTTGGCCATCTCGGCCGCGTCCGGCTTACACACTCCGAACATGCTATAGTGGCTTGCATTCCTAAACGCGGAATACATGCCCCTCGGAATGACCCTTGCAATTCCCGAGGCGAGCACGGTCCGGGGGATCGTTCCGGGTTGGCCAAGGTTTACGATCTCGACGGGGATCGAAACCTTCGAAAAAGATTCGATCTGAAAGACATCTACCGGAGCAGGGTCGATTGCCATTGCAAACGCAATGCGCCTGTCCCGATTGTCGCGATCAGCAAGTTTCATGTCCATCGCGTGAAGGTCGACGCCACTTTGTTTTACCCATCCGCAAAGCGAAGGATTGAGAGCATCGTTGTCACAGTAACTCCCCAGACGGATTGGATCGATACGACCACCAGCCAAAGCCAAGGCTGTACTCCCGCCCATCGAAAGCCCAAGCACACCCGTCTTTTCGGGCTCAAGCTGATCTTCGAAAGCCGTTTGCTTTTCCAAAGCGTCGAGCGTTGCGCTGATATCCGCAGGCCTTAGCCAAATCTTCATCGTTTCGGCTGCTGACCTGTTGGCTCCTCCGTTCCCGAAATGAAGAGGAGCTGCCACGATGAACCCATGCTTGGCTAAGGGCGCTGCAATCCAGCCCATCGCTTGGGGAGTTCCCCCCAAACCTGCGCCATGAGATAGCAAAATCAAAGGGTGTCTTCCGTGCGCGATAGGGGCGTCGAGCATCGCGTCCGTTCCGTAAAAGAACTGACTTTCGCCGAGCGTGACAGGCTTGCCACCAGCGTCGGCGGGATACCAAACGGTCACGGGAAATTCAGTGCCTCGCTCCTTGGAGTGCGCTGTGATCTGCCGGACGCCGACGAGTGCACTGTCTGCGGCTGAGCGCTGCGCTAGCGCCATTGAAAGGACGCTGGCGCAGAACATTGCAACGATTTTGATCAGCATTTTCCTCGAAGCTCCTCATAGCCGTGGGTTATGTCGGAACTTGTCGTGGATTGAAGAGCGACGCGCCCAAGATCACGATTTCGAACGTCCAAGATCGCGATTTAGGACGTATCGCGCATCGGCGTTTGAACTCACGCGGGGGCTATCGAATGGAAGCTTCTTTGGGCAGACCGGGCGCGGCAGAACTCTCACCTCCAGAGCTCCGATAGCCGCTCGGGGTCATGCCCGTGACCCTAAGAAATTCTCGATTGAAGTTTGATTTTGTGCCAAACCCGGACTCCAGCATGATTGTCGTTATCTGATCGCGTGTCGTCACCAGCCGCTGTTTGGCATCGTTCACTCGATGTTCGTTCACCACCTGCGAGACGTTGCGACCGTGGGTTCTGTTCAAAGCGCCGGAAATCTGACGTCCTGGAATACCTGAACGCCGTGCAAGCCGCTCTAACGTCAGGTCTGGGTCACGATAAAGATGCTGCTCCCGCATCAATGTATCGATGTGGTCCGCGATCGCTTTATCCTCCGTAGCATCCGACGGCACCTGGGGTGTCGATGAGGAACGGTCGAAATCGTCCGAAAGGACATCCCCCTCATCGGCGGGACGGGCATTATCCGCAACAGTGGCTGCGTAACCGGCAATGGCCAGCCATAGAACGCTCGCAATCGTAAGAGCCATTCGGCCCTGCTCGCCCTTTCCAAGGAAAAAATCAACCGCCACTATGGCATCGATGAAGGACGTCACGACCAGCATAACCGCCACTGCGACAAGCGCCTTGTGAGCAGTCCACTCATCAGCGATGCGTACAGAGGAAAGCGCGTCCGGCCCCCCTTTGGCAGTCTTGAGAAGTGCAAGGCCGTAGCCGAGGTAGGTGGCAAAAAGGACGATATCGATTGGAGCACGCCATAGGGTGACCAGAATGGCAACGAGGATCGCAGGCAGCAGGTGCGGAAGGATATCATGGGACGTTGCGAGCCTATCGCGTCGCAGCTGATTGAACGCGGCAAAGCATAGAGCCGGAAGGATCGCCGCCACGACTGGCTGAATGAGACGCGCGGGATACCAACCCAGGTTCCAATTCAAACCCGACAGGATCGCCTGAGCGGCAAACGTTGCAATGAGCAGAGAAAACAGATCGAGTTTATATTCCGCCTGCCGCATCGTTCGAAAGAGGATGAGGCAAAGAAGAAGGGATATGACAAATGGCAAAGGGATCGAAGGCATCGCTGAAAGTGACACTTTTTCCTGTACCAGCGACGATACAGGATAGATTGTTTTCTTCAATGACCGCAAAGGCGCATTGTTGCCATCTCTGTCACGGCGGAATTACTCGAAAAAGCAAGACGCGCGTGTGCGAGGCAAACGGCACCTACGATCGACTTCACTTTTCTCGACGACGAGAAGGTATAGGCGATGTCGCGCGGTCAAGATCAATCTATCATCCCTTCACCCTGCAGGTAGCCTTTTTTCCGGGGATCGGGCATGATGATGGCGGCGACGAGCGCAATGACCATCATTGCGGTCACGTACCAGAAGAACCAACTCTCGTGACCGATTGACTTGAACCAAAGCGCGAAATACTCCGCCGTTCCGCCGAAGAGCGCATTGCCGATCGCATAGGCGAAGCCGACACCGAGTGCTCTCACCTGTGCCGGGAACATTTCCGATTTCACGATACCGCTGATGGACGTGTAGAGACTGACGACTGCAAGGGCGCCCGTGACGAGGAAAAAGGCGCTGTATGCGCTTGTGGTGCGTCCTATGACGGTGAGAAATGGAACGGTCGTCAGAATGGAAAGACCGGCCCATAAAAGCATGGAATTGCGCCTGCCGATCCTGTCAGACATGGCGCCAAAGAGCGGCTGCATCAGCATGTAGACGAAAAGGACCGTCGTCATCGTCAGGCTTGCGACCTCCTTGTCGAAGCCGGCGGTATTGACGAGGTATTTTTGCATGTACGTGGTGAACGTGTAGAAAATCAGCGATCCTCCGGCAGTGTAGCCGACGACGATGAGAAACGCGCGCAAATGGTTGCGCAGGAGGCCACTCAGCGTCCCCGCCTCCTGCATCGTGCGGGTCTCTTCAGTCGACGTCTCCTGGAGCGAGCTTCGCAGATAGAGCGCGATCACGGCTGCCACACCGCCGATGGCAAAGGGAATGCGCCAACCCCACGCACGCAGCTGCGCCTCGTCAAGGAACTGCTGTAGGATGACAAGGACGAGCACGGCGAGCAGCTGGCCGCCGATCAGGGTGACATATTGAAATGAGCCGAAGAAGCCGCGGCGACCGGCAAGCGCTACCTCACTCATATAGGTCGCGGTCGTGCCATACTCGCCGCCCACAGAAAGCCCCTGGATGAGGCGCATGAGAAGGAGCAGAAGCGGCGCGAAGACGCCGATCGAGCTGTAGGTTGGCAAAATGGCGATAACAAAGGATCCGCCGCACATCATCGTAACCGAAATCAGCATCGCACGCTTGCGGCCCACCCGGTCGGCAATGCGTCCAAACAACCACCCCCCGATCGGTCGCATGAGAAAGCCCGCAGCAAAGATAGCAGCAGCATTCAGTAATTGACTGGTCGCGTCGCCTTCCGGGAAAAACTCCGACGCGAAATAGAGTGCTAGGAACGAGTAGACATAGAAATCATACCATTCAACAAGGTTGCCCGAAGCACTCGCCATGATTGCAAAAACGCGTCGCCTCGTATCTGTTGCGTCAGGCGAAAGGGGAACTGAAGTCATGGGCTCTCCGAGATCGAAATATGTTGCCGAAGCGGGTTTATCAATCACTAGTTGAGTAATTAATATCAGTTGCAGAATGCCACACGTCAGGGGAGAGTGAAACCATTATTTTGCCCGGTACTGGTGCTGATCACAGACTACTACTCCAAGTAATCGATCTGATCGTCCTCCGGTCGCGTCTCGCGCCAACGGCAACGCGGGCTTCGGTCCGGCATCGCCTTTCTCAAGGATGACATTCCGCCACCCGGCACGAGCGCGTTTACCAACGGAAAGACAATTGACGCCGCGGCTGACTGACGGGGAAGTTTGCCACAGGTCCGAAATTCTCAGACGTAGCGCGTTCGGCGACATCATCAACGCACACCGTGAATGCGCTAGAGTGTCACCAGGCCGGGAGATTCCTAGACGACCGATATCAATGTCACCGCCACGTTCCGAAGAACCAGGCGATGGCCGCGACAACCGAAGAACCTTGTTAAATGGTGGATGGAAATCGCCCCTTTTAACGTCAGAGCTGATCATCTCGTAGGCACCTCGCGTCCCGAACCGACGGCGCGTCCGAAATACGGCCGCCGCTCCGTTTCGCTTGCTCTTAGGGAATGACGGAGCCTCAACAGGTCCTTGCGGGCTACGAGGCCGACGAGCTGGCCGTTATCGGGATCGACGATTGGAATGCGGCCGGCATCGGTTGCCAGCATCAGATCGGCAACGTAACCGACCGTGTCATCGGGGTGAGCAAGCGGCACGGAGCTATCGGACACCAGATCGGCGAGCGGCTGACTGCGCTCCACACGTTCCTGCTGCCAGCGCAGAGCGTCACCGCGCGACATCAGACCCTTGAGGATGCCTAGGTCATCGACTACCGGATAGACCCGGTGCGTCTTCGATCGCGTGGCAAAGAAATCGATCGCCTCCCCGGCGGTCATATCGGCCCTGAGGCTATCGACCTTGGAGATCATGATGTCACGAGCGCGGGCAAATTCGAAGGGATCGATGCCATATTCGCGCGTGATGTGCTGGCCACGGCGCGCGATCTTTTCGGTCAGGATCGAGCGGCGCAGCAGGAGAACGGTGACCGCGTAGGCCGCCACCGTTGCCGCCAGCAGAGGCAGCAGCACCTGGATATCGCCGGTCAGTTCGACGGCGAAGAAAGTGCCGGTCAGCGGCGCCCGCATCGTGCCGCCCATCATCGCCGCCATGCCGAGCAGCGCCCAGAAGCCCGGATCGCCCGGCAGGACAAGTCCGACAAGCCAGCCGAGCGCACCGCCGAAAATCAGGAGCGGCGCCAGCACGCCGCCTGAGGTGCCCGATGACAGCGCCACGAGCCAGATCGCCGCCTTGACCAGCAGGATTGTCAGCACCGCTTGCGGCAGCAGGCTGCTGTTCAGGAGACCATCGATGATATCGTAGCCGACGCCGAGAACTCGCGGTTCTATGAGCCCGCCAAGCCCGATGATCAGCCCGCCCAGCGCCGGGCACCACATCCAATGGATGGGCAGCGCTTCGAACAGGTCTTCAATCTTGTAGAGAAGCGTTGTCAGGATGCCCGACTGCAGGCCGGAGAGGATGCCCATTCCGGCGCAGAGCAGGATACCCCACCAGGGCAGATCCATGTGGAATTGTCTTGGAAAGAGAGGACCGGCTTCGAATAGGAAAGGGCGCCAGCAGATCGACACGCAGGCGGCGACGGCGACAGGAATGAAGCTGCGCGGCTTCCATTCGAACAGCAGCAGTTCAACGGCCAGCATGATCGCGGCGATCGGCGAACCAAAGATCGCAGTCATTCCTGCCGCGGCACCGGCGACCAGCAGCGTCTTGCGCTCGGCCGAACTCAGGTGAAAGCATTGGGCAAAGAGCGAACCAATCGCGCCGCCAGTCATGATGATCGGGCCTTCAGCGCCGAAAGGGCCGCCCGTTCCGATCGAGATTGCCGAGGAAATCGGCTTCAAGATCGCCACCTTTGGCGACATCCGGCTGCCGCCGATCAGGATCGCCTCGATTGCTTCAGGAATGCCGTGGCCGCGGATCTTCTCCGAGCCGAAACGAGCCATCAAGCCAATGACAAGACCGCCGAGAACCGGGATTACCACCATCCAGACCGATCGCGGGGCCGCTGCCAACGAGACGGCATGGGTACTAAGGCGGCCGAACCAGACGAGGTTGGTCACCAGCGAAATGAGGCTGACCAGGACCCAGGCGGCAAAAGCGCCGCCGGTGCCGACGATCAGCGCCATGCCGATCAGAGCGATAACGCGCTTGTCGGTGGTGAAATCTCCGGCTTCGCGCCGCGAAAGGCCGCCCATGAAATCATGCGGCCGGTGGGTATTTTGTGGGGACATGGGGGTTCCTGTTGACAGGCTGGCAATGAAGCGCCAGATATATCGTATTACGATCTAATGCAAGTCATGCTTTGAGGAGCAGGCCGATGCCCAAGGAAGCCCTGTCAGAGAACGAATATGAGGCACTTGCCAATCTGAGATACCGGATCCGCAAATTCCGCCAGTTCAGCGCCGGGGCGGCCAGCCGTCTCGGCCTTTCACCACCGGAGCATCAGGCGCTTCTCGCCATCAAGGGGTTGGGGATCCGTGGCGAAATGAGCGTTTCCAGCCTCGCGGAAAAGCTGTTTCTGGCGCGTGCCGCGGCCACGGAACTGACGGAAGGATTGAAAGCCCGCGGCTTTCTGACCGTCGTCATCAAGCCGAAGCGCCGCATCGTTGTTCGATTGACAGATCAGGCGGAAGAGCTATTGCGTCGACTGACGCCTGCCCATCTTTATGAGATCCGGGAAATGGCGCCGGAGTTGATGCAGGCGCTGCGCGCGCTGCAGGATCACCGGCGGATGGAGATGGCGGCATGGATGCAGTGATCTTGCCGGTAGCAAGCCAATGACGGCAGGGGATTGATGGCCAGGAAGCAGATGGACGATCTGACGGATGCCGATTACGAGGCGCTGTCCAACCTGCGCCATGCACTGCGCCAGTTCATGGATTTCAGCGCCTCGGCTGCCCACGAAGAAGGATTGCCGGCGCAGCAGCATCAGGCCCTGCTCGCCATCAAGGGCCACCACGGCGAGGAATCGATGTCGGTCGGCCTGCTTGCCGAGCGGCTGCTGATCGCGCCGCATTCGGCAACCGAACTCGTCGGCCGGCTGGTGGCGGCGGGATATGTGTCGCGCACCGTCGATCCCAACGACAAGCGCCGCCACACGCTTGCGCTGACCGAGAAGGCCGAAGCGGTCCTCAAACGGCTGACGGCTATTCATCTGAGCGAGATTCGCGAGATGGCGCCACGGCTGATCGCCATCCTGCACGGCTTCCAGGATGGAGTTGAACCAAATGGTCGCGCGAACATAGGTAGTCAGAAAAGCAATCCGTTTGAAACATGGATGTCAAACGTAAAGAGTCGATAGCCGTATTTCTTACTAGGGGATGGGCGGCACATACATACCTCGATGTCTGTGTCCGAGGTATTTGCGTGGAGGCCGCTGTCGACCTGGTTCTAGCATGGCGTGACGGCCGAAGGCGCTCCGGCGGCCTGCATCGAAGCATGGCAAGCGCAAAAGGTATTGAACGAGACATCGCTTTAGAGGGACGTATTCACTGAGCCCGGATACCTTGTCTTCAGCGCGTTTCTCACCTCGATCGTTCACGATCCGCGTTTCGACGACCGCGCGTCATTCACACACCGAACGGGAACGTTTCCGCCCCGCGTCGGGCGCGCGCGGCCGGCGGCGCCTCGACTTCGCGGATCTGCACCGCCTGCCGGAAGACACGCCGCATATCGAGACCAGTCTACAGGCGGACGAAATCATCACCGCAATCAATGTTCCCTTGAAGCCGCGGTTCGCGCGCTCGAAATATCTGAAGATCAGAGATCGCGAATCCTACGGCTTTGCCAGATGTGGTCGTATCGGGAGTATTGCCAATCCTGGCTGGAATACCAACGCTAGGAGCCGCAAGCCAAAAGTCGACAAACGCAAAAATAGCCGCCCCCGCAAACTGCTTGAAGGCCCCGCTTGGCCTGCACCAGGAAATCTCCGCCTTTGGCGGCGTCAGCTCAAGATCTCCCTCGATGAAACGAAGGACCAGCCAAGCTCCGCCGGCACCTGGCGGAGCTTACAATTTGGGAGCAATGTTCGGGAGCGAGCATGCTGGAAGCGCGTGGCAGTCGCACGATCGGTTCGATAGCAACCGGTATTCTGGTGCTGGCTTTGCTTATGTCACTCAATCGATCATCGCGCCCCTCATCATTTTGTTGTACGTCATAGCCTTGGTCTGGCCGTGTCAAGCCGCCTTGCAGTGTTGGCTTCCAATGTACGTCGCACGGACGGACGCATGCAATAAGACTTGACGTGTACGTCGATGAGACGTACAACGCCATCTAACTTCTAAGGCAGGAGGCGACTATGGTTGCTTTCAAAGACATCACTGTCGATATCGACGAGCCGAGCAACGCGCGGATGAATTTCCGTACGAAGCCTCGTATCAAGGATGCCATTCACCGCGCGGCTGCGCTTTCTGGCATGGACGATTCCGCCTTTACGATCAATGCAGCCTACAGGTCTGCAATCGAAACGATCGCGGCCCACGAAGCGACCGGTCTTAAGGCTGTCGATCACACGGCATTTTTCGAGGCTCTCGATAATCCGCCCGCGCCGACGAACAGCCTGAAGGACGCTTTCAAGCGTCATCGCGAGACCGTCGTTTCCAAGTAATGGCAGAAGACGAAAAGCCGAAACTCCTCATCGAGCCGCTCGATCCTTCCAAACACGATCGGGCGGCTTTTTCGTGTGGCGTTAGGCAAGTCGATAACTTTATCAAGAAGACGGCCGACAAGCTCACGAAGGCAGATAATCTTCGTGTTTGGGTGCTGACGGCAGAGGACGAGAAGTCGATCATCGGCTTCTACGCGATCAACGCTCATTCGATCTATTACGACGAACTACCGGAAAAGTTCGCCCGCAATCGTCCAGGGCACGGCGCGATTCCTGCCGCGTACATCTCCATGGTCGGTCGCGACGAACGATTCAGAGGCGGTGGATACGGCGGCATTCTTCTTGCCGATTGCCTCCAACGGATTGTCCGGATTGCGGAGCAGATCGGCACGGCCGTCATCGTCCTGGATGTACTCGATTGCGGAGACCCCGGAAAAACGCAGCGGCGCAAGGACCTCTACATCGGATACGGGTTTCAGCCTTTTCCCTCTATGCCGATGCGGATGTTCCTGCCTATTGCAACGGTCAAGGATCTCGTCGGTTGAGCCCGCTTACCATCCGAGCTTGAATCTCAGCTGCGGTATAGGACAGCTTGAGAGAATTGCCTGGTTGTCAGAGATTGGCAATCACCCACCGTATTCCAGTTCCCGCCTAAGTTTGTCTGGTGGGACGAAGGTCTTGAACGGAATCGAACCGAAGGGCCTCGAATTGAGATGGCTAAGCCTTTGATTCACATGCCACTACGCGACATATTGCCCATGGTCCCTTTTGCAGCTCAGCTGGGGTCCGACCCAATCGATGGCCAGACCCTCATTGTCGTTGCTCCCTCAGAGAGAAGAGAAGTCACGAGGAATTCACGCGCTCACGCGATTTTCGGAATCAACTTCTTGGCGTCCCCGTAGAACATGCGCGTGTTTTCCTTGAAGAAAAGAGGCTTCTCGATCCCGGAGTAGCCGGTGCCCTGCCCGCGCTTTGAGACAAACACCTGCTTCGCCTTCCGCACTTCCAACACCGGCATGCCAGCTATTGGAGAGTTTGGGTCCTCCTGCGCTGCAGGGTTCACAATGTCGTTGGATCCAATAACAATGACGACATCGGTCTCGTGGAAGTCCTCATTGATTTCATCCATCTCCAGGACGATGTCATATGGCACCTTGGCCTCGGCCAGCAACACGTTCATGTGACCGGGCAGCCGGCCCGCGACTGGGTGAATGGCAAAGCGGACATTCTTCCCAGCCGCCCGAAGCTTGCCGGGCTATCGGGCAATAGCGGATTCCCTGCGTAGTTAGTGAAGATCGGTGGGCGTCTCTTCGCTTTCGTTTGCCCTGCGATCCGCAAGCAGCCGATCTAAAGCCCAATGCTCTGGCCCAAACGGGCGCTGGTTCAAAAATGAAGTGACAAGGGTTGTCGTTTCGTGACCGCCAGACGAGGGGTTCCCACGATGAACGACGACCTCTGTACTAGTCACGTCATCGATACCCAAAAACCACCGATCGCCATTCGCGCTCGAGGCAAATTCTCTTAGATTTTCCAAGTTGAAACTCCTTCCTTGAAGAAGAAACTAGGACTCTACAGCGGGATTGCGACAAAATACTTGGGAGCGTCTATTTTCAGGCCGAGAAGTAACCTTCGGTCTCCCTGGACGGGTTGCTGGAGCCAACCTGTAGGGATATCTCGATCGACGGCGCCGTTCTGACCCTGATCTCCCTCTTTACGCACAATCATCTGTTTTGGATCGCGAACTCGCTGTTAGCTTTTATAGAGTTTCCGGATTTTTCCACGCCGCTTTATTCCATTGCCCAGTCCCTCGCGAAGCTCTCAGGCAGAGACGTAAAATCGACCGAAGACCCCGCCCTGATACCAGAGGAGTCAGCCGTCCAAGAGCAGAGGCCCTCCAATTCGGATACGTCCGGAGAGGGTATCTGGTCCAGGTTCGAGCTCATCCTCTGCTCCATGATCACGTCTCCGCGACTATCTCTTTCGACGCTATGGTCAGGGAAAGCGGATCGGGCAAGAGATCACGCTCTACACCGTCTGGTACGAGCTGCGATGGGGCATCACCGCGTGCCTTCTTCCTACCATCCCCCTCAATACGATGATCTTCTGTTTCCACCCTTCAACGAAGAGCGTGACGGCGGTGCGCAAAAGGCAAGCGCGGAAGCTGCTCTTGCCCAGGCACAGGTGGAGCTGGACAAGACGCCGGTACGGGCCGGCGTCGCGGGCACGGTCCAGCACTTCACGCTCCGGCCGGGCGACGTCGTCAATACGATGATTCGCCCCCCGGGCATTCTCGGGCCGACGGGTGCCGGCAAGGGCACCCTGATTGCAGGCTTCGACCAGATCGAGGCGCAGGTGATGAAGCCGGGCATGATTGCCGAAGCCACGTGCATCGGGAAGCCCTTCACCATCCTTCCGCTGGTCGTGACCCAGGTTCAGGACGTAATCGCCGCCAAAAGGTCGCATCTCAATCTTGACTGGTAACGCCCAAGACTGAGTTTGAATTCGCCGGTAAGAGGTGCAGTCGCGCGGGCGAGGCCAGATAGAGGACATAGCGCTCGGCTGCGTCCGCCAGTGCCAAGGCAGCCTCCGACTCCCGCCAGCCGGCATTTATCGCTGAGATCACAGTGTTCCGGGCGATCTTGTCAAATACACGAGAACACTGTGACTCGCGGCGCAAATCATTAACATGGAAAGTAGGTGCCGGGAGGTCGGAAGACATGATGTCCTCCTTTCGGTCGGGGCAAGGGGTTGAGGACCCAAAACGGCAGCGCCCTGATAATTGCTGCCGAAGTTGAGACGATGCGCCTTCGAAAGATACGAAGCAAGCTTATTAACGCACGTCGTCTCACATACCTATGAACGCTCGGCTCACCGAAGACAGTCGTAGCTTTACCAAGCTGCTATTGGGAAGGCATGCCCTCGAAACGGTTTCGTCGCGTACTCTATTGAAGCAGACATTCAAGGGCTGCGGCTGCGCGCGTAGGCGCCTGTTTCACGAGCCATCAGCCTCGCCATGTGGGCTCGAAGCTCTATCTCGTCCAGAATGCGACCGGCGCTCAAAGAGCTGCCAGGATGAAGAGGACTGAAACAAAGAAAATGAAATGTAAAAATAGAATTTATTGCAAGTCATCAAAAATAGTATTTCAAGCGTTCCAAATAAAATTGAGGAAAAAAATAATATATTAATCAAGAATTGCGTTTTGTGTTATTGTAGTTCTGCGCAATATTGCGCGTTTTTCATTAAGATTGGATATGGACATGCTAGACATGACCTGGCTTCGCCCCGGCCTATGGGGAGCGGCATGCGGCGCGGCCGCACTTGCCATCGTCGGCTTCACATGGGGAGGTTGGGTGACCAATGGCAGTGCTCAAAAAGCCGCCGGGATCGAGCGAACCTCGGCCATCGCGGCTGCGCTGACGCCCTATTGTCTCGAGAGGGCCAAATCGGATCCAGCTTCGGCAGAGATCTTGGCCGCACTCAAAGCAGCCGGTACCTACGGGCGTAGCGATGTTATCAAGAAGGCCGGCTGGGCAACGCCACTTGGCAGCACTGAGCCAAATGCAGACCTTGCACAGGCCTGCCAGATTGCGCTTGGAAGCGCGGGCTAATTTCAAAGCCTGGGGGATCGTGGAGCCTGAATGGAAGGAGCCCTGCCATGAGGGCAAAGCCATCCGGTAGCGATCAGTCAAACAGAGATCGACGGATAACGAGTGATCCGTTTCGAGAAAAAGCTCGATCTGCAGTCATCGCTGAAGGAAGCGGAAACCAGTCGCGCCGAACCGGTCCACGAATCTGCGAAAGAAGAGAATAAAAAGACAGGCAGAGGCAAAGTGCCGTCACGAACCTCAAACGGCTGATGATGACCGCCTCTTTAGAGTCGCATGCTGGAAACCTAGGCCTGCCCGTCGCTTTGTCCCCGCATCGTGGGCCCGACACTTTAATTTCAATGAACAAAGGATCGCCCTGGATGGCCAAAGGACAAGTGCGAAGCAACCGTGAGGCGCGGAAACCGAAACAGCAAAAGGCGCCGGCGAAGGTGCGGGCAAGCTTTGCCAACCAGATCAAGGATGCCTCGAAAAACAGCCTGCAGGGCGGCAAACACAAGAATTGAAGCACAAACAATAGCGCCAAAGCGCCGGCTTTGCTCGCCGAGTTAGCGCCGTGAACAGACATATTCCGAAAACCAGGAGATTCGGCAATGACAAACATTCTTCATGAGATCTATCGCTTCGACTATAGGCTGTTCCTCATCAGGTCCGCCGTGGTGATAGCCCTCGCCTTCTCGGCATTCGTTACCATGCGTGGAATTATTCTTTGATCGATACCATCGACCGCGACCCGAACCATACCCTTTCCGATGAAAGGGCATGGCTCAATATCCTCGCCAGATACCGTCAGCCGTATCTCAAACGCAGCGTTATCGAACTTACGGTGACCGCCATCCCGTTCGCGCTTTTCTGGGTCGGCGCATGGGCATCGGTTCACTACAGCTGCTGGCCCGGCCTGATCCTGATCGTTCCCGCAGCAGCCTTCCTATTGCGTCTGTTCATGATCCAGCACGACTGCGGCCATGGTTCCTTCTTCGCGCGTCGACGCGCTGACGACTGGACGGGCCGTGTGATCGGTGTCCTGACGCTTACGCCCTATGACTATTGGCGTCGGGCGCATGCGGAGCATCACGCCTCGGCAGGCAATCTCGAGGAGCGCGGCATCGGCGACATAACCACATTGACGGTATCGGAATACAAGGCCCTGTCGTGGTCCGGACGGCTTAACTACCGGCTCTACAGGCATCCGGCAATCATGTTCGGCATTGGCCCCGCATGGCTGTTCCTGTTCAAGCAGCGGCTGCCCTTCGGCATGATGCAAGCCGGTTCATTGCCCTGGATATCCACCATGGGGACAAATCTGGCGATCGCTGTCATCTCCGGGGTACTGATATGGGCAATCGGAATCCTGACTATAGCGCGGCGATCAGGATGAGACGCGCGCGACAATCTGGATGAGACTCTTATGTCGCGGTCGGGGTGAAGGTATCACGCTGATTGTCGCTGACAAGAGTCTGATCGTTTTCTAATTGCCGCTCCG
>NZ_JACUZZ010000057.1:0-14949 GCF_014851595.1 Rhizobium sp. RHZ01
ATCGACCCGTCACGCGCGGTGTCAGTTCGCGAATGCGCTCCTTGAACGCCTTGATTGCCTTGTCGGCAACCCGTCTCTTGACCACCCGCCCTGGTGCTTTGAAGAAAGCATAGCCGAGGAATTTGCGGCCGAAGACGGTGGCAACGGCGCTCTTGGTCTCGTTCACCTTGAGGCGAAGTCGGCCATAGAGACGCCGCAGCAGAGCCATCACCCGCTCGCCCGCCCGCTGTGACCGCACGTAGACGTTACAGTCGTCGGCATAGCGGCAGAAGGCATGGCCCCGCTGTTCAAGTTCCTTGTCCACCTCATCCAGCAACACATTGGCCAGAGCGGCGACAGCGGCCCACCCTGCGGCGTGCCTCGGGTCCGCTTGAGGACCACACCCCCATCAACAATGTCGGCGTTCAGATAGGCCCGTACCAAGCGGATCACGCCGGGATCGGGGATTTTCTTGCGCAAACGGTCGATCAGGATGTCATGGTCAACCCGGTCGAAGAATTTCAACCCGCCGTCCGGACTGCACGAACGATTGCGCCGCCAGGACGGCATCGTGTGCACTCCTTCCAGGACGGAAGCCGTAGCTGTGCTGACTAAAAGTCGGATCAAGAATAGGCTGGAGGACTTGCAGGAGCGCCTGTTGGATCAGACGGTCCAGCACCGTGGGGATGCCAAGCTCGCGCTCGCCGCCCCCTGGCTTCGGGATCATCACCCGACGCACCGGCTGTGGCCGGTACGTCCCCTCCCGCAGGCTGTCGCGGATGGCAGGCCAAGAGATGCGTAGCATTGCGGCCGTCTGGTCAATGTCCAGACCGTCCGCGCCCGCCGCGCCTTTGTTGGCCCGCACCTCTTCCACGCCCGCAGAAGGTTCTCTCGCCGCAGGGCCACCTCAAGCAGCCCCGCGCCTGTGTCGTTCCCAATCCTCGGCGGGGGCTCGGCTTCGTCGCGACCGGAGCTCCGGCGGGCTTCCGGATTTACGCCACCGCCCATTGGTCACAAGAGCTTCGCGGTTTGTTGCCCGCTCGCCCTGGTCGGCATCGCCTCATATCCGGTTCTTGTCCATCGGCCCGCAGGTTCGATCCACGCTTCCTCCCCACGGTTGGTCACCCTGCCGCAGTTGCGCTTCACTTCGCTCGATGTGACCAGCTTACGGTGGGACTTCCACCCACAAGAATGCGCCCATGCTGGGCGCACAACAAAAAGCCGCCCGGATCGCTCCGGGCGGCTTCTCAATTCTTAAGACCAAGCTGCCGATTATTCGGCAGCCGGTGCGCTCTCGCCTGCGAGATCCTGCAGCATCGGCGTGGCGACATCGGCGCCCGTGCCCTTGCGGCGTTCCTCGAGGATCAACTCGTCGCGCGAGGTCGCGATGCGACGGATCTGGGTCATCGTGCCACCGGTACCGGCGGGGATCAGACGACCGACGATGACGTTTTCCTTCAGACCCTGCAGACCGTCGGTCTTGCCGGCGATTGCAGCTTCCGTCAGCACCTTCGTCGTTTCCTGGAAGGACGCGGCGGAGATGAACGACGGGGTCTGCAGCGACGCCTTGGTGATACCCAGCAGAACCGGATCGCCATAAGCAGGCTTCTTGCCCTGTTCGATCAGCGCATCGTTGACGTCTTCGAGCTCGATACGGTCGACGTTGTCGCCGACGATGTAAGTCGAGTCGCCTGCATCGGTGATTTCCACCTTCTGCAGCATCTGACGGACAATCACTTCGATGTGCTTGTCGTTGATGACAACGCCCTGCAAGCGATAGACTTCCTGGATTTCGTTGACCAGGTACGAAGCGAGTGCTTCGACGCCCTTGATCGCCAGGATGTCGTGCGGAGCCGGGTTACCGTCGAGGATGTAGTCACCCTTCTCGATGTAGTCGCCTTCCTGAAGGTGGAAGGGCTTGCCCTTCGGGATCAGGTATTCGACAGGCTCGACACCGTCTTCCGCCGGCTCGATGATGACGCGACGCTTATTCTTGTAGTCGCGGCCGAGGCGGATCGTACCATCGATCTCAGCGATGATGGCGTGGTCCTTTGGACGACGAGCTTCGAACAGTTCGGCAACGCGCGGCAGACCGCCGGTGATGTCCTTGGTCTTGGCGCTTTCGAGCGGCGAACGTGCAAGCACGTCACCCTGAGACACCTTCTGACCCGGCTCGACCGACAGGATCGCGTCGACCGAGAGCAGGAAGCGGGCGTCACCACCACGGGACAGCTTCATGACATTGCCGCTGGCATCCTTGATGACGATTGCCGGCTTGAGGTCCGAACCACGCGGGGTCGAACGCCAGTCGATAACCTGACGCTTTGTGATGCCAGTGGATTCGTCGGTCGCTTCGAGAACCGAGAGACCGTCGACGACGTCTTCGAACTGAACGGTACCGGCCACTTCCGTCATCATCGGACGGGTGTAGGGGTCCCACTCTGCCAGACGCTGACCGCGCTTGACCTTGTCGCCATCGTCGACATGCAGCTTCGAACCATAGGCGACGCGCTGCGAGGAGCGCTCGACACCACGCTCGTCCAGGATCTGGACGGTCATATTACGGCCCATGGCAACGAGGTTGCCATCCGAGTTGCGCAGCAGGTTGCGGTTCTTGATCTGAACCGTACCTTCGTACGAGGCTTCCAGGAACGACTGGTCAACCACGGTTGCCGTGCCACCAAGGTGGAACGTACGCATGGTGAGCTGCGTGCCCGGCTCGCCGATCGACTGAGCAGCGATAACACCGACTGCTTCACCCATGTTGACCGGGGTACCGCGTGCAAGGTCACGACCGTAGCAGACCGAGCAGACGCCCGTCTGGATTTCGCAGGTCAGTGCCGAACGGATACGGATCGACTGGATACCAGCCTTCTCGATCTCGATGACATCGGGCTCGAGGATCATCTTGCCGGCATCGACGATACGCTCGCCAGTGACCGGATGATCGATATCATCAAGGGCGGTACGGCCGAGGATACGAGCACCGAGCGACGCAACGACCTGACCGGCATCAACGATGGCGGTCATGGTCAGGCCCTTGTCGGTGCCGCAATCGACCGAGTTGACGATGCAATCCTGGGCGACGTCGACGAGACGACGGGTCAGGTAACCGGAGTTCGCGGTCTTCAAGGCGGTGTCTGCCAGACCCTTACGGGCGCCGTGCGTCGAGTTGAAGTACTCGTTGACGGTCAGGCCTTCCTTGAAGTTCGACGTGATCGGCGTTTCGATGATTTCGCCCGACGGCTTGGCCATGAGGCCGCGCATGCCGCCCAGCTGACGCATCTGGTTCGGAGAACCACGAGCGCCCGAGTGGGACATCATATAGATGGCGTTCATTGGCTTCTGACGACCGGTGTTCGGATCGAATTCGACGGCCTTAATGCGGGCCATCATGTCTTCGGCAACCTTTTCGGTGGCCTTGCCCCAGGCGTCGACAACCTTGTTGTACTTTTCGCCCTGCGTGATCAGACCGTCATTGTACTGCTGCTCGTATTCCTTCACCAGGTTTTCGGTGTCGGCAACGATCTTCGCCTTGGTTTCCGGAATGACCATGTCATCCTTGCCGAACGAAATGCCGGCGCGGCAGGCATGGGTGAAGCCGAGCTGCATGATGCGGTCGCAGAAAATGACCGTGTCCTTCTGGCCGCAATGGCGGTAGACCGCGTCGATCATCTTGGAGATGTTCTTCTTGGTCATTTCCTGGTTGCAGACGTCGAAGGTCACCTTGCCGTTCTTCGGCAGGAGTTCGCCGATGAGCAAGCGGCCCGGAGTCGTTTCATAGATCTTCGAGTACGGCTTGCCGTCCTCGTCGACCGACTTGAAGCGGCCGCGGATCTTGGTGTGCAGCGTCACG
Organism: Rhizobium sp. RHZ01; assembly: GCF_014851595.1. Classification (NCBI taxonomy): domain Bacteria; kingdom Pseudomonadati; phylum Pseudomonadota; class Alphaproteobacteria; order Hyphomicrobiales; family Rhizobiaceae; genus Rhizobium; species Rhizobium sp. RHZ01. The sequence continues at coordinate 3,836 of NZ_JACUZZ010000057.1, forward strand.
ACCTTGTTTTCGAGCGCGTGATGCAGCTCGCCGAGGTCGGAGAAGGCCATGCCTTCGCCCGGCTCGTTCTGGTTCATGATCGAGAGGTAGTACAGGCCGAGAACCATGTCCTGCGACGGAACGATGATCGGTGCACCGTTTGCAGGGTGCAGGATGTTGTTCGTCGACATCATCAGAACGCGGGCTTCGAGCTGGGCTTCAAGCGACAGCGGCACGTGAACAGCCATCTGGTCACCGTCGAAGTCGGCGTTGAATGCCGTGCAGACGAGCGGGTGCAGCTGGATGGCCTTGCCTTCGACCAGCGTGGGTTCGAAGGCCTGGATTCCCAGGCGGTGCAGCGTCGGTGCGCGGTTCAGGAGAACCGGATGCTCGCGGATGACCTCGTCGAGGATATCCCAAACCTCAGGCTTTTCCTTTTCAACCAGCTTCTTGGCCTGCTTGACGGTCGAGGAGTAACCCTTGGCGTCGAGGCGGGCATAGATGAACGGCTTGAACAGCTCGAGCGCCATCTTCTTCGGAAGACCGCACTGGTGCAGCTTCAGTTCCGGACCGGTCACGATGACCGAGCGGCCGGAATAGTCGACGCGCTTGCCGAGCAGGTTCTGGCGGAAGCGGCCCTGCTTGCCCTTGAGCATGTCGGACAGCGACTTCAGCGGACGCTTATTGGCGCCGGTGATGACGCGGCCACGGCGGCCGTTGTCGAACAGCGCGTCCACAGATTCCTGCAGCATGCGCTTTTCGTTGCGGATGATGATGCCCGGAGCGCGCAGTTCGATCAGGCGCTTCAGACGGTTGTTACGGTTGATGACGCGGCGGTACAGATCGTTCAGGTCCGACGTCGCGAAACGGCCGCCGTCGAGCGGAACGAGCGGACGCAGATCCGGCGGGATCACCGGAACGACCTTCATGATCATCCATTCCGGGCGGTTGCCGGATTCCATGAAGTTCTCGACGATCTTCAAGCGCTTCATCAGCTTCTTCTGCTTGAGGTCCGACGTGGTGTCGGCAAGCTCGGAGCGCAGATCGCCAGCGATCTTCTCAAGGTTCATCGATGCCAGCATCTCGTAGATGGCTTCAGCACCGATCATGGCCGTGAACTGGTCTTCGCCGTATTCGTCAACGGCGAGCATGTACTCTTCTTCCGTCAGGAGCTGGTGCTCCTTGAGCGCGGTCAGGCCCGGCTCGGTGACGATGTAGTGTTCGAAGTAGAGAACGCGCTCGACATCCTTCAGCGTCATGTCGAGCAGCGTAGAAATGCGGCTCGGCAGCGACTTCAGGAACCAGATGTGGGCAACGGGAGCGGCGAGCTCGATATGGCCCATGCGCTCACGGCGAACGCGCGACAGCGTGACTTCAACGCCGCACTTTTCGCAGATGATGCCCTTGTACTTCATGCGCTTGTACTTACCGCAAAGGCACTCGTAGTCCTTGATCGGTCCGAAGATGCGCGCGCAGAAGAGACCGTCGCGTTCCGGCTTGAACGTGCGGTAGTTGATGGTTTCCGGCTTCTTGATCTCACCGTAAGACCAGGAAAGAATCTTCTCCGGAGAAGCAATCGAAATCCGGATGGAATCGAAGTTCTGTGCAGGCACCTGCGGATTGAAAAGATTCATGACCTCTTGGTTCATGCCTGTCTCCTTCATGGGCGGATGCGCCCTTATCTTGCATGGACGGCGGCAAATCCCGGGAGCCGCGCCAACGCTCAAAACGACAATAACCGCAGAATGCGGCGAAATCGTCCCTGCCCGGCCGACACGTAAGGGGCCAGAGCGGGAACGGTGTGCGCTGCGTTACAGCGCACACCCTATCGGTGGTTACTCGGCAGCGTCCGGCAACTGGCTGGCCTGCTGCTCCTCGACCTTCGAATTCTCGAGTTCGACGGAGAGACCAAGCGAGCGCATTTCCTTGACGAGAACGTTGAAGCTTTCCGGAATACCGGCTTCGAACGTATCGTCGCCACGGACGATGGCTTCGTAGACCTTGGTACGGCCGGCAACGTCGTCCGACTTGACCGTGAGCATTTCCTGCAGCGTGTAGGCTGCACCGTATGCTTCCAGAGCCCAGACTTCCATTTCGCCGAAGCGCTGACCGCCGAACTGCGCCTTGCCGCCCAGCGGCTGCTGGGTAACGAGCGAGTAAGGACCGATCGAACGAGCGTGGATCTTGTCGTCGACCAGGTGGTTCAGCTTGATCATGTACATGTAGCCGACGGTGACCTTGCGGTCGAAGGGCTCGCCGGTACGGCCGTCGTACAGAACCGACTGACCGGACTCGTGCAGACCTGCCTTCTTCAGCATCGAGGCAACGTCAGGCTCATGCGCACCGTCGAAGACCGGCGTTGCGATGGAGACGCCCCTGCGGGACTGTTCAGCCAGCTTGACGAGCGATGCATCGTCAAAGTTGGCGACTTCGTCCTTGGCCTGCGACGCGTAGACTTCCGTCAGTTCCGTCTTCAGGTCGGTGATGTCCATCGTCTTGCGGTATTCGTCTAGCAGTTCGCCGATCTTCTTACCCATGCCGGCGCAAGCCCAGGCAAGGTGGGTTTCGAGGATCTGCCCGACGTTCATGCGCGAAGGCACGCCCAGCGGGTTCAAGCAGATGTCGACATGCGTACCGTCTTCGAGGAACGGCATGTCCTCGACAGGCACAATGCGCGAGACGACGCCCTTGTTGCCGTGACGGCCGGCCATCTTGTCGCCCGGCTGGATCTTGCGCTTAACAGCAACGAAGACCTTGACCATCTTCATGACGCCGGGAGGCATTTCGTCGCCGCGCTGAACCTTCTCGACCTTGTCCATGAAGCGCTGTTCGAGGCGCGACTTGGATTCGTCGTACTGGCCGCGGAGAGCTTCGAGTTCGCCCTGGACCTTCTCGTCCTCGACAGCGAACATCCACCACTGCGAGCGAGGATATTCCGAGACGACGGCGTTCGAAAGCTCGGTGCCCTTTTTGAAGCCCTTCGGGCCGGCGATTGCGACCTGGCCGCGCAGCATGTCGACCAGACGGCCGTAGACGTTACGATCGAGGATCGCCTGCTCGTCGTCGCGGTCCTTTGCAAGACGCTCGATCTCTTCGCGCTCGATCGCCATCGCGCGCTCGTCCTTTTCGACGCCGTGGCGGTTGAAGACGCGCACTTCGACGATCGTCCCGTAGGTGCCGGGCGGCATACGCATGGACGTATCGCGAACGTCGGAAGCCTTTTCACCGAAGATGGCGCGCAGAAGCTTTTCTTCCGGCGTCATCGGGCTCTCACCCTTCGGCGTGATCTTGCCGACGAGAATGTCACCGGGCTGAACTTCGGCGCCGATATAGACGATGCCGGCTTCGTCCAGGTTCTTCAGCGCTTCTTCCGAGACGTTCGGAATGTCGCGCGTGATTTCTTCCGGACCAAGCTTGGTGTCACGCGCCATCACTTCGAATTCTTCGATGTGGATGGAGGTGAACACGTCGTCAGCAACGATCCGCTCGGACATTAGGATCGAGTCTTCGTAGTTGTAACCGTTCCACGGCATGAACGCGACGAGCGCGTTACGGCCGAGAGCAAGGTCGCCCAGGTCCGTCGACGGACCGTCGGCGAGGATGTCGCCGCGGTTGACAACGTCACCCACGGTGACCAGCGGACGCTGGTTGACGCAGGTGTTCTGGTTCGAACGCTGGAACTTCTGCAGGCGGTAGATATCGACACCGGACTTGCCAGCTTCGAGGTCTTCCGTCGCACGGATAACGATACGCGTCGCGTCGACCTGGTCGACCACGCCGCCGCGACGGGCGCCGATAGCAGCACCGGAGTCGCGAGCGACGACCGGCTCCATGCCGGTGCCGACGAACGGAGCTTCAGCACGCAGCAGCGGAACGGCCTGACGCTGCATGTTCGAGCCCATGAGAGCGCGGTTGGCGTCGTCGTTTTCCAGGAACGGGATGAGAGCCGCTGCGACCGAAACAACCTGCTTCGGCGAAACGTCCATCAGGTTCATGCTGTCGCGCGGAGCGAGCATAACTTCGCCAGCATGACGGCAGACGACGAATTCGTCGGTGAAGGAACCATCGGCGCCAAGCTCGGCGTTTGCCTGTGCAACGTAGTACTTCGCTTCTTCCATGGCGGAGAGGTAAAGAACGTCGTTCGTCACCTTGCCATCAACGATGCGGCGGTACGGGCTTTCGATGAAGCCATACTTATTGACGCGGGCGAAGGTCGCAAGCGAGTTGATCAGACCGATGTTCGGGCCTTCGGGCGTTTCGATCGGGCAAATGCGGCCGTAGTGGGTCGGATGAACGTCGCGGACTTCAAAGCCTGCGCGCTCGCGCGTCAGACCACCCGGGCCAAGAGCCGATAGACGACGCTTGTGGGTGATTTCCGAAAGCGGGTTCACTTGGTCCATGAACTGCGACAGCTGCGAGGAACCGAAGAATTCGCGAACGGCAGCAGCTGCCGGCTTCGCGTTGATCAGGTCCTGCGGCATGACCGTGTCGATTTCGATCGAGGACATACGTTCCTTGATCGCGCGCTCCATACGGAGCAGGCCGAGACGGTACTGGTTTTCCATCAATTCGCCGACAGAGCGAACACGACGGTTGCCTAGGTTGTCGATGTCGTCGATTTCGCCCTTGCCGTCGCGCAGTTCGACCAACATCTTGACCACGGCCAGGATGTCGTCCTTGCGCAGGATGCGGACGGTGTCTTCGACGTCGAGGTCGAGACGCATGTTCATCTTGACGCGGCCAACGGCGGAGAGGTCGTAGCGCTCCGCATCGAAGAACAGCGAGTTGAACATGGCTTCAGCCGAGTCCATTGTCGGCGGTTCACCCGGACGCATGACGCGGTAGATGTCGAACAGAGCGTCCTGGCGGTTCTCGTTCTTGTCCGCCGTCAGCGTGTTGCGGATATAGGCGCCGACGTTGATATGGTCGATGCCGAGAACCGGGATCTCGTCGAAACCGTTCTGGAGAATGATCGGAAGGGTCTTCTCATCGATCTCGTCGCCGGCCTCGAGGTAGATTTCACCTGTCGAGTAGTTGACGATGTCCTCGGCGAGGTAGTTGCCGTACAGATCTTCGTCGGTCGCCTTCAGAGCCTTGAGGCCCTTGTCAGCGAGCTGACGGAGCAGACGCGGAGTCAGCTTTTTGCCGGCTTCGACAACGACTTCACCGGTGTCGGCGTCAACCATTTCGGTGATTGCCTTGGCACCCTTGAGGGTCTCCGGCGTAAACGGAATACGCCAGCCCTTGCCGTCGCGCTGATAGTCGGACTTCGTGTAGAAGGTCGACAGGATCTCTTCGCCGTCCATGCCGAGCGCCATAAGCAGCGAGGTCACGGGGATCTTGCGGCGACGATCGATACGGGCATAGACGATGTCCTTGGCGTCGAACTCGATGTCGAGCCAGGAACCGCGGTACGGGATCACGCGGGCAGCGAAAAGCAGCTTGCCGGAAGAATGGCTCTTGCCCTTGTCGTGATCGAAGAAGACGCCCGGCGAACGGTGCATCTGGGACACGATAACGCGCTCGGTGCCGTTGACGATGAACGTACCGTTGTTGGTCATGAGCGGCATGTCGCCCATGTAGACCGACTGCTCCTTGATGTCCTTGATGGACTTCGCACCCGTATCTTCGTCGATATCGAACACGATCAGACGGAGAGTGACCTTCAGCGGCGCGGCGTAGGTCAGGTCGCGCTGACGGCATTCATCGACGTCGAACTTTGGCGGTTCGAATTCATAAGACACGAATTCCAGCATGGAAGCGCCGGAGAAATCCGTGATCGGGAAAACGGACTTGAAGACAGCCTGAAGGCCTTCGTCAGGGCGACCGCCCTTGGGCTCTTCAACCATCAGGAATTGATCATACGATGCCTTTTGAACCTCGATGAGGTTCGGCATTTCTGTGACTTCGGGGATCTTACCGAAAAACTTGCGTACGCGCCTACGACCATTGAACGAAAGGGTCTGAGCCATCGTCGCTCCTTCAAAATTGCATCCGGGCCTGCAACGGACGGGAACCGATGGCCAGTCGACCCCGTCAATCATGAGTAGTTCAATCTCGTCTCACTTCCCGAAATGCGAGGCCGGATTGCCTTCGCGTCTCGGTTCGAGACCATCCTCTTGAAGAACCCATTACCCAAAAGCCGTTTTCACGCGGCTTTTGGGTAATTCGTTCAACGAAACGACAAATGGGAGGCGGGAAATCCCACCCCCCAGATGTAGTTCAAGATTACTTAACGTCGACCTTAGCGCCGGCGTCTTCAAGCTTCTTCTTGATGTCGGCAGCTTCAGCCTTGGAAACGGCTTCCTTGACAGCCTTCGGAGCGCCTTCGACGAGGTCCTTGGCTTCCTTGAGGCCGAGGCCGGTGATGCCACGAACTTCCTTGATGACGTTGATCTTGTTAGCGCCGGCATCCGTGAGGATGACGTCGAACTCGGTCTTTTCTTCTTCAGCAGCAGCAGCAGCGCCTGCACCGCCAGCAACAGCAGCAACAGCTACCGGAGCAGCAGCGGAAACGCCCCACTTTTCTTCGAGAAGCTTGGACAGTTCTGCAGCTTCCAGAACGGTCAGCGAGGAGAGGTCGTCTACGATCTTTGCGAGATCAGCCATGTTATCAGTTCCTTTTGTTCGGTTCGAACCGGTTGTTTATAAACAGCAAAAAACCGCCTTATGCGGCTTCGTCCTTCTTGGCGTAAGCCGAAAACACGCGAGCAAGCTGGCTTGCCGGTGCTGCAACAACGCCTGCGATGCGGGTAGCCGGAGTCTGGATCATGCCCAGCAGCTTCGCGCGCAGTTCGTCCAACGACGGCAGGGTCGCAAGCGACTTGACTGCATCAGCGTTGAGCGTCGTTGTTCCCATGGCGCCGCCCAAAACAACGATCTTATCGTTGGTCTTGGCGAAATCCACGACGACTTTCGGAGCGGTGATCGGGTCATTGCTGTAAGCAATGAGCGTCTGACCGGTGAAGAGACCAGAGATCCCTTCCGCTTCCGTACCCTGAAGGGCGATTTTGGCCAGGCGGTTCTTCGCGACTTTGACGGTACCGCCAGCTGCGCGCATCTTGGAACGGAAGTCGTTCATCTGCGCGACTGTAGCACCAGCATAGTGGGCCACGACAACCGAGCCCGAAGCCTTGAAGACTTCGTTCAGTTCCGTGACGAATTCGCGTTTTTCCGCTCTTTCCACTGCCTATCTCCAGTTGGCAGGACCTTTTTGACGGGCCCCACCGGGTTGCCTTTTGCCTCCTGGGATCAGAAGCGATCCCAAGCGACGCTTGAGGATCCTGTCCCCTCGCGCTTCGCGCCAAAGAAAGGCCGAAGGCACAAGGCATCCAAGGCTCGAACCAAATTCCTAGAAGCAGAACTTCATGCAATTCGGGTCTTACCCGTCTCATGCAGGCCAAGTGATTAAGGGAAAACCACCTGCAATCTCGGACAGGATTCCGGATTTCTCCGGAATACTCCGGCCCCTTTCGAGGCCGGAATTCTTTAGCCGGGCCGAAGCCCAGCGAAACTTACTTAAGCGGCCGTAACAGACGACGGGTCGATCTTGACGCCCGGGCCCATAGTCGAAGAGATCGCTACGCGCTTGACATAGTTGCCCTTCGCGCCAGCCGGCTTCGCCTTGATGACAGCGTCAGCGAAGGCACGGATGTTTTCTTCCAGAGCCTTGGCATCGAAGGATGCCTTGCCAACGCCAGCGTGAACGATACCAGCCTTTTCGACGCGGAACTCGACAGCGCCGCCCTTGGATGCCTTGACAGCACCGGCAACGTCCATCGTAACGGTACCAACCTTCGGGTTCGGCATCATACCACGCGGGCCGAGAACCTTACCGAGGCGGCCGACGAGCGGCATCATGTCCGGGGTCGCGATGCAGCGATCGAAATCGATCTTGCCGCCCTGGACGATTTCGACGAGCTCTTCAGCACCGACGACATCTGCGCCAGCAGCCTTGGCTTCGTCAGCCTTGGCGCCGCGAGCAAAGACAGCAACGCGAACGTCGCGGCCCGTGCCGTTCGGCAGGTTGACAACGCCGCGGACCATCTGGTCTGCGTGACGCGGATCAACGCCGAGGTTCATGGCGACTTCGATGGTTTCATCGAACTTCGCGACCGCGCGCTCCTTGACCATGCCAATGGCGAGAGTCAGAGCGTAGAGCTTCGTGGGATCAACACCTTCGTTGATCTTCTTCGTGCGCTTGCCAGCCATGGTCTTATCCTACCACTTCCAGGCCCATGGCGCGGGCAGAGCCCTCGATCATCGCCATTGCACCTTCGATATCCGCTGCGTTGAGATCCTTCATCTTGGCTTCGGCGATCGACTTGATCTGAGCCTTGGTGAGCTTTCCTGCGGTCGCGCCCTTGCCAGGCGTCTTCGAACCGGACTGGATCTTCGCTTCCTTCTTGAGGAAGTAGCTGACGGGCGGCTGCTTCATCGCGAAGGTGAAAGACTTGTCCTGGTAATAGGTAATGACGACCGGGATCGGCATACCCTTTTCCATTTCCTGCGTAGCGGCGTTGAACGCCTTGCAGAATTCCATGATGTTAATGCCACGCTGACCAAGCGCCGGGCCGATTGGCGGGGACGGGTTTGCCGATCCTGCCTTGACCTGAAGCTTGAGCTGGCCTGCAACTTTCTTAGCCATATCTCTCTGCCTTTCATTGATGGCCGGTTACCCGACCAAGATGCCGGATCACTCCGGCGGCTGCGGTTGCGTGGTTCGGATCCCGGGCCCGGCTAAGACCCCTCACCTTCCACGCGGTTCGCGGCTTGCGCCGCGGACGATCAGACCTTTTCGACCTGAGCGTATTCCAGTTCGACCGGTGTAGCGCGGCCGAAGATCGACACTTCCACCTTCAGGCGCGAACGCTCTTCGTCCACATCCTGGACCGTGCCATTGAACGAAGCGAACGGACCGTCGGAAACGCGGACCTGCTCGCCAATCTCGAAGGTAACAGATGCCTTCGGCCGCTCCACACCCTCCTGGACTTGACCGAGAATGCGCTCGGCTTCGGAATCCGGAATCGGAACGGGCTTGTTGTCGGAGCCGAGGAAGCCAGTGACCTTCGGCGTATTCTTGATCAGGTGGTAGGCCTCATCGGTCAGATCCGCACGAACCATGACATAGCCCGGGAAGAACTTTCGCTCGCTGTCGACCTTGCGACCGCGACGAACCTCAACCACCTTTTCGGTCGGGACGAGAATCTTTTCGAACAGGTGCTCGAGGCCCTTCTGACGAGCCTTATTCTCGATGTCTTCCGCGACCTTCTTCTCAAAATTAGAATATGCGTGGACGATATACCAACGTGCCGCCATGTTATATCTCCACCCGATCAGCTGCCAACGTTGAGCACAAAGCTCAGAACCCAGCCAATAAGCTGGTCCGCGGCAAAAAAGAACAGCGCGGCAAAGATCACCATTACAAGCACCATGACCGTGGAGATCATCGTCTCGCGGCGCGACGGCCAGGTAACTTTCAACGTCTCGGAGCGAACCTGCTGTAGAAACGCAAACGGATTAGTTTTGGATGCCATCGACTGCCCACGCAATTACGGCGCGTAAAGCTGAACATATCAGCCCCACGCACCGCGTGTCTGTTGAACCCTACATAAACATCGATTCCCAATTGCACAAGAGGGAAACCGAAGTTTAACGAACTTAGCCATACGTCGCCTTTCCGGCCGAACTGCTGCGAGATGTCCGCGCAACTCGTTCAAGAAAGATGGCAGGGGCAGAGGGGCTCGAACCCACGACCTGCGGTTTTGGAGACCGCCGCTCTACCAACTGAGCTATACCCCTTTACGCTTTACATTCAGCTTCTTGACCGGACCGGCCGCGAAGCGCAACTGCAAGCATGGCGCTCCTTTAAGGCGGCGGCGCAGGATTGGCAAGTGCGTTTTTCTATTTTTCCAATCCCGCGTCGCGGAAACGCCTGCGATCAGACTTTCACATATTTGCGCCAGTCGTGCTCTTCCTTGAAACCAAGCACTTCGCGGATCTTGCGGTTGGAGAGCAGGCCCTCGTATTCGCCGATTTCGCGTGTGAACGGCACATTCGGATAGAATCGCCTGGCGAGTTCCTTCGACGGCGTGTTGGCCGAGACGGTGTCGTTCGCGGCGTTGAAGACCTGGAAGCCCAAACCGTCCTTCTCGGTGCAGAGGTGGCAGATCTGCCCGAGGTCGCGGGCGTCGATATAGCTCCAGGCGATGCGCTTGCGCATTTCGGGGTTGGCGAAATAGGTCGGAAACCTCTCGTACTCATGCGGCTCGATGACATTGCCGATGCGCAGCGCGTAGATGTCGAAACCCGAGCGTTCGGCAAAGGCACGCGCTGTCTTCTCGTTCACGACCTTGGAGAGACCGTAAGAATCCATCGGGTTGACGTCATAGTCTTCCTCCAGCGGAAACTGATGGAAGTCGCGATGGCCCTCCGCAAAGCAGACCCCATAGGTTGTCTCGCTGGAGGCAACGATGATCTTGCGGATGCCGAGCTTCACCGCGGCCTCGATGACATTGTAGGTGCCCATCGTGTTGATGCGGAACGTTTCGTTGTCGGGCTTGATGAGAATGCGCGGGATTGCCGCGAAATGCACCACGGCGTCGAAGGGTTGGACGCCCCTGCCCGCATCGAGGTCGGGAAAGTCGCGGTGCATCGAAAGCGCGTTGAAGATCTGGCCGCTGTCGGTGATATCGGCAATCAGGTTGGTCACGCCGGGGCTATCAAGCGGCACCAGATCGACGTTGTGAACCTCGTAGCCGGCGTTGACGAGCCACGGCACCGCATGGCGCCCTGCCTTGCCCGAACCACCTGTGAAGAGAATGCGCTTTTTCATCATGTCCTCCCTTATGAAATCGGAGGGATAGATAAAGGCTTTGCGTTCAAGCGCAAGGCCACTACCCGGCTTTGCGTTGTCACCAGACAGTGATACCTAATTCAAATGACAGATACAGAAAGGGGCCCCGCTGTTTCCATCGGAGCCCCTTCTTAGATCCGGATAAACCGAAGCTTACTCGACGATCGAGGCGACGATGCCGGCGCCGACGGTACGGCCGCCTTCGCGGATAGCGAAGCGCAGCTTTTCTTCCATCGCGATCGGAACGATCAGCTCGACGTCTACAGTGACGTTGTCGCCA
>NZ_JACUZZ010000058.1:0-14634 GCF_014851595.1 Rhizobium sp. RHZ01
GATCTTCGCGATCCTGACGTCACTACTGCGATGAGGCGGAAAGGGCGCCCGTGTCAGTCGCCGCCGGAAAGTCAAATTCCAATGTTTACAGACACTTGAAGAGGGGGTGCATAATGAACACAACGTGCCGAGTGGCCTCATGGCGCGCTCAGCTATGTTGTTATCGATTTCGACACGGCCATCGTCAACGTAGACGCTCAAAGCTGCCCATCGCGAGAGAGCGTATCGCATCGCTTCGGCAAGCTTCTGTTTCTGCGGCAGCGTCGAAAGCGTCGTTTCAATCCAGGCCTTGAGGTCCGCCAGAATGGGTCTGGCGTGTTGCTGGCGCAGTGTTCGCCTCTCGTCAGCCGACATGCCGCGGATACGATCCTCGATATCGTAGAGGGCACCGATGCGCGACAGAGCCTCGTCGGCGATCGGAGATGGCTTGAGCTTGATCACATCATGGAACTTGCGGCGCACATGCGCCATGCAGGCAGCTTCGATGATCTGGTTGCCGTAAAGCTTGCTATAGCCAGCATACCCGTCCGCATGCATTACGCCGCTGAAGTGAGCGAGGTGTTCAGCCGGATGCACGCCCTTTCGGTCGGGGCTATAGTAATAGGCGATCGCTCCGGGCGTGGGATCCTGGTAGCCGCTGCCATCGAAGACATAGACCCAGACCCTGCCGGTCTTCGTCTTTCCTCGTCCTGGGTCGAGAACATCGACCGGCGTGTCGTCCGTGTGTATTCGGTCGACCGCCGCGAGATGGGCTCTGATCAGCAAGATGAGGGGCGAGAGCAGAACGGACACACGTCCAACCCAGTCCGCCATGACAGACCGGGAGATGTCTATCCCCAGCCGGTCGTACATCTCGGACAAACGGTAGAGTGGGATATGATCGTCAAATTTGGCGACCATGATGTGTGCGAGCAGTCCTGGTCCAGGTTTGCCCCGCTCGATCGGCAAGCTCGGCATCTCACCCGATACCATTGTATCGCAGTCCTTACAGACCATGCGCTTCTCGATATGCCGGACGATCTTCACAGAAGCCGGCACATGCTCCATCACCTGGACCACCTTGTCGGCCGCCTTCAGGAAGGACATGCCACCACAAGTCGGGCAACTGCAGGGTGCTGTGTAAACCCGCTCTTCAGTTGGAAGGCCATCCGGCAGAGGTCTGCGTTTCGGCTTGTCGGGGGCATCATCCAGATCTGGCAACAGGCCCTTTCCGGAACGAGCATCAGCCTCGGCGCGAGAGGCTTCGATCTCCTCGAGCATCAGTTCGAATTGCTCAATCTTCCGATCGATCTTTTCCGAAGAAGCGCCGTGCTGCCGATGGCGGAGCAGTTCCAGCTGCGCGCGCAGAAGCCCGATAATGGAGTCTCGTTTGCTGACCTCGGCTTCTTGGCTCTCAAGCTTCGCCGCCTGTTCAGCGACGAGCGCGCGCAATGCCAATAGCTCGTCCTGACTGTCCAGCGGCGGTGCTTTCATGCCCAAAAACATAGCCGATTTGCAGCGAAAGCACTAGCGTTTTGCCCCGGATGTCCCTGTAAAATATAGCTTTTAACCCGTGCGGCCAGGGGCGGAAGTCCACGCTGGTCGGCGCCAGTCAATCCCTTCAACAAGCATCGACAACTGAGCCTGGGTCAGATGTGCAACACCATCTTTCGCCGTCGGCCAAGGAAAGTATCCGCGCTCGAGAATCTTGTAGAATAGGCAGAACCCTTGGCCATCCCACCATAGAAGCTTGATCCGGTCGGCGCGCTTTCCACGGAACCCAAAGATCGCTCCGGAACCCGGCGCTTCCTTGATAACCGCCTCGACCATAGCAGACAGACCATCGATACCGCGCCGCATATCGGTCACCCCGCAAGCCAAGTAGACCCGCACATTTCCTGTCGGCCCGATCATGCAGCCTCAACACACGCGATCAACGATGACAGCGTCTTGCGTTCAATGTCCGCCGGAACTTTCAAACTGCGACCATTTCGTAGCTGGATCTTGATTAGCGCGGGGGCCCCGCCGGCCGCCGGCATCTGCCCGACGCTTACTTCGTTGACCAGGTGGACCGGAAGGAACGTTGCTGACACATCGAAGTGGCTAAGCGTTTTCCGCCATAAACGGATCTGCGCAGGATAAATGTCATGGCGACGAGCGACATCGCCAATGCGAACGCCCGGTTGATCGGCTTCAGCCAATATCGCCAGCTTCGCTTCCTTCGACCACCGCCGCCTACGCTCAACGCCGGAAATGATCTCCATGCGAGCCATGCCAACCTCTCAGATCTGATATTAGTGTCAGCACTAATGCTGGTTCTAATGCCAGAACATCGCCTAACTGGCTCGTTCAGCAAAATCCGCTCACCGGACGCTCACAAAAGAAAAGGTGGGTTGTTCGTCGCGCTCACCACTGACGCGCGGTCAGGTGTATGCTGCAGCAGCCGGAGCCTACGCGGGAATCCGGAGTTTAGCACAGTGCGCCGTTCAGCAGATTTTAGCTCAACGACCTATCAAGGACTTTAAATAACGAAGTGGGCGAGTTAGTTTCCAAGAAGAGGATGACAGAAGTGCGTCATTTTCGTCCGATTTTTTTCTCAGCTCTGACGACAATTCTGATATACGCTCTTTGAGCTCGGATATCTCCTTGATGTATAAGGATGAACCCTCAGTGCCTATTTCACGTAGTTCTTTCTCGGACGATCTAAGTAAATCGATGTCCGGGGTGGTATTGATGGTAGCAAGTTTCGAAAGGGCTGCATAAAATTCAAATCGATAAATCGGACTATCATCGTTCGTTATGATGATCGTATCACCTGATTCTATGAAGCTAAGGGATCTTAGCGTCTTGATAATATATCTAAAGTGAGAGGGCGTGAATCGCCAAGCGTGTATGTCAATATAGTTAAGTGCGTCTTTGGCTTCGATGTAGTTTTCAAGCGCGTATTCAGGGGAGTAATCAAGCGTTATTTTGTCGAGAGTTGTATCTGCCCATATATGACGCCCGCCATTCTTTGACAGCGAGTGAAAATAATCGAAAACCTGTCCCGGCGTGTGGCGTGTCCTGTTTTCGGTATATGCCTGCAATGCCTCTCCGACGGTGGATAACGGGCGCATTGCGTCGAAGCAAAAGCGCTTATCCGGCACGGCAAGAAGCAACGTCCCATTTGGCTTCAGGAGAGACTCGCAATCTTGGATGAAGCGCACTATGTCAGTTACATGTTCGATTACGTGTGACGCCACGATGTAATCATAATTCTCAGGTTTTCCAATGATATCAAGTAAACCTCTGCCATCGGAAATATAGTCGACATCCTCAATCTTACTGACGTCTACATTGGCGTATCCGCTATACTTTATTCTCAACGCCTCCGCGCTTGTGTAATCCAACGTTTCTACGTTGTATCCTTGGGATTTTGGTAGCAGGGGGCTGTAACTAGGGCCAACTTCTAATCCAAAACCATCATGATTGATTAGAGAAAGAAGTATTGCGCGTCGTTCTTGCTCAGTCTGGAGCGGTTTGGTTTCTTCCATTTTAATTCTCACTCCGCCAGCAACCCATGGCTCAATGGTGTTCCTTCTTCGGTCGTGGCTTGTGGGCGCCCGATTCTTCATCTGTTTCCCAACAATTGCCGGCGCCAGTTAATCGCGTAGCCAAAACTTCTCAATGAGGTTTGTGAAAACCGCAACAAAATCCCGAGAATCCAGATCGGAAAATGGGGACAGAGCCATGACCGATTTCAGGTCCGTGAAGGGTGCCTGCGCAGCCTTGGCCAATCGATTGGGACACTCCGATTCTGGATACGTCAATCGGTCCGGGAGTCATCGGATTCTCTACGTGCTCGAAGCGTGAATCTTAGCGTGGGCTGCACTCCTCGGGGCGGCACGTTCTAGCCGTTCCTGGACAATAGACTGGATATCGGCTTGAAATCCGGCGGGTTGCATGCCTGTACAAGAACTACCTCGCCTCTGTTGGTAAGGCCGCCATTTTTGACGTTGATGACGAGGTCCGAATTTGCGGTTAGACAACCGGTTAACGCCGTCTGATAAAGTTCATCGCAGAGCGCAACGGTGCTGTTGCCCGCCACGAAGTGCTTTGACGCAACTCCTTGGCAATCTGGAGAGCCTCGTCTCTTTGCGCAGTAAGGACAGCGACTTCTTCACGCAACTGATGCTGTTCCCGCTCCTTGTCCGTATCGTCGAACTGAACTAAGCCTTGGTCTTTCATCGAGTTTGCGACGGCAAGCCAACGGTGCAATTGGGCCCCGGCAAAAAAACTAGAGCGCTCCGCGGAGATCGAGCCGAGTTCCCGCGCCAGCGTTTGGGAGAATTTCCCAATACCAATTGCGGCGACCGTATCTGGTAGGAACACCGTTGAATGCTCGATGTTCAAGCGAGTAAGCAATCTTTCAAAATTCTGAATTGCATCGCTGATCAATGTTGAATCGTGGAACGCCACCACAGCGTCATCCTTCACAAAATCAAGAACACGGTCAGCGTCCGAAAAGCACGCAGTATTGGTGTGTTCTCCATCAATAAACGCCCAATCGATTTTAGGGACAAGATCGGGACTTACATCGCGAATATCGAGTTTGAATGTCTTAAGCCGCTTCAGCTTGTTTTCATCAAAATGAGCGCGCAGATTTTTCATCATCTGCTCTTCGCCGTCTATCGGGTAGGGGAAGTCCACTCCTCTCTCGTCCGGTTGCATTGCCGGCCGGAGATCTACGGAAATGACTGCTGCGCAATTTGGATCAGCGAGAAGGGGTACGAGACTGCCGCCGCGATCAGAACCAATTTCAAGATAGTTGAAATGGCGAACTGTAGAACTGATTAAGGCAAGCAGGCGAAGCAACGACGCCCTATCGTTATCCGTTGTGGACGACCTGATGGCGGAATAAATTGAAATATCCTGTGGGTCCAAAAATTGCACGAGATCACCTCTTGTTTCTTATATCAACCAATCGGCCGCCATAAAGTGCCTGACCATAGCCCTCGTCAAGTGACCGGCCTTAACCACGCTGCGAGTCATATCAGTTTTGAGGGCATTCCAACGGTTTTCCAAGAGTCTTTCTAAATTTAGGGCCAATTGAAGATCTGTATTGACGAGGCGCAGGTGAAGTTCGGCTGCCCAAAGTCGATAGCGAGTTCTGGCGACGTTGCGATTTCGTTCTTGATCAGCTCAACCACACCGCCGACCTGAGAATTGACCATCGCGGCGTCCGAGTCTCGCATGTAGGTAGTCCTCCCGGTTTTAACGGGGGTCAGCGGTAGAATTTACTGAACGGGTGTTATGCCGCCAATGCCCATGTTGGGCGTTCGTGGTATATGTCCAAAGCCACTGTGTGTCGATCTCCTGCACATCCGTATTGCGGTCAAAGATATACAGATCAAACCATTCGTGGCGAACCGTTCGGTTGCAGCGCTCGACGTAGGTGTTCTGCTGGGGCTTGCCGGGCGGACTGTAATTCAACGCGATTCCCTGGGCGTCGGCCCTTTCAATGAGCGTTGAACTGACATATTGGGGGCCGTTATCAACCCTGATCGCCAGTGGTTTGCCTCGCCATTCGATGATCTGGTTGAGACCGCGCACGACCCGATCATCGGGCAGTGAGAAGTCGACCTCAATGCCCAAACCCTCGCGGTTGAAGTCATCCAGCACATTCAAAAGCCTGCACTGGCAGCCGTCTGCCAGGCGATCCGCCATGAAGTCCATTGACCAGACTGTGTTCGGCTCATCCGGAAGTGCCAGTTCATCCGGCTTCTCCCGCTTCAGCCGCCGTCGGGGTTTGATCCTGAGGTTCAGATCAAGCTGCCGGTAGATGCGGCAGGCGCGCTTGTGGTTCCAGCGATGACCCTGGACATTGCGCAGATGTAGGAAGCAGAGGCCGAAACCCCACGTCCTCTTCACCTTCACAAGCCCAAGCAACAGATCGGCGATCTCATCATTGTCGGTATTGCGCTGAGGGCTATACCTATAGCAGGTCTCGCTCACTACGAACGTCCGGCATGCTAACGCGATGCGCCACTGCTTTCTCGGCCAGCTCCAGGCGCTGAGCCTTACGGCAAATGTGCAAGCATTTGCCTGTCCAAGAGATGACCATGTGATTTTTTCTACGAGCCTCCTTCAACAGATTGGCTTGCCTGCTCAAGTCCGCATACATCCGTTTCAATCGCCGGTTCTCTTCCTCAAGAGCCTTCATCTGGCTCATCATCTACTTTGCACGCCATTTGTAAAAACTGGCAGTGCTAATCCCATGGTCCCGGCAACAGGTCAGGCACCGGCATTCCGCCCTCCGTCGGGTGCAACACGGCCATGATCTGGGCTTCGCTAAATCGGCTCTTCTTCATCAAAATCTCCTCTAGCATTTTGCCGAGAAAATTCTACTTTTGAACCCCCTTATTCACGGCGAGGATTACCCCACCAGGGCAAGCAGCGCCGCGGATGTCCGATGAGCCATTTCATACCTCTTGACTGGAAAAGGTAAAATACTTGTGTGCCACATAGCTGGTGGCGACAGGGCTGCTCACGCCGATGATATGAGCGAGCGTCTCGCCGTACCAGTTGAAGTCGATGGCGGGAAATAGCCAGCGCACAAGTGCCATGCTCACAAGCCAGACCTGCAGAAGGGCGACGACGTTCACCAGGCCGAAGCGAAGGTATTCATTGGCGATCGATTTGCCCGAATCTTCAAAAACGAAGAACTTCATAAGGAGATAGGCTGTTGTCATTCCGAAAAGGTAGGCGATAACGATCGCGATGCTATAGGATGTGATTTCGGAAAGCCCGATGCGTGCAAGTATATTGACCGCCGCAGCGACGCCTCCGGAGATGACAAACCGGAGAAATGGGGATAGTGCGTGGATGCGATTAAAATTCATCGCACCACCCCCTCAGCCATGTAGCGCCCGTAACGAACGCTTTCGGCAATACCTCGATCCTCGGGATAATAATAGCAGGTATCAGCGATCTGCAGCCCGCCAATCGGCGTCTGGATCGGCGGCAGCTTGGCCATGAAGTTCGGTTCGCAGACCGGCTGGGCATATTTCAGCCGCCCGACCTTGGCGTCGACCAGATCGGTTTGCGTGATTTTCGGATTGACCCTTCGTATATAGCCGAAAGCCTCGTCGATGAACTGCTGGTCGCTCCACTGCCACTTCGGCAGCGTCACCGGCATGTAGTAGGGCACATAGACGATCGTGTCATCGATCGGGCGTAGGTTGGAGAATTCGATCAGCCCGGGGATCTCGATATTCTCGTCGACGATGTTCACCCAGAAGTTCCGGCTTATCGATTTCTTCAGCTTGAACAGCAGGCACACGACGCCAATGTTGCGGATTGCGTCATACTTGGCCTTCGTATTAGCAGGCAGATCGGGTACTAGCCTCGAGATCAGCGGCGTGGGAATGGTCGAAATAACGGCGTCGGCAGGGAAAAACCGGCCGCCGGCTGTTACGCCGGTCACCCTTCCGTTCGCGGTCTCGACCTTTTCGGCGGGTGTCGACAAGTGCAGCCGGCCGCCCTTGTCTGTATAAGCTGAAACCATCGCATCGACGAGCGTCTGGCTGCCGCCTTCGATATAGCCCAGTTCTTCCTGGAAGATCGAACGGCGCGAATTGCCGATACGGCGCACACGGGTGGCGATCCACGAGGCGGAGATGTCGTCGGCAAGCTCATAGAACTTCAGGTCCATCAGCCGCTTCCACAGCGTGTTGTAGACCTCTTTGCCGGAGCCGCCCTCGAGCCATTGCCTCGCCGTCTTGCGTTCGATCGACGCGAAATTGCCGGTCTTCGTCGTCAGGAACATCTGAAGGCCAGTCCGGATCTTGGCGATCAAGCTGAGATGCGGGAAGCGCAGCAGCGAGATCGGGTCGCCCCACGGGTGGACACGCCCCTTCATGAAATAGCCCATCGAAGTCGGGCGCCAGCGCATCTTGTCGCCGATGCCGAGTTCGCGCATCAGTGCGAAGGTGGGCTCGTCCGACTTGCAGACGAAATGGTAGAAGCGCTCGATCGACAGGCCGCCGAAGTCGAAATGTGCAGCCATGCCGCCGGCAACCGAATCCGCCTCGATCAGATCGACCTCATGCCCGAGCTGCGCGGCCCGATGCGCGGCTGCTAGGCCCATGGCGCCCGCGCCGATGACCACGATACGGCTCATCTTCTACTCCTAAAAATCCAATACGATGCTGCTGTAACGCGGATCGAGATAGGTTTCAGCAATCGCGTTGCGCAGCGGCGTGGCAGTCACGTCGAAAATTGTTGGCCAATCGATCACCGGAAAGGTTTCGGGAATGACCAGCGCTTCGAGCTGGCTAGTGGTGAACGGCGGCTTGCTGCTGAACTTGCCGTAGACGAACAGCAGCCACCAGAACACGTGATAGGGGATGTGGACGATGCGTGCCTTGGGCTTCACTGTCGTGTGGATCAGGCGAATCAGGTCGCCGTAGTGGACCTGCTCCAGGCCGGAAATGTCGTAGGTGCCCGTCGTCCGGTTGGTGAGCGACGAAATGATGATATTGGCAAAGTCGCCGACATAGAGCGGCTGGCGAATGAACTCGCCGTTGCCGGGAATGGGGAAGACCGGCACGCGGTCCATGAAGCGGCGCAGCCAGCCCAGGTGCTTGCGGTCGAACCAACCGAACATCAAGGTCGGGCGCAGAACGATATGCGGAATGTCGGTCACGGTATCGATGAACCGTTCCTGGGTGGTCTTGGAGCGGGTATAGAAATCATCCGCCTTGGAATTGACCACGGACGAGGAGATGTGGACGAAATAGGGAGTGGAATGCCTGCGCATCGCCGCCACGATCTTTTCGGTCGCCACAACGTTGTTGTCGACAAACTCCTGCTCGTCCAGGCCGCCGATCTGGGCTTGGTTCAACAGCACGGCATCCGCGCCGGCAAAGGCATCCATCCATGCCCCTTCGGTGGCGAGATCCGCCTCGATGACGTCGATCTCGGGATGGAGCTTGCGCAACAGCGCCGTATTGCTCGCATGCTTGTCGATACCGACGATCTTGAGGTTAGGCATGCTCTTCAGCCGGGCAATGACGTTCTGGCCGACAAGCCCTGCGGCTCCGGTGATGATGATCTTCCGCATCAGATGTCCATCCGGTTGAAGATCGCACTCGGCAGGTTGCGGATGATCAGCATGATATAGCGCCAAAACCATGGAGCATAGACGACCGGTCCGCCGCGATCGGCTGCACCCCGAACAACGGCTGCGACCTGGGGAGCCGTTGCCCATAGCAGCCCCTTGCGATCAAAGCCTTCCGTCATCGGGGTGATCGTTGGACCTGGCTTGACGATGACGGCACGAGGACCCTTATTTGCGAACCGGTGAGCGATTCCCTCGACGAGAGCGGCCAGGCCCGCTTTGGCCGCCCCATATACGAAATTAGCGCGTCGGCCGCGATCTCCGGCCACAGAGCCAATGACGACCAGCGAACCGCGCCCCTGTCGCTCCAATTCACCAGCTGCGGCAAGGCACCAGGCGGCAGCCGAGTTAAAATTGATGCGTAGAATGTCGTCCGCAACCGCTTGGTCACGCTCTGCGTCGGCCTGATCGCCGAGAATGCCGTAGGCAATGAGAATATGATCGACGCCCCCCAGATGCGCAACGAAACTGTTGAGCGTGGCCTCCACGCCTTCGACGACCGCCAGGTCGTGAACCGCGATCTGCGCGCTGCCTGCACCGCGGATCTTCAGGTCGGAGGCAATGGATGACAGCTTTGCCGCTTGCCGTCCGACCAGCAACAGATCGGCGCCCTCCGCCGCGTATAGGCGCGCGGTTGCCTCGGCAATCGCAGACGTTGCACCCAACACAATCACTCGCAATGCACTGCACTCCTGTTCACTGAGCAACCCTTTTCCAAAAGAGCGACTGGAAATTTGGGTCTACGTATTTGGCGAAGTCCTGCCATTCTGGATAGCCCGAGCGAAACATATCCACCGTCATTCTGCCGTCCTTGGCCGGGTAGAGCCGGCCGCCCGCCTCGCGGACGATCGCGTCCAGCCTGTCCATCAACTGCAGCGTCGATGCTCCCCGGTTTGGAAAATCGAGCGCCAAGGTCGTCCCAGGGCGCGGAAATGACAACATACCGGGCGATGGCTTGCTGCCAAACGTCTTGAGGACGGCGAGGAACGACCCTTCACCTGCGGATGAGATTGTCTCGAGCATCGCCTTGGTGGCATCCCTCTCGTTCTCCGGGGGGACAGCGGATTGATACTGATACATCCCGCGCCGACCATACATCCGGTACCAGTGGCCGATTGCGTCGAGGGGATAGAAGAATGGATGGATCGGAACGGTTCCACGACCGGCCTTACGATTTCCATTCCAATGGTACAGGCGATTGAAGGCGCCGATCGAAAGCTTGTTAAGAATGAAACCGGGAAAGTTCAGCGGCATGTTCAGTTTGGGATCGGCTCTGGATGGTAGCCGCGCGCCTTTTTTGGCGTGATTTCCTCTGGTGAACAGGCCGCGCCCCAGATCTTTGCCCTTCGCGAGGCAGTCGATCCAGGAGACGGTGTAGTCGAATACATCCTCGCTCTCTCGCGAAATCTGAAAGAACTCATCGAGATTTGCAAAAGGAACATTCTCGATGTCCATCATCGCACTCTCGATTTGCATCACCTCAATTTCAGCCCAAGTGATGATGCCGGTCAGTCCCAGGCCGCCGATCGTTGCCGAAAACAGTCCGGTATTGTCCTGTGGAGTCAGCTCGAGCTGAGTGCCGTCCGAGCGCAACAAACCAATACGCCTTACCCAGCGCCCGAGTGTCCCCGCTGCGTGATGGTTCTTGCCGTGAACGTCGTTGGCGATCGCCCCGCCCAGAGTGACAAAACGCGTGCCAGGGGTAACTGGCAAGAAGAATCCCTTTTTTACAAGCACCTGCAATAGTGTATCGAACGAAATGCCAGCTTCGGCCCGTAAGAGCAGCCTGTCCGGGTCAAAAAATATCGCTCTGTCAACGGAAGTCATGTCCAGCAGTGCACCGGCCGGATTGAGGCAAGTGTCGCCATAGGATCGACGCAGACCGGTCGCGAGGATCGGGAGGTTGTCCTTTCTTGCGGCCATTAAAGCTTCAGGGAGGTCGTCCTGCCATGTGGGCCTGGCCACCTTATGAGGCGCCCTAATGACACCTCCCCATGATCTTATCTCGTCGGACGTCGAAAATCGGATCATAGGGCAGCCAGAAACAGGGCAAAAACGATGCCACCGAGCGCGAGGCTAATCCGGTCCCGCAAGGCGAAGCTTACGGGATCATCATTCATATTGCCGCGATGAGCGAGTAACCAGATGCGGCCTAACCAAATGGACAGGATGAGCGGCATTCCCGCCAGAAGTTGCGGATGGCTATAGATACTCGCCGGCAACATTTCCTCGATAATGAAAAGTACGAGAACGACAAGCGATGCGACGGCGGAGGCAATGCCCAATGTCAGAGTCAACGGTGCATCTTCCACGCGATAGCCCCGGCTTGCGAGACTGTGGGTTTCACCTGTTACCCCGGCACGGACAATTTCCGTATGCCGTTTAGTGACCGCCAAGGAGAAGAAAAAGAAGACTGAAAATGTTAAAAGCCACGCGGGGCTAGGCTGGCTGATCAGAACAATCCCCATGACAATGCGTATTGTAAAGAGTACCCCGATAATCAGAGTGTCTAGCAGAGGCACACGTTTCAGGCCAAGCGAATACGATCCAGTAAGAACGAGATAGCTCGCGAGTGCGCCTGCGAAGGCGGGAGCGAGGACTATCGCCGCCGAAAATGCAACGAAAAGCAATATTCCGGCAAGCGCTAAGCCTACCGGTATCGGCATGCGACCGCTGGCAAGCGCGCGGCTGCGCTTCGACCAGTGCTGACGGTCCGCATTGAGATCTGCCAAGTCATTTAGGAGGTAAGTGGCTGACGTAACCATCAGAAGGCAAATGAAAGCGAGAAAGGTATGGCCAATCAGTGACAAGTCGTCCCAAGCGTGAGCAAAAATTAAAGGCAGGAAGATCAGTACGTTCTTAGACCAGTGATGAACACGCAGGGCCTTCAGTAGATCCTTAGTAGACAGTCGCTTGTTCTTAAACTCGGCTTCAATGGGTTTGTCGAGATTTCGTGCCGCTTTGGCGACTGACGGGGAAACGCCAGCGAGCACGATTCCGCTCGCCGCCTTCCAGACAGCGAGATCGGCCACGCTGTCGCCTGCGTAAGTAAACCCTTTCGGGAACCGCTGCTTCAGATAGGCCGCTTTTGCCTTGCCCTTTAAGTTTGCCTCAGCCGAGCCGGTTGCGCTCTCAAAAATGCCGAGCCGTGCGGCCATAGTATCGACGACTGGCTGAGCGGCAGCTGAGCAGAGATGTATTTCGCGTCCGCATTCAGCCTGATGATGAAGCCACTCAACCAAATCTTCACGGATAGGAAGCGTCGTGTGCGTTAGATCGATTTCGCGCGCTAGGTGCGCTTTCAACGCCGCTCGCCCTTTCGAAAGACTGAAGAACGCGCGCAAGATCCCAACAGGGCGGGTGAACAACCCCGTCGCGATTTGCTCGTAAAGTGTGTCCGTGACGATTAATGTGTCATCGAGATCGACAACAATCGGCAATTCTGAAGTACCGTTGCTAGTACCCGTCGTTACAACGACCTCGCGGACTTCTTCCATATTGAGCACAATTCTCGCAATCTCGCCCCAACGAGGGAGCGGCCATTTGATCGTGAGGCTGTTTCCCACGAGAATGACCCAAATTCAAGTATATACCGTGGAAGAAAGCCGTTCATGAGAACGATTGGCTATCAATCACATCTCATCAAGCTCATAACTCGGTACGCGTAGAGCTAGGCTGCCGCGTCTTATGCCCATAACACGTTCCTCGTATCATCGCCCTTCTCTTTAAACATCGCTCGCTGCAGCTGGCGGCTGTGTAAGTCTCACACCCTCACCGCCGGACCCAGTATAGTCGCCATCAAGGAACGTCACCCCTGCAGCCCGCAGCGCCGATTCAATGTCACGCAGCGTCCGATCGTAAGGCGTTGACTTCTGAGCCTCAAAGTTTGCAAGTGTGGCCCGACCTACGCCGGCAGCTTCGCATAGCTCTGTCTGCGACCAGCCAATGAGGCCTCGGGCGGCACGACACTGTGCCCCAGATATAGACATTTTGTAAAACCCCAAACATTTTGCATTGACTTGAAGGGAATTTCGCGTAGTATGGCGATATCGATCCTAATGTAGTGTTCGCTGCAGCATGCGTGCTCAGCTAGTGATTCTGCGCGACAATATACCTAGTTCCGCACCGCGGCGCGAGGCTATCACGTACGCTCAGGTGCCGTTGCGACGGGAAAGCCTTCATGGAACTGCGCCAACTCACCTATTTCAAAGCGGTGGCCGAGGAACTGCACTTCGGCCGGGCGGCAGCCAGGATGTGCATTGCCCAGCCGGCCCTCAGCAATCACGTGATGTCGCTTGAAAGGGAGCTTGGCTGTCCGCTGTTCATCCGCTCGACGAGAAGGGTGGAACTGACCAGGGCAGGGGAAACCTTTTATGATCGCTGTGTGCGGATCCTGAGCGACATCGACCTGACCACCGAACTGACCCGGGCAGCCGGCGGCAGTCGCATCCGCCAGATCAGGATCGGCAGCATCTACCCGGCCACCATGGGCATGCTGCCAACCTTCCTTGCCAAGATCGCCCGCAAGTATCCCGATGTCCGCATCCACATCGCGTCTGGCAATACCGGCGAGATCATCCGCGGCCTGGAGACCGGCCAGCTCAATTTAGGCTTCATCCGCCCGGTGGAAAACATCGGCTGCTTGCGCTTCGTCTCGCTTGCGCATGAGCGCTACTACCTGGCGGTTGGCCATGCCAATCCGCTGGCTGCCAGGGAAGAGATCAGCATCGATGATCTGCGCACTCAGAAGATCATCGCCTTCAACCGGCAGAACCTGTCGTTTTCGGAACGTTACTTCAATGAGAAGTTCGCCGAATACGACCTCACCGCCAACATTGCCTTCAGCTGCGATGACACCTATGCGCTGGTGTCGCTGGTCTCTGCCGGGCTTGGCATCGGCTTTGCCCCGGAATGGACACTGGATCTTCCCAATCGCGGCTTTGAGCTGAAGAAGGTGAAGGGCATCGACTTCCGGATCGGGCTTGGCATTGCCTGGAATAAGGAAGATCCAACTGCTGGCCGCGACGATATCGTCGACATCGCACGATCGCTGGCACGACGCGGGTGACAGCATAGTCTAGCCGGATGGCAGGGACGGCCGGTGCAGGGCACACTGGGTTAGCGCTGGCAGAGCCTCTGCGGCTGGAGATCGACACAGGGATTCCTACCGGGCAGCGTCGTGGCCATAAACAACGAACGCAACGTCTTCGGTTTTTGCTAAGGCAGATATTTTTGGGGTGCTCTGTCGAATTCGAAGTTCGTCGTCCATATCGGTAACGAAGATTGGGCGCGTTTCCGCGTCCTCCATCGAACTGTGCATGACCGCATCTGCCGCAATCAACACATTGCCTGTCACAGGAAGGATTGATGCCGTTTCAGGGGCTCAAATGGAGAATTGCCGTGCAGCGATGGCGGCTGACTTCGGAGAGCGATTTACGGCGGGCGACGAATTCGCGCAGTATCGGCGGAAGAAGTCCTTGCTGAACCGGCCAATT
>NZ_JACUZZ010000059.1:0-12750 GCF_014851595.1 Rhizobium sp. RHZ01
GAAAGTTCAGGCCCGCTAGGACCAACCGCTCTGCGCATCGTCACTGCGGTGTTGCAATCACCTCAATGGCAAACGAGGCCGGTGCATCATAACCGATGCACCGGCCTCGCAATGTATAAGCCCCGCTGTTGGCGGGGCTTGATGTCTCATGTGGCTCAGCTTGCCTTTGGTGGCGCGGTGGTCCGCGGTGCGCCCGGATTGTAGCCGCCGCCGATGGCGACGTTGAGGGCGACATAGTCCTTGGCCATCTGCTGGATGGCTGCAGCAAGACTTGCCTGGGCCAGCGACACCTGGCGCTGCGCATCGAGCACATCGAGCAGCGAAGACGCACCGTCCTTATAGCTGGCGGTCGACAGTTCCAGGGTTTCCTGCGTCGTCTTCACCTGGGCGCGCAGCGCTTCCACCGTCTGGGCGTCGCGGCGCACCGCCGAGAGCGCGTTCTCGACCTCTTCGACAGCGCTTAGCACCGTCGATTTCCAGGCGAGATACTGCGTCTTGGCATCGGACTTGGCGATGTCGACATTGGCGCGCAGGCGGCCGCCGTCGAAGATCGGCAGCGTCAGGGTCGGGCCGAAGGACCAGCTGGTCAAGCTGCCGCCCGAGACGCCGGCCACCTTGACATAGCTCGGCGAGATCGAACCCGACAGGGTGATCGTCGGGTAGAGCTGCGAGATGGCAACGCCGATATTGGCGGTAGCGGCGGCGAGATTCCGCTCGGCGACGCGAATGTCGGGCCGGTTGCGGATCAGGTCGGCCGGGACGCCGGAGGCAATGCCGCCGCGGAAGATCGGCTGCGGTGCGCCCTTCAGGAGCTCACCGAGCAGTGAGCCGGCCGGCTGGCCGAGCAGCGTGGCGATGTGGTGGGCGGCGACTCGGATATTGGTTTCCAGACCGGGGATTTCGGCCTGCGTCGACTGCACCAGTCCTTCGGCCTGGACGACGTCGAGGCGTGAGGCGGCGCCGGCTTCGAGCTGGAACTTGGTCAGCTCGTAGGTTTCCTGGCGCGACTTCAGGTTGGCGCGCGACAGTGCCAGGCGCTCCTGGAAGAAGCGCAGGTCGATGTAGGAGTTCACCAAATCCTGCAGGAGGGTGAGCTTGGCGACGTCGGCGCTGGAATAGGCGGCATCAAGGCTTGCCTGTGCGCTTTCCTTGGAGCGGCGATACTGGCCGAAGAGATCGAGTAGCCAGGAGACGTTGGCTTCGCCGGCGCTGATGTTGGTGGCGCCGCCTGAGACGCTCCGCTCACCCATCGTGCCGCTCGTGGTGTGGCTGGCACCGACCAGCAGGCTCGGCAACGAACCGGCGCCGGCCACGGTGACGCCGCCAGCTGCGGCGTTGATGCGTTCTAGGGCCTGCTGTACCGAGAGGTTCTGGTTTAGTCCCTCGCCGACCAGGCCGTTCAGCCTGGTGTCACGATAAGCCGTCCACCACGCTGCCGTCGAGACGTCGCCTATGTTCTTGGCGCCGCCCTCGCTGAACTTCGACGGAAGCGGCATCTCCGGAGGAACATGATCCGGGCCGCTGACACAGCCCGCGAGCAAAAGCAGAAGCGCCGGAGAGGCAAAGCGAAAAGATGCCATTAAAAATCTTCCTGTAACTCGACCAAATCTATTCTTGTCAGAAGCCTTCATGCTTCGCTATCGGCCGCGCTTCGCTCAAATGAGAAACACCATCCCGAAGCAGTCGGCGGCAATGTATCAACGAGTCTCCTCTTCTCACAGTGCATTTATATCACACTCACGCTTCATTTTTTTGCGTCCGCGAGAAGATCCGGCGGATGACAACGAAGAATGAGGGGACAAAGAAGATGCCGAGAGCCGTTGCTGCGAGCATGCCGCCGAGCACTCCGATGCCGATCGCGTTTTGCGCTGCAGAACCGGCGCCGGTTGCGATTGCAAGCGGTACGACGCCTAGAATGAAGGCAAGCGATGTCATGATGATGGGGCGTAGGCGCAGGCGCGCTGCCTCAAGTGTCGCCTCTAGCAGTCCCATTCCCGTTTCCATTCTGTCCTTCGCAAACTCCACGATCAGGATCGCGTTTTTCGCGGCAAGACCTATGGTCGTAAGCAGGCCGACCTTGAAGTAGACGTCGTTCGCCTGGCCGAAGAACGTTGCGGCAGTGAGGGCCCCGAGGACGCCGACCGGTACGGCCATGATGACGGAGAACGGGATCGACCAGCTTTCGTAAAGCGCTGCCAGGCAGAGGAAGACGACGAGGACGGAGATCGCGTAGAGCATCGGTGCTTGCGAACCCGACAAACGTTCCTGGTAGGAGATACCTTGCCAGGCGACGGTGTAACCGCCGCCCAGCTGCGCGGTCAAAGCTTCCATTTCATTCATCGCGTCACCCGAGCTTACGCCCGGTGGGGACGCGCCGTCGAGCGGGATGGCGCTTACTGCGTTGAAGCGGGCGAGCGTCGGGGCGCCCTTGACCCATTCTGTGCGGGTGAAGGCGGAGAAGGGCACCATCTCCCCGCTCGAGTTGCGGGCATACCAATGATCGAGATCGTCAGGCTGCATGCGGAATGGCGCATCACCCTGCACGTAGACCGGCTTGATCTCGCCGTTCAGCGTGAAGTCGTTGACGTCGCGGCCGGTAAAGATCACCGAGAGCATCGAATTGACCGCGGAAATATCGACGCCCATCGCGCCGATCTTCTCCTGGTCAATGACGATCTTCATCTGCGGCTCGACTTCCTTGTTGTTGCTGCGGAGGGCAACGACCTTGCCGCTGGTGTTGGCCATCTGGATCAGCCGCTTCGAGGCAGCATCCAGCGCATCGGTGCCATGACCGCCGGTGTCGACGAGATACATGGAGAAGCCGCTCGAGACACCGAGACCCTGGATCGCGGGCGGCAGCAGCGCGAAGACCTGCGCCTCGCGGAAGGTGAAGAAGGTCTTGAGCGCCCGCGTCACGACAGCCTGGGCATGCAGGTTTGGTTCCGTGCGTTCCGAGAAATCCTTGAGCTTGGTGAAAACGATGGCGCTGTTCTGGCCAGAGCCATTGAAGCCGAAACCAAGCGCGCCGAAGACGGACTGGACGGCATCCTTCTCGTTCTCGCGGTAGTATTTCTCGACCTTCTCGACGACAGCTTGCGTCTGCTGTGTCGTCGAACCCGGAGGGGTGGTGACGATGGTCAGCAGAACGCCCTGGTCTTCCTGAGGAAGGAACGAGCTTGGCAGGCGATTGAAGAGATAGGCGCAACCGACGCCGATAAGAAGGAAGACGAGCATGACGCGGATCGGCCGCTTCAGCAGGTAACTGATGGTCCTGACATAGCCGTTGGTGGAGCGCGTGAAGTTGCGGTTGAACCAGTCACCGATGCGGTGCTTCTTGTGCTCGCTTACAGGCTTTAGCATCGTCGCGCAGAGCGCTGGCGTCAGCACGATCGCGACGAGGGCAGAAAGCAGCATTGCCGAGACAATCGTCACGGAGAACTGGCGATAGATGATGCCGGTTGAACCGCCGAAGAAGGCCATTGGAATAAAGACGGCCGTGAGGACGAGCGCGATACCAACGATCGCGCCGGTGATTTCGCCCATCGACTTCTCGGTCGCTTCGAGCGGCGACAGCTTCTCTTCCGTCATGATGCGTTCGACGTTCTCGACGACGACGATCGCGTCGTCGACGAGGAGGCCGATCGCCAGCACCATGGCAAACATTGTCAGCGTGTTGATCGAATATCCCGCCATGGCGAGAATGCCAAAGGTCCCGAGCAGAACCACCGGCACGGCGATCGTCGGAATAAGCGTTGCCCGAAGATTCTGCAGGAAGATCAGCAGCACGATGAACACGAGAACGATGGCTTCAATCAGCGTGTGCACGACCTTCTCGATCGACAGCTCGACGAACGGTGTTGTGTCGTACGGATAGGTGATTTCCACGCCTTCCGGCAGGCCGCGGCTGATGGTGTCGAGGGCAGAGCGTACGCGGGCGGCAGTATCGATGGCGTTGGCGCCGATGGCGAGGTTGACGGCAAAACCGCTCGATGGCTGACCGTTGTAACGGGAGGAGCCGCCATAGCTCTCCTGGCCGATCTCGATGCGTGCCACGTCGCTGAGGCGCACGGTGGAACCGTCCTTTTCGACCTTCAGAATGATGTGCTCGAAGTCGGAAACGGTAGTGAGCTGGCTCTGCGCCGTAATGGTCACGTTGAGCTGCTGGCCTTCAACTGATGGCTGGGCGCCAAGCGATCCAACGGAAACCTGGGTGTTCTGTGCTTCGATTGCGGAGGTCACGTCGCCTGTCGTCAATTGGTACTTCAGCAGCTTGTACGGATCGAGCCAGACGCGCATGGCGTAGCCGGAGCCGAAGATATTGATGCTGCCGACGCCTTCCAACCGCTGGATCTGATCTTCGATGGACGTCGACATGATGTTGCCGAGGTCGACGGAACTGCGCTTGCCGTCGGTCGAAACGAGCGAGCCGACGAGCAGGATGCTCGACGTCGAGCGGGTGACGCTGATGCCAGCGTCAATGACATCGCCCGGCAGCTTGGACTGCACGAGCTGGAGCTTGTTCTGGACCTGAACCTGCGCGATGTCGGGGTCGGCACTGGTGCCGAACGTCAGCGAGATGCTGGCAGAGCCGGTCGACGAGGTCGAGGTCATGTAAGTCAGGTCGTCGAGGCCGGTCATGCCGTCTTCGATGATGGTCGTCACCGATTTCTCGACCGTTTCGGCACTCGCTCCGCGATAGGTCGCGTTGATCCGCACCGTCGTCGGCGCGATATCGGGGTATTGCGAAATCGAGAGCGTAAAGATCGCGAGCAGGCCCGCGAGCATGATCGTAATCGCGATGACCCAAGCAAAGATCGGGCGTCGGATGAAAAACTTGGCCATTGGCTTACTGTTCCTGTGCGGCTCTGATCACGGTTCGTCGCGAATTACTTCGCGGCGGGCTTCTGCGCTTCACCGGATGCGGCCTGATCAGCGGGCACGACGATGCCCTTGTCATTGATTTTCATCGGCATTGGCTTGACGGGCATGCCTGCCGTAATCGACTGCAGGCCACTGACGATCAGCTGGTCGCCGTCCTTGATACCCTCGGTCACAAGCCAGGCGTTGTTCGAAGGAGATGCGTTTTCGAAGATGCGGGTTTCGACCTTGCCGTCGGCTGAGACGAACTGCGCGGTCAGCTCCCCATTTGCATTTCGGCTGGTGGCAAGCTGCGGCAGCGCATAGCCTTGCTCCGCGCCGAGTTCCAGCGTCGCGCGGACATACATGCCGGGCAAGATGATGTGATCTGGATTCGGGAAGCGCACGCGGATGATAAACGTCCCGGTCGTCTCGCTGACGACGGACTTCGACATGTCGAGCGTGCCCTTCTGGTCATATTCCTTGCCGTTTTCGAGGATGAGGCGGAAGGCGGCATTGCCGGCGTTGCCCTTGACCTCGCCGCTGCGGATCGCGTCGCGAAGCCGCAGCAGGTTGGTGCTCGACTCCGTCAATAGAATGTAGACCGGGTCCAACTGGCGCACGGTGGTGAGCGCCGTCGTCTGGTTGGCCGCGACGACGTTGCCGACGTTGTATGCCGTCTGGTCGATAACGCCGTCAAACGGCGCAGTGATCTTCGTGTGGTCGACATCGATTTCGGCGGCAGTCAGCGCTGCCTTCGCGGATTCGACCTCGGCCTGCGCCTGCAGAAGGTTGGTGCGTGCGGTCTCAAGCTCGATCTGCGTCGCGCCCGAGCCGACTAGGCGCTGGTAACGATCGAAATTGCTTTGCGCGCTGGGAACGCTGGCTTCGGCCTTGGCAATGGCGGCGCGCGCTTGTGCAGCGGTTGCCAGGTAAGGTGCGTCTTCGATCTGATAGAGGACGTCGCCCTTCTTGACTTCGCCACCTTCCTTGAAGGGGATCTCGCGGATGATGCCGCTCACCTGCGGGCGAATGTCGGCGATCTGCGAAGCCTCGGCGCGGCCAGGCAGGATCGTGGTGACGGGGAAGGTGGCCTTCGTCAGGGATATCACGCCAACCGGCGCGGCTTGCTGGGCGGCGGCTGCACCCGCGGCCCCGGCCGCGCCCTGCTTGTTGCCGCTGTCGCTGCATGCGGCGAGGACGCCGCCGATCGCGAGGGCGGAGGAAACGAGGAAAATGCGCCGTATCATAATGAATTCCTTGTGCGGTGGCGTCCGAACCAGTGACCTTCTTCAACAAGCAAGGCCGATCGTCGATCCAGAATCAAATGCCACTGATCCGAATTTAAGAAAGACTTTACGAAGTGACGTAAGTTATGAATCGTCACTTAGCAAGCGCTATTTTGCAGTGCGGCATCCACGAAAATGACGATCTGCTTTGCGCGCTGGACAAGTGTGTCCTTATCATCACGGGCGATCAGAACGGGATGCAGGACACTCGCCAGGACATCGGCAACGGTGTTGGCGGCATCTGCGGCGCTACTGCAGTGATAGCGACCTTCGGCGACACCTGCTCGTATGATTTCATCCAGTTTCCGGACGATGCGCTCCCTATATCGATTGCCGGCCTCGAGCTTGGCCTGCACCGTCATCAGGACCATTTCAAAGATGTAGGGGTTCTGCTGAATGTCCTGCAGGTGGCTGTCCAGCAGGCGCAAGACAAAGCGCAGCAACCGCTCATTCGGCGGTAGCTCATCGTCAAAGGTCGCGAAGCGGTCAGCTACATCGCCCAGATGGCGTTCAGCGATGGCATCGACGAGGGCAGCTTTCGAGCGGAAATGCTTGAAGACGTTGGCAGGCGACATTCCAAGCGCGGCAGCAATGTCGGCGATCGAAACGGCGACAAAGCCGCGTTGCCGGAACAACAATTCCGCCATGGACAGAATGTCTTCACGAGTCTCTTCGGCCTTACGTCTTGGCCTGCGTGCCATCCATTCCCCTGCCGGCACGAGGCCGGCCCCCAGTTTTCCAGATGCTAGCGCTAAGGACGGAAAGCCTGCAAGCTAATGTTGCAGGCTTTCTATGGCGCGACTTTAAGAGAAGTAGACGGACAGATTCTTGCGGACGCGCTCGACCGGCGTCGCGCCGCTGTCGTCGGGAACGAAGCGTTGCGCCGTGATGCTCTCGTAGGCCTTGATGTAGACCTCGGAGGTCTGCTGGATCAGTTCGACGGGAATTTCCGGGATTTCGTCCTTGTAAGGATCACAACGCTCCGCGACCCAGGCGCGAACGAAGTCCTTGTCGAAGCTTGTCGGGCGCGCGCCTGCCTCGAAACTTGACTGGTAGCTGTCGGCAAGCCAGTAGCGGCTGCTGTCGGGTGTGTGGATTTCGTCCGCGAGAATGATGTTGCCGTTCTCGTCCGTGCCGAACTCATATTTGGTGTCGACAAGGATGAGCCCGCGCTTGGCCGCAAGTTCCTGGCCGCGGGCAAAGAGAGCCAGCGCGTAACGCGAGAGCGTTTCCCATTGTTCCTTGGTCAAGAGCCCGCGCTCGACGATCTCGGCAGGCGTCAACGGTTCGTCGTGGCCGCCATCGAATTCCTTGCTGGTCGGCGTGATGACTGGGGTCGGGAGTTTCTGGTTGTCGCGCATGCCGTCCGGCAGTCGCATGCCGTACATCTCGCGCTCGCCCTTCTTATAAAGAGTGAGGATCGAGGTCCCCGTGGTGCCGGCGAGATAACCGCGAACGACGATTTCCACCGGCAGGATATCGAGACGCTTGCCGATGACAACGTTCGGATCGGGATAGTCGAGAACGTGGTTGGGGCAGATGTCCTTCGTCGCCTCGAACCAGTAGCGGGCCGTCTGCGTGAGGACCTGGCCCTTGTAAGGGATGCAGGTGAGGATGCGATCGAAAGCACTCAATCGGTCTGTGCTGATGATGATGCGGCGCCCATCCGGCAGGTCATAGTTCTCGCGAACCTTGCCACGGTAGTAATTGGGGAGCTCTGGGAAATGGGCTTCGGAGAGGATTCGCACGGGCTCGACCATCCTTCTGCGTTGATCGGGAACTTTTCCCCTGCTCTAGTTCCATTGCCGGGGATGTCAAGCAAACCGGCTCCTAAAGCCAGAAGAGATAGATAAGAAGTAGGGTAAGACTATAGCTCAGCACGGTCAGAGGCGCGCCGGCCTTCAGAAAGTCACTGAAGCGGTAGCTTCCGATCCCCATGGCAAGCGTATTGTTGTGGTGGCCGAAGGGTGTCAGAAAATCCAGCGAGGCGCCCGCGGCGACGGCGATCAGATAGGCCGATGGAGAGTGATGGCCGCCTGCTGCGAAGGCAACGGCGATGGGGCTCATGACGATTGCGACAGTCGCGTTGTTAACAAAAGGCGTCAGGAGCATCGACAGAAAGAGAACAAGCGCCACCCCCACGGCGGGTTCGGCCAGCGACACCATGGAACCCAGCGCCGCCGCGATGAGTTGGGCGGTGCCAGTTGTCGCGACGGCGGAACCGATCGGGATCATTGCGCCGAGCATGATGATGATCGGCCAGTTGAGATCAGCCATCGCCTGGCGAATGTTGAGGTAATTTAGGAGTGCTAGGACAAGCACGACGCCTGCAAAAGCAATATCAGGCGTCACGAGTTCGAAGGCCGTCGCGGCGACGCCTGCGGCGAAAATGGCAAAAGGCTGCCAGGACGATGCGGACATTCGGGACGGCGGCTGCGACGCCAGCGGGAGGCATTCGCACTCCTCCAGCGCTTCGGCGATCGCCCTTTGCTCGCCCTCCAAGACCAGAATGTCGCCGATCGACAGTTGCAGGTCGGCGAAGCGCCCCTCGATCCGTGGCGAGCGCATGGAGAGTGCCGATATCGTAACATCGCGGCTGCTGAACACCTCGAGAGAATGTAGCCGCGAGCCGACCAACGTGCTTTCCGGCATTACGACGGCCTCGACGTAATCGAGATCGGCAGAATCTGCGCTCGGGTGGCGCTCCGGAAGCAGGGTTCCGGACGAGTAAAGCCTATCAAAGACTGTCTCGTCTGCTTCGGCCAATAGCAGGTCGCCCGCCTCGACAACCAATTTGTCGGGCGTGCCGAAAACAAACTTGCCGTCACGCACGAGCGTATGCGGCTGCAGCGAGAAGCGATCCGGCAGGTCCGAAAGCCGAGCACCGATCAGCGAGGAGCCCGGTGGGATATGTCGTTCGGTGATCCTGCGTCGCGGTGGTGAAACCGGCTCAGCGGAGAGCGCCTCTCCATCCTTTTTCGGAAATAACCGCGGTGCAAGCCACGCGGTCATGATGATGCCGACGACGGCGACCGGCAGCCCGACATAGGCAAAGTCGAAAAGTCGAAAGCCGCTGCCGTTTGCGTTTGCCCAGGCGTTGCTGACGAGCATGTTCGCGGGCGTGCCGATCAGCGAGACGATGCCGCCCAGGAGCGCGGCAAAGGAGATCGGTATAATCAATTGCCGTTTGGGTATCGCGAGCAGGGCACTCACGCGCAGCGTCGCCGGCAAAGCGATCGAAAAGGCGCCGATGTCGTTCATGAAGATCGAGATGAAGCCGGTTGCGCCCGACAACGTCGCGATGACGGCGATATCCGAAAATTTGGCTCGCACGAAAAAATCCGCGAGCTGATCAAAAAGCTGCGCCCGTGCAAGGACCTGTACGATGAGCAGGATCTCGACGACCGTGATGACCACCGGGCTTGCAAAACCGGAGAAGATCTGTTCGGCGGAATAGAGGCGGAGGGCATATCCGGCGAGCAGCCCGGCAATCGCGACCACTTCGATACGAAAACGCTCCAACGAAAACAGGATGAGCATCGCAAGCAGGAGGATCAGCAAGGATGCTTGCTCGAACGTCATGGTTTGCCCCGAACCTCAATCCATCAAGAGACTGTAGCGGTTCGGCTCGCACTGTATAGAGCGAAATGTTGCAATCCGCGCTCCACGCGACCGTGCATTCAGACTGCGGGGCGGCGCCAGGTGCCGGTCTCGGTCATCTCCAACATCGGGGTAGAAAAGACGCCGACTGTTCTTTCCCGCCATTGCGGTCCGACAGCATCGAGCGTTTCGCACCAGCGGCGGGACTGCAACATGGCGGCACCGATCGCAACAGGCTCAATGCCGCAGCCGGCAAGAAGCTGCAGCCCGGAAACGATCGAAGTGCCACTGGAAATGACGTCGTCGATCAGCGCAACACGCCGACCCTCCAGCAGCGGCAGCATGCGAGGATCTATATAAAGACGTTTCTGTTGGGTGGGGGTGGTAATCGAGATGAGCGCCACGGACAGGTCGTCGCGGTACCAGAACTTTCGGGACGTTCCGAGCGGCACATATCGTGTATGCCCCAGCTTCTGCGCCACGGCGGCTGCGAGCGTCAGGCCAAGGGTCGGTAGGCCGGCAACAACTTCCACCTCGAAAGGCTCCAGTTTCTCGGCAAGCGATCGAGCCAGGACATCGAGAACCTGGAAGCTTGCCTGGTTGATGATCAGGGAGGCCAGCGCATGCTGCCCGTCTGCCAACACGCGTACAGGCAGGCGAAGCTGCCGCCCATCATCCAGTTCGGCGATATAGGACGCCGAGACATCGCCGTCGCTTCTAAAGGTGCCCGGGCTGTGGATCTCCTGCCAAAACTCGTGCGCCGCCAATTCCGTCATGCACTCAATTCCATCTTGCCGTTTCCACGCCGGAACTCTGGCGCAATTCTCTTAGTTCCGCATCCGTCAAGGCACGCACCGCACCCTTTGGCAGCTCGCCGAGCGCCAGGCCACCGATCGCAACGCGCACGAGACGGAGGCATTCGACATCCAGGGCTTCCAGCATGCGGCGGATCTGGCGGTTGCGGCCCTCATCGAGTTCGACCTCGATCCAGGCATTCCTGTCGCCGCTCCTCAACAGCGTCGCCGACGTCGCCTTCAGAATTTCGCCGTCATGGCGGACCCCATAAGTCATCTGGGCCAGCATCTCCATGTCCATGATCCGGTTGACCTGGACATGGTAGGTCTTGGTGACATGGGTGAGCGGATCGAGCAGCGCCTGCGCGAAGACGGTATCGTTGGTAAAAAGCAGCAAGCCTTCGCTCGCCTTGTCCAACCTTCCGACCGGCGAGAGGTGCGGAGCCTCGAAATCCTTGAGGCAGTCGTAGACGGTCGGCCGGCCCTCGGGATCATCGCGCGTCGTGACCAGCCCGCGCGGCTTGTTCAGCATCAGGTAGATCTTTGCCTCGGCGACCACTTCGGTACCGTCGACGCGGATCTTCGCGAATGCCAGGTCTACCCATGCGGAAATATCGGTGACTTTGCGTCCATCGACCGACACGCGACCTTCCAGGATTAGCCGTTCGGCCTGCGTGCGCGAACAGTGCCCGAGCTTGGAGAGCGCACGCGGCAAAGTTACCCGCTTGCCGGATGTCTCCCCGTTCGGTCTGGCGCGTTCGCGCGATTTCTGAGGTGAGCGCCGCTGCCTCACACTGTTTCTTCCCGTCATTGCCGTTGATCAGGTTCTGACATGAACAGGGTCACGATGCCAGCAAGCCATCGACAAAACGCGGGGATAATAAGAGGTTCAAAGTGCTGCGTGACGAAAGCGCAAAAAGCGAGATGGCGCTTTGCGCGCCATCCAATTCGTCTTGGGGAGAGGGCAGAAAGCCTCAGTGGCTGGCCATGTAACCGGCGAGTTCCTGACGGCTGATAACGACACCTGCCGCTGCCTTGGCGGGGTCCGGATGGGTGTAGGACAGGGAAGGCAACTCGGGCAGTTCGAGAGCTTGACGCGTGTTCATGATGCCGACAGCCCTGCGGCCGTTGACGCCATCAACGCTGACTTCGACTATAAAATGGGCTCCCTTGCACTCCACGAATAGTCCTCCCTCTTATTCTACCGGCCGTAGTAACGGCAAAACTTGGTTTTTCTAAGACCAAAGTATTACGAGCCGCACTAAACTTCGGATCACTGCGGCTCGCGATGAATGCGGGGCGTTTCCGCTGTCACCATATCAGCGCCACCAATGACGTGGTGGCTCTTGACTGCCGGCCAAGAGATAGCCGGCTAGAAAGCCGATCGCACCGGCGAGCGCCAACGCGGTCGTCGTCGCAGCA
Organism: Rhizobium sp. RHZ01; assembly: GCF_014851595.1. NCBI lineage: Bacteria > Pseudomonadati > Pseudomonadota > Alphaproteobacteria > Hyphomicrobiales > Rhizobiaceae > Rhizobium > Rhizobium sp. RHZ01. The sequence goes on from NZ_JACUZZ010000059.1 coordinate 11,963, forward strand.
GGATGCTCGCGGGCGGCGCCTGCGGCAGCCACACCTTCTGCCCGGATCTGCGCTACCGCGCTCTTCGCGCGGGGAAGGGCGTCCTCATAAGCCTTGCCTGCCCGGTCACGCACCTCATAGTAAGCCTCTGCGCCCTGCGCCGAGATCATTTTCTGCAGGCGGGACACTTCTTGCTGGAGTGCGGCGATATCCTTGCTGACGGATGCTCTGATGTCATCGGTAGTGGCAGCCATGTCTTTCTCCTTTTCCTTACACGAACGAGAACACGAAAGAGCTGCGATAGGTTCCGCGAGATTTGATCCGTAAGGGGGCAGATGATCCAGTTTCGCGGAGTTTCAACCCTCCAGCGCCGCTTTTGCGCGAGCGGGAAGGAACAGAACTTCGCTGATAGGGCGCTACACGACCATCTGATCGAGGAATTTGGAGCCCCGCTGGAGGGCCGTTCAAGATCCCAAACGCGGTCTCTAGAAAATCCCACTTGAGAATCAATCTGTTACAAAAATGTCAAAAAACTTTGTCTGGCGCTGTTGACTTAGAAAAGGGGTAGGATCTATAAGCCCCCTCACTGAACGAGGGCGGCGGCGCTGCTGGCGACGAAGCCCTTCGCTCTCAAGTTTCTTTTAAGATTGGCTTTGTTGCTGATTGGTTCCTTGGGCTTTTGGGTTTGAGGCGAGGAAATTCGACCGGGGTATCTGGTCTGTTATTTGACAATTGAAGATGAGAAGAAAGAGAAACGTGGGCGGCGGAGCTTGCGGGACCGGAAGAGATTTCGGTTCTTGAAAGAGACT
>NZ_JACUZZ010000005.1:0-220028 GCF_014851595.1 Rhizobium sp. RHZ01
ACCAGCCATGGCATGAGGGCCAGAGGCCGCCAACTTCGCCCCGCCTCAGAACCCAACTAAAACAACCAACGTCCAAAAAACAAACCCGCCGAAAATATCGACGGGTTTGTCAGCAGTCTGAGGCCGGCGAAACGCCGGCCTTTTTTATGCACGACGCCAGTTAGTCTAGCGCGTCATTCCGGCGCATCGCCTGTGCATTCGCGCGCCAGATCAATTCACCGCGTCGATCGCTCCGTAGTGCCGGAGCTCGCTTTATCCATTGCCGATCAGAATGCCGGCACCGAGAACGAGACCGCCGCCCACGACCACCTGGAAGGCAGCGCGCAGGAATGGCGTTTCCATAAATCTGTTCTGGATGAAGGCAATCGCCCAGAGTTCGAAGATCGCGATGATCACGGCCATCGTCGTTGCGATCCAGAAGTACGGGATGAGATAGGGCAAGGTGTGGCCGAGACCGCCAAGCGCGGTCATGACGCCGCAGGCGATGCCGCGCTTGATCGGCGATCCGCGGCCTGAAATCTTGCCGTCGTCATGTGCCGCTTCTGTGAAGCCCATCGAGATGCCGGCGCCAACCGAGGCGGACATGCCGACAAGGAAGGTCTGCCAGGTGTTCTGGGTCGCAAAGGCGGCTGCGAAGATCGGCGCCAAGGTCGATACCGAGCCATCCATCAAGCCGGCAAGGCCGGGTTGCACATAGGTGAGCACCAGTTGGCGGCGGGCAGCGTGATCTTCCTCCGCCTTGACGTCGGCCGGCGTGTGCTTGTCGACAAGCATGTGAGTAATGTCCTCATGGCCCTGCTCCGCCAAGGCGAGGTCACCGAGCAACTGCCGGGTCTGCGCGTCCGTGACGCGCCGTGCCGCTTCGACATAGAAGCGATAGGCCTGCTGCTCCATCGCTTCGGCTTCACCGCGGATTTTCTCGAGCGACAGGTTGCGTCGCAGCCAGTCGGGTTTGCGCTCATAGAAACCCTGAACATGCTCCCGGCGAATGAGCGTGATGCGTTCACCGAACCGCTGGCGATAGATTTCGATCAGGGACTTGCGATGGGTGTCCTCGACCTCGGCCATCTCTTCGAAAATTTTAGCGGACGCGGGATAGTTGCTGCGCAGCATGTCGGCGTAGGCGAGATAGATGCGCGCGTCCTCCTCTTCGGCCCCAATGGCGAGTGCGAGTATTTCCTGTTCCGACAAAGAATCGAACGAGCGCTTGGATGACCAAAAAAGCCTGGACAGCATGACAACCTCAGTTTTAGAATTATTCTAAAATAGAGGCTGCCGGCGCGTCGGTCAAGTTTTCACAGGCATGGAAGCCAGTGAATTGACGCATGGCCGCGGCAAGTAAAACGACGCACAGCTTCGCGTACGTGCACCGCCTTTAGCTGGCATCGGAAATAACGTGCACGCTACAGTCTACATCTACGCCGAAAGTGTATGATTATTGGGCAAAAAACCATAACAAAAGCGGGTTGAAATTTACAACTCATGGGATTGAGATATTATGGAAGGCGGGCATAGTACTATGCGTATAGATTGCATTTATAAGGGAACATAACGGTGCCAGATCCGGTAGATATTATTGTTGGTAAAAATGTACGGACACTGAGGGCCAAACGACGCATATCGCAGCTGGAACTGGGCGAGGCGCTGGGGCTGACTTTTCAACAAATTCAGAAATACGAGAAAGGCACCAACCGCGTATCCGCAAGCAAGCTTCACCAGATCGCGGTTTTTCTGGGCGTTGATATTTCGGAACTGTTCGAGGGCGCCAACCCGTCTGACGGAGCAGCGCGGCCAGGGCTGAGCCCCGAAGCATATGAGCTTGCCCTGCACTATGACAAGCTTCGCTCTGCGGCAGGCAAGGAGGCCGTCAAGACCATCTTGTCGATCATGACCGGTGAAAGCTACATCGAGGCTTTGCGCTGAACCCTGTCGGTCAGTGCAACTCGCACGCGTGAAGCGCGATGAGCAAGTCGTCCTGCGTCCGATGGCCAGCATGGTAGAGATCGATCGCGATGCTCGCGATGGAAAGTCCCCGCTGGCTGCGCAGCTTGATGTTGCGCTCGGCACACCAGGAATAGAGCGCGCCGGCGAGCACATCGACATCATCGGACTGCAAAGACAAAGAAGTGGCTGCTGCCGTCATGGAAGTTGCCCTTGTTTTTGGTTTATCCCCGAAAGGATACTGGCCGCTTTGCTTCTATTTGCAAAGCGGCATTCACTGCCTGCGTTAACGCAAGGCAGACGTGCATTTTTGCTTGTTTCATAATGGAACACCCAGCAAGCGCCGGCGCTATTCTGACGCGACCCGGTACTCCAGCGAGGCCGAGCATGCCGCGATCGCATCCAGCATTTTCTCGAACCGCGGGTGATCGCGCACCGAATCTAGGTCCGAATCATGCTTGAACCATAGGATGTGATAGCAGGACGATTGCGGCAGCAGTTCTTCCAACAGATCGAGTGCGGCGTCGCATTCGTCCAACAAAGCATAGACACACGCGATGTTGTATTGAGCAACGATGTCATCCGGATCAATCATCTGCGCGCGCTTGACCCACTCCTTAGCGCGTTGCGCATCGCCCATGTGAGCCAATGCGAGCGCACCGCGATGGGCCGGCCCCGAGTTTTCCGGATGCCGCTCCAAGGCCTCTTCCGCACGCTCGATGCAGACGCGCGCCCAATGCGCTCGCTCCTCCTCGAGACCAAGCGACCGGCATGCGCTCATCAGATGAATGGGCGAGAGATAGTCGTCGGGGCGGATCTCGGCCGCCCTAGTGAAGAAGGTGATTGCCCCCTCGAACTTGCCCTCCATGAAAAGGAAGCGACCATAGTGGAAATTCGCTTCATAGAGATCGGGCTCCAGCGCCAGCGCCTTTTCGAACTCGACAAGAGCCTCCTCGTCTCGCCCGTCCTGGTGCAGCGCCAGTCCGCGCGACGCATGCGCCTCGGCAAGATTCGGATCGAGCGCCAGCGCCTTGGCACTCAGATTGAGTATCCCCTGCAGTGTAAACTCACCCGCATGCCAATCGCGCAGCGCCGACTCGCAATCCGCCATGCCGGCATAGGCACGGGCATATTCCGGATCCAACGCAACGGCCGTTGCAAACATGCGCCGGGCCAGAAGTAGATAGGGCCTTGTCCAGGTGTGAGACAGCTGTCGTCCACGCAGATAATAGGTGTAGGCCTCGACATTGCTTGTCGGCTCGGCTGCGATCGCCTGCCTCTCCTCGGGTAGCAGCTTGATCTTGAGTTGATCGACGATTGCGTGGGTGATCTCGTCCTGGATCGCGAAAATATCGGTGAGGTCGCGATCGAAGCGGTCCGCCCAAAGGTGCCCGCCATTTCTCGCATCGATCAGCTGTCCGGTGATGCGGACGCGCTGGCCGACTTTGCGCACGCTCCCCTCGAGAACGAAGTCGACACCGAGTTCCGACGCCACCTGCTTCACCTGCACGGACTTGCCCTTGTAGGTGAAGGCGGTGTTGCGGGCGACCACGTAGAGGTTCGACACCTTCGAGAGGTCGGTGATGATGTCCTCGGTGATGCCGTCGGAAAAATACTCCTGCTCGGCATCGCCGCTCATGTTAGTGAAGGGCAGCACGGCGACAAGCTGCTTGTGCTTTTTTCGGGCTGCGGTCAAAGCCGCCTTGTTCACTTTCAGTGGCAGCGCCCGCTGCGGCGAAATCATATAGACCCGGACCGGTTCCTTGATGTTCTTGAGGCGGTGTTCCCCGCGATCCTCGAAGGACAGGTCGAGCCGTGAGCCGACATGGTCCTTGACGGTGGCCGAAACGGCAATGCCTCCTGGCTCAGCCAGCGCCTCCAGCCGCGCAGCAACATTGACGCCGTCCCCGAAGATATCGCCCTCCTCGACAATGACGTCGCCGAGATGGATGCCGATCCGAAATTCGATACGTTTGTCTTCGAGCACCGACAGGTTTCGTTGCGCGGCCTCTCGCTGCACCTCATCGGCGCAGGCGACAGCATTCACGATGCTGGAGAATTCCGCCAGCATGCCATCGCCGGTCAGCTTGACGATGCGTCCGCGGTGCTGTGCAATCTTCGGATTGAGCAGCTCCGTGCGGTAGGTTTTCACCGCACTTAGCGTTCCGGATTCATCTATGCCCATCAACCGGCCATAGCCGACGATGTCGATTGCGAGGATGGCTGCGAGACGGCGTTCCAAGTGTCCCTCGACGCTATACGGTTTTCGTCACACTAATTTAGCCTTTTATTATCTCAATGTCCCACCATTCATTCGGTCGACCCGGGATAATAAGGTGTTTTTGACGTTCGAACGTTGAGACAACCCTGCGTAGGCGACCTGACGAAGCAAACAACAAAGGCCCGGCTGCAGCAGCAACCGGGCCTTTGTTACATTTCATATAGGGTCGATCAGCCCTCGAAGAATTCCTTCATGCGCGCGAAGAACCCGGTCGATTCCGGATTGTTCTCCTTCGAGGAGAGCTGCTCGAACTCCTGGAGAAGTTCGCGCTGGCGCTTTGTCAGCTTCTGGGGAGTCTCGATCTGGATCTGGATATAGAGGTCGCCCGTCTGCGGCGAACGGAGCACCGGCATGCCCTTGCCCTTCAGGCGGAACTGCTTGCCGGCCTGCGTGCCTTCGGGCACCGTCACACGCGACTTCGTGCCATCGAGCGTCGCCACGTCAAAGGTGCCGCCGAGTGCCGCCGTCGTCATCGAGATCGGAATGGTGCAGTAGAGGTCGGCGCCGTCACGTTGGTAAAACTCATGCGGCTTCACCGACAGGAAGATGTAAAGATCGCCCGCCGGACCGCCGCGCATGCCGGCTTCGCCCTCGCCCTGCAGGCGGATGCGGGTGCCGTCTTCGATACCGGCCGGAATGTTCACGGACAGCGAACGCTCTTCGGTGACGCGGCCCTGGCCATGGCACTTCGTGCACGGATCGGGAATGATCGTGCCACGACCATGACAGGTCGGGCAGGTCCGTTCGATCGAGAAGAAGCCCTGGGCAGCGCGCACGCGACCCGAGCCCTGGCAAGTGCCGCAGGTCTTCGGCTGCGTGCCGGGTTTCGCACCCGAGCCGGAGCAGACGTCGCAAGTGATCGAAGTTGGCACGCGGATCTGCGCCGTCTTGCTGGAGAAGGACTCCTCCAGCGAAATTTCCATGTTGTAGCGAAGATCGGCGCCACGCTCGCGGCCGCCCGAAGAGCGCTGCCGCTGGCGGCCGCCGCCCATCATCTCGCCGAAGATATCCTCGAAAATGTCGGAAAATCCGCCGCCGCCAAAGCCGCCGCCCATGCCGCCGCCGCCCATGCCGCCATGCTCGAAGGCAGCGTGACCATATCGGTCATAGGCCGCACGCTTCTGCGGATCCTTGAGCATTTCGTAGGCTTCGTTGATTTCCTTGAACTTGCGCTCGGCGTCGTGGTCGCCCGGATTCTTGTCCGGATGGTACTTCATGGCGAGTTTGCGGAAGGCGCTTTTCAGCTCTTTTTCGTCCGCCGTCTTGGCGACACCCAGCGTTTCGTAAAAATCGGCTTTTGCCATTAAGGATTAGACCCCGGAAATGGTTTTCCGGCTGCCATGGTGGGCAGCCGGAACGTCAGTTTCAAGCTAGACCGTCTCGTCTCGCTTAGGCGGACTTCTTGCGGTCGTCGTCCTTGACTTCTTCGTAGTCGGCATCGACGACATTGTCGTCGCCGGCTTCCGCGGATGCGTCTGCTGCCGCACCGCCTTCAGCCTGCTGTGCTTCGTAGATCGCCTGACCGAGCTTCATGGAGACTTCCATGAGGGTCTGGGTCTTTGCCTTGATGTCTTCAGCATCCGGCTCGGTTGCTTCGACGGCAGACTTCAGAGCAGCGATCGCATCGGAGATCGCGGTGCGGTCGGCCTCGGAAACCTTGTCACCATACTCCTTCAGCGACTTTTCCGTGGAGTGGATCAGGCTTTCAGCCTGGTTCTTGGCTTCCACGGCCTCGCGGCGCTTCTTGTCGGCTTCGGCATTGGCTTCGGCGTCCTTGACCATCTTTTCGATGTCGGCGTCGGAGAGACCACCAGAAGCCTGGATACGGATCTGCTGTTCCTTGCCGGTGCCCTTGTCCTTGGCCGAAACCTGCACGATGCCGTTCGCGTCGATGTCGAAGGTGACTTCGATCTGCGGAACGCCACGCGGTGCCGGCGGCAGGCCAACGAGGTCAAACTGGCCGAGCAGCTTGTTGTCGGCAGCCATTTCGCGCTCGCCCTGCGAAACGCGGATGGTGACGGCCTGCTGGTTGTCGTCGGCGGTCGAGAAGGTCTGCGACTTCTTCGTCGGGATCGTCGTGTTACGCTCGATCAGACGGGTGAAGACGCCACCGAGGGTCTCGATGCCGAGGGACAGCGGGGTTACGTCGAGAAGCAGAACGTCCTTGACGTCGCCCTGCAGAACGCCAGCCTGGATGGCTGCGCCGAGTGCCACGACTTCGTCAGGGTTGACGCCCTTGTGTGGCTCCTTGCCGAACAGCTGCTTGACGACTTCCTGGACCTTCGGCATGCGGCTCATGCCACCGACGAGAACGACTTCGTCGATCTCGGCTGGCGTGACGCCGGCATCCTTGAGAGCAGCCTTGCACGGTGCGATCGTGCGCTGGATCAGATCCTCGACCAGGCTTTCGAGCTTGGCGCGGGTCAGCTTCAGCGTCAGGTGCTTCGGGCCGGTTGCATCAGCGGTGATGAACGGCAGGTTGATTTCGGTCTGCTGCGAGGACGACAGTTCGATCTTTGCCTTTTCGGCAGCTTCCTTAAGGCGCTGCAGAGCCAGCTTGTCGCCCTTGAGGTCGATACCGTTGTCCTTCTTGAACTCGGCAACGAGGTATTCGACGAGACGCATGTCGAAGTCTTCACCGCCGAGGAAGGTATCGCCGTTGGTGGACTTCACTTCGAAGACGCCGTCGCCGATTTCGAGGATCGAGATATCGAAGGTACCGCCACCCAAGTCGTAAACGGCGATGGTCTTGCCGTCCTTCTTGTCGAGACCGTAGGCAAGGGCTGCCGCCGTCGGCTCGTTGATGATGCGCAGAACTTCGAGGCCAGCGATCTTGCCGGCATCCTTGGTTGCCTGGCGTTGTGCGTCGTTGAAGTATGCGGGAACGGTGATGACGGCCTTTTCGACCTTTTCACCGAGATAGGATTCAGCGGTTTCCTTCATCTTCTGAAGGATCATCGCGGAGATCTGGGCAGGCGAATAGCCGGTGCCGCGGGCCTTGACCCATGCGTCGCCGTTGTCGCCCTTGGTGATCTCGAAAGGAACGAGAGCCTTGTCCTTTTCAACCGTCGGATCGTCGTAGCGGCGGCCGATGAGGCGCTTCACTGCGAACAGCGTATCCGTGGGGTTGGTGACTGCCTGGCGCTTGGCCGGCTGACCGACGAGGCGTTCGCCATCTTCGGAAAATGCTACGATCGAAGGCGTCGTGCGCGCACCTTCGGCGTTCTCAATGACCTTCGCGTCCTTGCCGTCCATGACAGCGACGCAGGAATTTGTCGTTCCGAGGTCGATACCAATTACTTTTGCCATGTCATTCTCTCCTTGAAGCAAGCTGTCGGAACCCCGAGAAGGCATTTCCCTGACAGCCCCTTACGGGATGGGTCTTTAAGATTAACGCAATCGTGATTGCGGTGATGCCGCGTATATAAGGAGCGGTTTTCGGGACTGCAAGGCGAGAACTAGCCAGAAAACCGGCAAAAAAAGCGCCCAACAGCTAATTTTGGCACGCACAGGACGATGGCGTTTTTCTGGCCAAAACCCGTCGACTATTGTCCCATGATCAAGTCAAGCAAGGTCGTCCGTTTCCGATGGTGCGCCGGCGACGGTTCAGGCTCGCCAATATCACCCGGCGGCAGCGCATCACCGTAGCCATAACCACCGTCATCGGCGATGTCGGCGGGCGGCACGGGACCGCCATTGACCGGGGCGATCGGCTGGCGTCTTGGCCGGTCATTCGCCTGTGGATAGCGCTCGGCGCTTTCACCAAAGACACCAGAGAGAATGCTGCCGATTGTCGTCGGCTCTTCAAGCGGCGGCGCCATACCGGGCTCCGCAGACGCCATCGGCTGGTCGCCGAAGCCGGGATTGGCTGCCGGATCAGCCATGAATTGCCCGTTGCCGAACAGTGGCGCCGGCGACAGTCCCTTGTGCGCGGCGACCATGAATTCCTGCCAGGCCTTGGCCGGCAAGCCGCCGCCCGTCACCTTCTTCATCGGCTTGCCATCGTCGTTGCCAAACCAGACGCCGGTTGTGAGGTTGCTGGTGAAGCCGACGAAGAGCGCGTCGCGCGAATTCTGGGTCGTGCCGGTCTTGCCCGCGGCCTGCCAACCGGAAAGCTTGGCGCTCTTGCCCGTTCCCTGGTTGATGACGCCCATCATCATCGTGTTCATGTTGGCGGCAATCGCTTCCGACAGGACACGGGGCGGGTTGTCGTAGGTATTTTCGTAGAGCACCTTGCTGCCGTCAGCCGTCGTTACGCGTCGGATCACATGCGGCGTCGCCTTGTAGCCGCCATTCATGAAGGCGGCATAGGCGCCGGTGAGCTCGGTCAGCGACACTTCCGACGTACCAAGAGCGATCGAGGCATTGGGCTGCAGTTCCGATTCGATGCCGAGGCGGTGCGCGAGCTTGATCACCTGGTCCGGCCCGTCATACATGACCAACTGGGCCGCGACGGTGTTCAGCGACTTTGCAAGCGCCGTCGCGAGCGTCACTTCGCCATTGTACTTCTTCTCGTAGTTCTCAGGCGTCCAATCGCCGATGCGGATCGGCGCGTCGTTGAACACCGAAAACGGCGTCAGACCTTTTTCCAACGCCGCTGCATAGACGAACGGCTTGAAGGACGAGCCCGGCTGGCGCTTGGCGGTGACGGCGCGGTTGAACTGGCTGTCGGCATAATCCCTGCCGCCGACGAGCGCGCGGATTGCGCCGGTGCCATCGAGTGAAACCAGGGCTGCCTGCGACGTATCGAGCTTGGCGCCATCCTTGCCGAGCACATCGTTCAGCGACTGCTCCGCGCGCTTCTCCAGCGTCTTGTCGATCGTCGTATCGACGACGATGTCTTCCTTGACGTCGCCGATCAGGCCAGGGAGCTGGTCCATGACCATATCCGCGACATAGTGGCCGGCGCCCGACCAGTAGCGCTTCGCCTTGGCTGGCGTCTGCGACATCGCGGTCTTCACCTCGTCGTCGGTGATATAGCCTTGCTCGCGCATCGTCTGCAGGACCACCTGCGCGCGGGCATTGGCGGCCTCGGGATCGCGCGCCGGCGACAGCCGCGACGGCGCCTTGACGAGTCCGGCAAGAAGGGCTGCTTCACCGAGGTTCACGTCGCCTGCGGACTTGTTGAAGTAGCGACGCGAGGCCGCTTCGACGCCATAGGCGTTCGAGCCGAAGAAGACGCGGTTGAGGTACATCGCAAGGATCTGGTCCTTGGTGTATTTCTGCTCCAGCCATAGCGCGAGCAGGACTTCCTGCACCTTACGCTCAAGCGTGCGGTCCGGCGACAGGAAAAGGTTCTTTGCAAGCTGCTGTGTCAGCGTCGAGCCGCCCTGAACCATGTGGCCGGTCGTCAGGTTGGTGACGAGGGCGCGTGCTAGGCCAAGGGGATCCACGCCGAAATGCGAATAGAAGCGGCGGTCTTCAATGGCGACGATCGCTTCCGGGATGTAGGGCGACATGTCTTCGAGCGCGAGCGCTTCGCCGCCCGTCGTGCCGCGATTGGCGATGACGCTGCCATCGACGGCAGTTATCTTGACGTTCGGCGGGCGATCCGGAATGGCCCAGGTGCTGGCGCTCGGCATGCGCGACCCGTAATAGACGACGAGGCCAGCCACGCCGATCCCGGCCCAGATGCCGAAAACGATGCACCAGTAGAGGATGCGACGAATGAAGCCGAAGAAGCTTCCACCCTCGCGTTCGCGACGACCACGTCTGCGTCTTTCGGGTTGGCGCGCGCGAGACGATTTTGACGGCGATCGCTTGGTCGAACGTCCCCTGACGACACGGTCATCGGCGTCGAGCGAAAAATCGTCATCATCGTCGCGGTCGTCGCGACCGCCGAAGGAAGGTTCGATCCTGTCGCGTGATTTGCCTCTGCCCGCCATCTAGTACCGGTACGCCCCTTCTTCGCTCCTTGCGCGGCGACGCCGCAGAAACCGTGCTTTGCCAAACGGTTCTCCGCCCGGTTGAACTTTAAATGCGGCGATTTAAGGGGTGGTTAAGAAGTGGTTAGACCGGCCCGCCCTTGCCCCAACAATGTCAAATTTGGTTCAGCCCCCGTTCACCGAACCGGCTCTCTAATCCATGCGCAAGGGACTTGCATAACAGAGGTGCAGAGATGCGTATGAGAATGATTGCAGCTGCGATCGCCATGTGTGGATTTGGCGTTACCGCGGCTGAAGCGATGCCGGTCGCGCCGCTGAACGGCGTTGCGGCCAAGAATACGGTACTCGTCGATTACGCCTGCGGGCGCGGCTATCACCTGACCCGGTGGGGCAATTGCCGGCCGAACTGGGACCGACCGCCACCGCCGCGTTACGGCTGGCGCGCCGATCGCCGCTACGGATGGGGCGGCCCGCCGCGCCATGACTGGCGCTATGAGCGATCCTACGGATGGGATCGCCCGCCACCGTGGGTGCGCGGACGCGATTGGCGCTGATTAAGACAGCAAGGCCCGGGCCGCTCAGCCTGGGCTTTGTTATAATTCGTTTACCAAGCCACGCTTTTTTGGCATGGCTGCCATTCGTTGCGACTGTCACAAATCTGACGTATAGCACGCCGGATTGCGCCTGAGATTAGCGCAGCATGCGCAATATGTAGGCATTCATGACCATCGACATTACCAAAAGCGAAGAATTCAAGCTGCGTGAAGTTTGGGACGTGCACGAGTTTGCACGCCGCTACCGGCTGACAAAAATGGAAGAGAGCCGCCTGAAGATGCTTCACGGCCCGTTCGCGGAATTGCGCGACCTCCTCGCCGGTCGGCAGCGTTCCGTTTCTCTCTGGTAACAGGGAACCATTAGCGAGCTGGTGGATTAATGCCCTAGCGAAACATGCCCTACACGTTTCGCTAAAGGTCGGCCGTCTCCCCCTCAAACGCGCCGATCGCGATCAGGCCCGGTGTCTCTCCCAGAGCGCCGGGCCTACTCATCTCCCCAATAAAAAGGGCGGCCTCGCGGCCGCCCCGATGCGTCACTGCTGGTTGCCGCAGGCCGGATCACCCGGCGGGCAGCGTGGAGGCCCACGACGGCCCTCACCGCCGCGACGCCAGTTCCCATCGTCGTTGCCCTGCGGCGGGCGCTGGAAATCCGGACGATTGTCATGGGGCCGTCCCTGGAAATCCTGGCGGCCGGGGCCGCGGTCGAAATTCGGTTGCTCGGGACGACGGTCCGGTCCGCGGTTTCCATCGGGCCTCCGATCGGGACCCTGATCAAAATCGGGTCGTGGACGGCCGGGGCCGGGGTTTCCGTCGAATTCTGGCGGCCGCACCGGGCGAACGACAGCGGGCGGGCGATCGTAAACAGGATTGCGACGCCAACGATCGCGCTCCCGATAGAAATCGCGACCGCGGTAATAGCGGTCCCAGTAATTTCCGACGCTGAAGACCACGGTCGGGATTCCGAGGGGACGGTAATATTCCGGACCCACATAGACGCGACGGCTCTGGTAGAGCGCCTGCACATAGCGACCTGCGACCCAGCCGCGCCCACCGTAGAACTCCACGTCGCACCAAGGCACATCGGCGAGGCAGCCATGGATTTCCACCGATTCACCGGCCGGAATGACGGTTACAGCGGGATATTGCGTGCTTGGTCCGGCCCGCATGTTGACGTTGGCTGTCGCATATCCCTCTGCCGCCTCGGCAATCGCCGGCGCGAGCAAGAGGGCGGCCGCTGCAGCGGCCTTCATCAAGATGGACTTCACGTTTCAACTCCTCTGACGACGCTGGAGACCGCGCCGCTTGTGTTCTCCGAAAAGGTGCGCAAGCGCCCGGGCACGGCTTCGGCGTTCGTCGCCTCGCGCCGATTTCAGCTCAATCACCTTTTCTTTCAATGATTTGTAGTCCGCGCCGATGAACCTGACTTGAACGCGTGGGCGCTTCAAAATTCAAAAATGCAACACATCTACTTGAAACGCGCGCTCGGCATTCCGACGTTGCGAACCAACATATTGCAGCCGATGGAAAGCTGTGCGCGCCAGCAACGTTGCCGCTTCCACCGTCCTGATCGAGGCTCCGCGTTAGCCGTTGGTTAACCTTTCCCGATCAGTCTGGCTGCAACATTCGCTTCCTCCTTGACCACGGATGTACTGGCATCGAAGTGAAGCGGATGACGAAAGGCCGGCTCGTTCCGGCCTTTTTGTTTTTCTGGCGTTCAAAGACGAACGCTTTTCCAGCCTATTTGGCCAACGCTTCCAGGATGCGGATCCAAGAACGGATGCCCTTGTGGTAGGAAGCGAGTTCGTACTTCTCGTTCGGCGAGTGAATGCGATCATCGCTGAGACCGAAGCCGACAAGCAGCGACTCCATGCCGAGCATCTTCTGGAAGTCGCCGACGATCGGGATCGATCCGCCCATGCCGATCACCACGGCCGGTTTCGGCCACTCGTCGGAGAGCGCATTCTTGGCCTTCGTCAGCACCGGCGAATCATAAGAGAGGTGGATGGCCGGCGAACCGCCATGCGGATGGAAGTCGACCGAGCAGTCCGCCGGGATTTTCGAGCGGACGTAGCTGCGGAAGCTTTCGCGGATGGCGTTCGGATCCTGGGTCCCGACGAGGCGGAAGGAAACCTTGGCCGAAGCCTTGGCTGCGATCACCGTCTTGAAGCCCTCACCGGTGTAGCCGCCCCAGATGCCGTTGATCTCGGCGGTCGGACGCGCCCATGTGAGCTCGAGAACCGACCGGTCCCTTTCGCCCGACGGGATCGACAGGCCGACCTCGCCCAGGAAGGTTTCCGCCGTTTTGCCGAGCGTTTCCCAGGATGCCTTGATATTGGCAGGCGTTTCCTCGACGCCGTCGTAGAAGCCTTCAAGGGTGATGCGGCCGGTCTCATCGTGCAGTCCGGCAAGCGCGGCAGTCAGGATATGGATCGGGTTCGCCGCGGCACCGCCGAACAAGCCGGAATGCAGATCGCGGTCGGCGGCCGTCACGACGATTTCCTCGCCGACAAGACCACGAAGGGCTGCTGCGATTGCCGGCGTATCGCGATCCCACATGCTGGTGTCACACACGAGCGCATAGTCCGCCTTCAATTCCGCGGCGTTGGCCTCAAGAAAAGGCTTCAACGACGGCGAACCCGATTCCTCTTCGCCTTCGAAGAGGATGGTGATGTGGCAAGGCAGTGCACCCTTGACTTCCTTGTAGGCACGGCAGGCCTCGACGAAAGTCATCAACTGGCCTTTGTCGTCGGCGGTGCCGCGGCCCGTCAGGATCTTCCGGCCGTTGCCGACATCCTTGATCGACGGTTCGAAGGGATCATTCTCCCAGAGCTCGATCGGATCGACTGGCTGCACGTCGTAGTGGCCGTAGAACAGCACATGCGGCGCGTCGGCGCTTGCGCCGGCGTGATGGGCCACGACCATGGGGTGGCCGGGCGTGTTACGCACGGACGCCTCGAAACCCAGGGTCTCGAGATAGGAAACCAGCCATTCAGCCGCCTTGCGGCACTCGGCCTTGTAGGCCGGGTCGGTGGAAATGGACTTGATGCGCAACAGCTCGAACAGCTTGTCGAGGCTCGATGTCAAATTCTGGTCCGCACGCGACAGCACCGGCATTACGTCAGTCATTTTCGACTCCTTTTGAAATTCGGCGGGACGATAGACCAAAGGCCGGTCGCTTTCGAGACGAAAAAGCAGGCAGGGAGCCAATGGCGAGAGATGGGCGCGTTAGACACAGCCGGGGGACGAGAGCACGAATAGCTGGCGGCGGGGGAGAGTTCTTTTCAGCGCATGCGGAGGAGTTCGACCATAACGGCGGCGGAACAGTGTCGATTACAGCTTCTTGGCATTGTCGAGCAGGCGGCGGATGTACTCGAGCGTCAGTTCGCGCTCGAAGCTCTTGAAGCCCTGAAACAGGGCCAGGTCCGCTTCACGCGCCGCCTCGATGGCGTCGTCTTCCATGCCTTTGGCCTTGTCCGTGAGAAAGATCAGCTGCGCGCGCTTGTCGGACGGATGCGGACGACGATCGATCAACCCGTCGCGCGCCATGCGCGCAAGCGTGTTCGCCATCGTCGCCTGTTCGATGTCGACGCGGGCCAGCAACTGCTTCTGCGTCAGCCCGTCCTCGGCCCAGAGTTCGAGAAGAACGGGGAATTGCCCGGGCGAAAAGCCGAGCCGCGCCGCGCGCTGCTGGAGCGAACGAGCGAAGCCCTTGGCCAGCTGGCTGGCAAGGTAAGCTCCCGAGTCCATTCGATTAATTCCCATCTTCTCAATTAGTCGCGGAAAACTCGATGAAACAATGCAACAAATCGCATACGACGCATCACAAATGCTTCATCGCAGGCTATGTTCGAAAGATAGAGCAGCAAAACAAAGCCGCCATAGCCTGGAGGTCTGGCTATGGCGGCTTTAAAATGGGGACAAAGGCCCGGAGAGGGGATAAGGCCTTTGTCCAAGTCCGAAGCGGCGGGGGACAAGCCAGCTATCAGACCCTCGACGCGATCAAACACGATCAAACGCCGGTAGTAATCATTTGTGATCGGGAATGTGGCTTTTCAAGGGAAAGCCGAGGATTGACTATTACAAATTAGTAACACTTTGGTGAGCCAGAAACTTTTCACCCTCGGAACTTTATATGGACCTTCCAAGGTCGCCGCGCTATCCATGACGCCATGAAAAAAGGCGATCATCTCTTCCTAATCGACGGCTCCGGTTTTATCTTTCGAGCCTTTCACGCACTTCCCCCTTTGACCCGCAAATCCGACGGTTTGCCGGTGGGCGCCGTGTCGGGTTTCTGCAACATGCTGTGGAAACTCCTGACCGATGCGCGCGACACATCGGTTGGCGCGACCCCGACGCATCTGGCCGTCATCTTCGACTATTCGGCAAAGACGTTCCGCAAGGATCTCTACGACGCCTACAAGGCGAACCGCTCGACACCGCCCGACGAACTCATCCCTCAGTTCGGTCTCATCCGTCACGCCACACGGGCCTTCAACCTGCCGTGCATCGAGACGGAGGGCTTCGAGGCCGACGACATCATTGCAACCTATGCTCGCCAGGCCGAGGCGCTCGGCGCCGACGTGACGATCGTGTCTTCGGACAAGGATCTGATGCAGCTGGTGACGACCAACGTCCACATGTACGACAGCATGAAGGACAAGCAGATCGGCATTCCTGATGTCATCGAGAAGTGGGGCGTTCCACCCGAGAAGATGATCGATCTCCAGGCGATGACCGGCGACTCGGTCGACAACGTGCCTGGCATCCCCGGCATCGGCCCGAAGACGGCGGCGCAACTGCTTGCCGATTACGGCGATCTCGACACGCTTCTCGAACGCGCGACCGAGATCAAGCAGGAGAAGCGCCGGCAGACGATCATCGAGAATGCCGACAAGGCCCGCCTGTCGCGCGAGCTCGTGCAGCTGCGCACCGATGTTCCGCTTGAACTCAAGGTCGAAGACCTGATCCTTGAGCCGCAGAACGGACCGAAGCTGATCGGCTTCTTGAAGGCAATGCAGTTTACCTCGCTGACGCGGCGCGTGGCCGAGGCTTGCGATTGCGATGCCAGCGCGATCGAAGCCGTGGATGTTCCGGTCCAGTGGGGTGCGGCAGCGCGCGGGCCGGATCTCGACGCCGCAGAGCCCGAGCCAGTTGCCGGCGGCATTCCCGACGTTGCCGGCGAGGCCGTGCCCGTTCCGGCAAAGGCGAACGGCGCGAATGGTCGCGAGGGTACCTTCCGGCCGGGCGATCTTGCCAAGGCGCGCGCCGAGGCCTTTGCCTCCCTGCCCTTCGACCACTCGCGCTATGTCACCATTCGCGACATCGCGACGCTCGACAAATGGATTGCCGATGCGCGAGAAACCGGACTGGTTGGCTTCGACACCGAGACCACGTCGCTCGATGCGATGCAGGCGGAGCTCGTCGGCTTCTCGATGGCGATTGCCGACAACGACAGGAACGCCACCGGCACCAGCATTCGCGCCGCCTACGTCCCGATCGCCCACAAGACGGGCGTCGGCGATCTGCTCGGCGGCGGGCTTGCGGACAACCAGATCCCGATGCGAGATGCCCTGCCCCGGCTGAAGGCACTGCTGGAAGACGAGTCGATCCTGAAGGTCGCCCAGAACCTCAAATACGACTACCTGCTGATGAAGCGCTACGGGGTCGAAACCAAAAACTTCGACGATACGATGCTGATCTCCTACGTGCTCGACGCAGGCACCGGCGCGCACGGCATGGACCCGTTGTCGGAGAAGTTCCTCGGCCACACGCCGATCGCCTACAAGGACGTGGCCGGCAGCGGTAAGTCGAACGTTACATTCGACCTCGTCGATATCGATCGCGCGACGCACTACGCCGCCGAGGATGCGGAGATCACGCTCAGGCTCTGGCTGGTGCTGAAACCGCGCCTTGCCGCCGAGAAGCTGACCACGGTTTACGAACGCCTCGAGCGGCCCTTGCTTCCGGTCCTGGCACACATGGAAGAACGCGGCATCACCGTCGACAGGCAGATCCTCTCGCGCCTGTCCGGCGATCTCGCACAAGGCGCCGCGGCACTCGAGGACGAAATTTTCAAGCTTGCAGGCGGTCGCTTTACTATCGGCTCGCCGAAGCAGCTGGGCGACATCCTGTTCGGCAAGATGGGACTTGCCGGTGGTACGAAGACGAAGACCGGCCAATGGTCGACCTCGGCAAGCGTTCTCGAAGACCTCGCCGCCGCGGGCTTCGAACTGCCGCGCAAGATCGTCGACTGGCGCCAGCTGACTAAGCTCAAGTCCACCTACACGGATGCGCTGCCGGGATACGTGCACCCCCAGACGAAGCGGGTTCACACCTCGTATTCGCTGGCCTCGACGACGACAGGTCGCCTGTCCTCCTCGGAACCAAACCTGCAAAACATTCCGGTTCGGACGGCGGAAGGCCGCAAGATCCGTACGGCCTTCATCTCGTCGCCGGGCCATAAGCTGATTTCGGCCGACTACAGCCAGATCGAGCTGCGCGTGCTCGCCCACGTCGCCGAGATTCCGCAGCTGACGCAGGCCTTCGCCGACGGCGTCGACATTCATACGATGACCGCATCGGAGATGTTCGGCGTGCCTGTCGAGGGCATGCCGTCAGAAGTGCGACGTCGCGCCAAGGCCATCAACTTCGGCATCATCTACGGTATCTCAGCCTTCGGCCTTGCCAATCAGCTCTCGATCGAGCGCTCGGAAGCGGGCGACTACATCAAGAAGTATTTCGAGCGCTTCCCCGGCATCCGCGACTACATGGACAGCCGCAAGCAGATGGCGCGTGACAAGGGTTACGTCGAAACGATCTTCGGGCGGCGAATCAACTATCCGGAGATTCGCTCGTCCAACCCGTCGGTTCGCGCCTTCAACGAGCGCGCCGCGATCAACGCGCCGATCCAGGGATCAGCCGCCGATATCATTCGCCGGGCCATGATCAAGATGGAGCCGGCGCTGGCCGAAGCAGGGCTTGGCGACCGCGTGCGCATGCTCCTACAGGTGCACGACGAACTGATCTTCGAAGTCGAGGACGCACACGTCGACAAGGCGACGCCGATCATCGTTTCGGTGATGGAGAACGCCACCATGCCGGCGCTCGAAATGCGGGTGCCGCTGAGAGTCGACGCGCGTTCGGCCACCAACTGGGACGAAGCGCACTGAGCGCTTCGTCGAAAATTCATTAAAATTTTCATTTCCTTCCAAGCCATTGATATAAAATGATTTTCCTTTTGTTTTTCGCCGAATGACCGCGCGGATGGAAGGAACTTATTAACCTTCATTTCCTAATTCGAAAGCCGATATTAGTTGCTAATCATGAGTGAGTAGCGGTCGTATGCGCTTTCCGAGAACCAATCTGACAGGGGCCGAGGAGATTTCCGCGGAAGTCGAAGGTGAACAGCTGCAGGAACACGCAGGCGAGAAGCCTACGGCACCAATCTGGCAGAGCAATTTTTCACTGGCTCCGAATGTGCGGTTCACCCGCACGCCCGAGAATCTGATCAATCCGAAGCGCGTACCGGCGCCGCCCTTTCGCACGCCGCCGCTTGCGCTGCAGGAACGCGTTGCGGCGGAAATCGGCGCGAGCGTGGAACAGCAGGCACCTGTTGTCGCGAACGCTCCGGTCGAAGTCTACGAAGCGGAGATCGCGCCGGCGATCGAGGTGCAGCCGACTGCCACCGCATTGCCGTTGATGTCGGTCGAGCCCGAGACTCACACCGTTGTCCGCGCATCCACGGAACTGGCTGCCATCTCGGACTTCGCATTCTGGGAGGTCATGGCCTTCGAGGAAGCGGCGGCCGAACCGATCCTGTTGCCGCCGGTCTCCCTGCCGAAGGCAGAGGTCAGCCCCGAATCGATCATCAGCCGGTTCCGCGTCATGGAGTGGCGGCCTGGTCGGCAACAGCCCGCAATGGCCGTAGCTTCGGTGCCTCAGCCGGTCGCCCCAGCCGCTGTCGCGCCTTCTCCCGGTTTGACGCGTAGCCGCGCCGCGCAAAACCCGGTCGCGACCGAACACAGCCGCGTGGAAGAAGCGGCGCAAGTCGAGCCGAAAGTGCAGCCTATCGCTCCGCTGCCAGTTCGCGCTTTGGCGCCACAGCCGCTCGCACCGGCACCGCGTTTTGCCGCACCGAAGGTCGTCGCCTCGAGGGTCGATCCCTCAGGCTACGAATTCCCGTCGCATTCGCTGCTGCAGGAGCCGCCTGAACGTGTCGGCGAGATCATGTCGCAGGAGACGCTGGAGCAGAATGCCGGCCTTCTGGAAAGTGTTCTCGAGGATTTCGGCATCAAGGGCGAGATCATCCATGTCCGCCCCGGCCCTGTTGTCACGCTTTACGAGTTCGAGCCGGCACCGGGCGTCAAGTCTTCCCGCGTCATCGGCCTCGCCGACGATATTGCCCGCTCGATGTCGGCCCTGTCGGCGCGTGTCGCCGTGGTTCCCGGCCGCAACGTCATCGGTATCGAATTGCCGAACGCGCTGCGCGAGACCGTCTACTTCCGTGAGATGATCGAAAGCCAGGATTTCGAGAAGAGCGGCTACAAGCTGGCGCTCGGCCTCGGCAAGACGATCGGCGGCGAACCCGTCATCGCCGAGCTCGCAAAGATGCCCCACCTGCTCGTTGCCGGCACCACCGGTTCGGGTAAGTCGGTCGCCATCAACACCATGATCCTGTCGCTGCTTTACCGGATGTCGCCCGAGCAGTGCCGCCTGATCATGGTCGATCCGAAGATGCTGGAACTCTCCGTCTATGACGGCATCCCGCACCTTTTGACGCCCGTCGTCACCGACCCCAAGAAGGCCGTCATGGCGCTGAAGTGGGCGGTGCGCGAGATGGAGGATCGGTATCGCAAGATGTCACGCCTCGGCGTGCGCAACATCGACGGCTACAACAGCCGCGTGGCGCAGGCGCGCGACAAGGGCGAGACCATCCATGTCATGGTCCAGACCGGCTTCGACAGAAGCACGGGCGCTCCGATCGAGGAGAGCCAGGAGATGGACCTGACGCCGATTCCCTATATCGTCGTCATCGTTGACGAAATGGCCGACCTGATGATGGTCGCCGGCAAGGAAATCGAAGGGGCGATCCAGCGCCTGGCGCAGATGGCGCGTGCTGCCGGTATCCACCTGATCATGGCGACGCAGCGCCCGTCGGTCGACGTCATCACCGGCACGATCAAGGCGAACTTCCCGACCCGTATCTCCTTCCAGGTGACGTCGAAGATCGACAGCCGCACTATTCTTGGCGAACAGGGCGCGGAACAACTGCTCGGCCAGGGTGATATGCTGCACATGCAGGGCGGCGGGCGGATTTCGCGCGTGCACGGACCGTTCGTTTCCGATGCCGAAGTCGAGAAGGTCGTCGCGCATCTGAAGACGCAGGGTCGGCCGGAATATCTCGACACCGTCACCGCTGACGAGGAAGAAGAGGACGGGGAAGAAGAGGACAGCGCAGTCTTCGACAAGAGCGCCATGGGCTCCGAAGACGGCGACGAGCTTTACCAGCAGGCGGTCAAGGTCGTGATGCGCGACAAGAAGTGCTCGACCTCCTACATCCAGCGCCGGCTCGGCATCGGCTACAACCGTGCGGCTTCGCTCGTCGAGCGCATGGAGAAGGAAGGTCTCGTCGGCCCGGCAAATCATGTCGGCAAGCGCGAGATCGTCGCTGGACGCGGCGAAGGCGAATAACGCAGTGGCAGCGGCATCCCACAAGGGGTGCCGCTGCCAGCAGTAATGTCCGCGCCGGAGAATGCTCCGGTACGGCTTGGCCTGGCTGGGAATGGGCAGGCAGCGGTTGTGGTCTATGTGGGTTGTCAGGCGGTACCGCCTGCCCGATTGCATCGAGGTCCCCGCGCTTCCAGGCCGACAGGAGCGTCTCTCGGCCTTTCCGTTGCGGTTGATCGCCGGTCCTGACGCCTGCGATCCTCCTCCTGCAAACATCATCGAACGCTGGACTTTCAACCCGTTTTGTCAGATCCGGCTCGCGACCCGGCTCCCTGTTCAATGACGTCATCAATGTGCGCCAGATCGTTGGCGCGGGGATCGACGGGGAAGATCAGTTCGTCCAAATCACTGAAAGTTCATTCGATTTTTTCCACGCACAACAAAATTGCGCCGTGACATCAGTCCACTTCGCCAGCCGCGAGACGTAAGGTCTCGCGTACGAAGTCGGTCTTGCCGCCTGTGTAATAGGCCCAATCGTCGTTCGCCTCGCTCATCAGGCGAAGCTTCAGCGCCGCGTATGCTTGCGCCCGCTGGGGATGCGCCCGCAAGTAATCGCGGAAAACGATGCGATCGCGGAGCACACGGTTATCGGATGAACAGAGATAGAGCCGCGCGCCATAGGAGCCCTTGCCGCAGGTGAAGGTCCAGCTCTGGTCGTTGTATTTGTCACCGTGAAACGCGTAGACGGAGAGGCCTTTTACCCGCTCGATCGCGGTCAGCAACCCATCCTCGTTGCGGAAAGCAGCGTGCAGATCGATCTTGGGCTTCGCGGCAAGGCCCGGAACCGATGTGCTGCCGACATGATGAAACACCGGTGCCAAGTCGGATAGCACCGGCTGCAGCTCTGCTTTGACCTCGTTGAAAAGCCGTGGCCACTCGGGATCGTAAGGAACGACAACGATTGCCATCGTACCTCCCGATCCTAAGCCACTTCGGTGAGGAAGCGGTTCAGCGCATCCACGATCCTGCGCTCGCCGTCTTCAAGCGAGCCGCTGTTATCGACGTCGGTCACGTCGTAGTCGCCACGCACCGTCAGCGGGCCGCGGGCGAGCCGCGCCATGATGTCTTCATGCGTCTCGCGACCGCGCGCCTCGAGTCGGCTTGCCAGAACCTCGGCAGTCGCCGTCACATTGATGACCTTGAGCCGCGGGAAAACAGCCTTGAAATGGTGAAGCGCCGAGCGCGAGCCATTGGCGATGACCAGATTTCCCTGCGCGAGCGACACCGACACTTCAGCTGGAATGCCATATTTCAAGCCGTGCGCTTCCCACCAGACCGCGAAGCTCCCGGCCTGCTCCATCGACGCAAAGCCCTGGTCGGACACGGCGAGATGCTGCTCGCCGCCGGCATGGGTGTGGCGAGTAATGACGCGTCGGACGAAATGCACCTCAGCACGACCCCGAAAGTGCTTGGCGGCGAGCGCCATCAGCGTGTCCTTGCCGGCGCCACTCGGGCCGACGACGACGACCATGATGCCGTGCTCGGTACCTGGAACGATGTGAGGTTCGTGCGACGGGTTCATGCGACACGGCGCCCTTCACGCCAAACAGCACGGGTGACCGGCACGCCGTGATCACGGAAAACGCGGACGAGATCGGCGCGCAGGCCAGTGGCGATGCGGCCGCGGTCGTTGAGGCTAACCGTGCGAGCTGGCGTCGCGGTGACCATGGCGATCGCCTTCGGCAGCGAAATGCACTCCACCTCGTCGGCAATCAGGAAGGGTGCGTAGAGCAGGCTGAGCGGGACGTAATCAGAGGACAGAACGTCGAGCACGCCGCGTTCGGCGAGATCGCGGGCGGCGATATTGCCGGAATGCGACTTGCCGCGCACGATGTTCGGGGCGCCCATCAGCACGCTCATGCCATGCTCGTGCGACGCCTTGGCGGCGTCGAAGCTGGTCGGGAATTCGGCGAGGCGTACGCCGTTCTCGATGGCTTCGTCGACATGGGCGAGCGTCGCGTCGTCGTGGCTGGCGACGGTGATGCCGCGCTCGGCGCAGACCTTGGAAATGGCCGTGCGGTGCGGCGTGGAATTGCGGTCAGATTCGGACACGCGACGATCAACGAACTTGGCGAACTCCGCATCGGAGAGACCGCGCTTCTTCTGGTAGTAGAAGATGTACTGGTCCATCGTCTGGAACTGCCGCTGGCCGGGCGCGTGGTCCATCAGCGAGACAAGACGGACATAGGGATCGTTCTCGAAATCGGCGAAGTGCTGCAGCACATTGTCGGCGGAGACCTCGCAGCGCAGGTGAAGCAGGTGCTCTGCACGCAGGCGGCCCTCCTGCTCGGCCTTCTGGATCGCATCGGCCATTTCGCGCATCTCGCCATGTTCGAAGCCGCCGTCCTCGTCGGCGCCCATGCGCAGGCAGTCGAAAACCGTGGTGATGCCTGAGGTGACGATCTGTGCGTCGTGCGCCTGGATTGCCGCCGTCTTGTGCCAACGCAGGCCGGGGCGCGGCGAATAGTGACCTTCCAGATGGTCGGTGTGCAGTTCGACGAGACCCGGGATCAGATAATCGCCTTCGAAATCCTCACCGACGCGGGAACTGCCCGTCGAGATATCGGCGATCTTGCCATCGCGGACGAGGACCGATCCTTCAACGATCTCATTCTCGAGAACGATGCGGGCATTTGAGAAGACTGTTTCTTTGGTCATCGAATATGGTCTTTCAATTTTTAGCGCCGGCGAGCGGCCACCAGGAATGGGCTTTGAACGGCGCGCCCCGCGCCTCCTCGACGAAAACGGCAAGGCCGCAAATGGGGAGCGGGCGGCCGATAAAGGCGGCGAAACGCTCCGCCAGAATGGCCTTCATCACGCCTGCACGCTCCTGCGGCACCTGGCCGGTCAGCGTCATGTGGAACCCGAAATCATCCATCACATAGGGATAGCCCCAGCGCAACAGATTGGCCCTCTGGCTTTCGCTCAGTTTCTCCGGGTTGCGGCGCGCTATATCCGCATCCGACAACGCGGCGCGAAACGGTTCGAAGGATTTTACCACCGTGGCGGCGAAATCCTGAAGCGGCGGATGCAGAAAAGCGGGCACCAGCGCAAAGAATTTACCCAACTGCCCAAGCACCAGCTCGGGAATGTCGAAGGCGGACGTGCGGGCGGCGAAATCCTCGACCACCTGGATCAGGTCCTTTTCGGTGACGGAGGCGGCCAGATGGAACGGTGCCTTGATCGTCGCGTGGAAAGCGTAGCGGCGAGGATCGGCTGTCAGTTCGAACTGCTCGGCGGCTGGCAGGTCCGGACAATCGGGAGCCGGATAAATTTCACCGGTGAAGGCATCGCGGCCGAGCCAGAGCGCGGCCGTGCCGTTCAAGGGGTCATCCTTCGGCGGTGTGAAATAGAGTGCGTAGCGCAAGGCTCGTATCCTGGGAATCGCTCGGAGTGCGGTCGCAGTCTTCAGTGATTTGACCACGACCGCAAGCTGGCTTCCGGCTAAAAGATTTCCGTGACAGAATGATGATGGTCCTGAACGATCCCGCGCTTTTTTCAGTGGGCCTTGGTCCCCATCAGACGGTGACGCAGGGCGTTCGACGCCATGTCGAACAGGAACACGACGATCAGGATCAGCAGCACCATGTAGGCGACGTTTTCCCAGTTCGCGTTGGTGCGCATCGCTTCCCACAGCTTGAGACCGATGCCGCCAGCGCCAACCGCGCCGATGATCGTTGCGCCGCGGACGTTCGATTCCCACTGGTAGAGCGTCTGGCTGACGAAGACCGGGACGATCTGCGGGATGATGCCATAGCGATGGGTGAGCACGGTGGAGGCACCGGTCGACTTGATGCCTTCGCGCGGCTTGTTGTCGACGTTTTCCAGACCCTCGGAATAGAGCTTGCCGAGCGTGCCCGTTTCCGTGAGGAAAATCGCGCCGGAGCCGGCCAAGGGACCGGGACCGAAGGCGCGGGTCAGAAAGAGCGCCCAGATCAACATGTCGACCGAGCGCAGGAAATCAAAGAACCGCTTCAGGACCTGGTTCAGGACCTTGTTCGGGGTGATATTGCGCGCAGCCAGAAAGGCCAGCGGGAAAGCAAGCAACGCGCCGAGCAGCGTTCCCAAAAAGGCCATCACGATGGTCTGGAACAGCTTGGTCCAGACGTCGCCGTGCTGCCAGGCGCTGTTGTGCCAGATATTATCGAAGGCAAGCGACAGGTTGGACTGGCCGGGCTTCAGGTCCGGACCCGAAACGATCAGGCTGATAACCTCGGTCGCCGGCTTGTCGAAGAACGGCGACTGCGTGTCGAAGACGAAATTCGCCCAACCGAGGAAGCGCTTGCGGACTTTCACGCGATCGACCGAGATGCTGACATCGCCGGCAAATCCGAGATCGGCAAGGACGTTGTCATCGTAGACCGTCATCCAGGCAGGGACCGGGCCGACGACCTTCGGGGCGCCGCTGGAGACGTCCACCGGCACGCTGATGCCATGAGCCGTGAGAACCGTTTCCTTGCTGGAGATCGTGACTGTGCGGCTTGTGCCCATGACGGAGGCTGTGACGCTGCCATCGGGATTGTTCACAACCCAGTCGGGATGCGGATCGTCGCCGAGCGGCGAGAAGCGCGGATACTTGACCGTGATGCCATCATCACCGATGCGGAACTCCGGCTGCACGTCATAGCTGACCCACTGGCTGAGATAGAGGCCGACGCGCTCCCAGTGAGCTTCGGCAAGCAGCTTCGGCAGGTCGAAGAACCAGGTCGCGTAAAGCGCATAGACGAGAGTCGCGATCACGATCATCAGGCCGCCGAAGCGCTGCTTGAAGGACCGCTTGAAATATTCCGGATAGCGCTGCTCGATCTCGTGCATCCGGTTGGCGTCGATCACCGTCATGGCGGACCTCAATGCTGCAAAAGGAAGGCGTGCTCGCCGACGAGGCGGCGGCGCAGCCATGCGGAGAACTGGTCGACCGCAACGATTGTGATGAAAAGCAGGAGAACGAGCGCCATCGTCTTGGCGCCGAATCCACGCGAGATGGAGAGCTTCAGCTCCTCGCCGATACCGCCGCCGCCGACGGCACCGATGATGGTGGAGGCGCGGACGTTGATCTCGAGGCGCAGCAGTGCGTAGGAGACGAAGTTCGGCATGACCTGCGGCATCGCGGCGAAGCGGACGCGCTCCGACCAGCTGGCACCGACGGCTTTCATGCCTTCATCCGGCTTCATGTCGATGTTTTCGACGACCTCATAGAAGAGTTTACCGAGCGCCCCGATAGTGTGCAGGCTGACCGCGATGATCGCGGCAACCGGACCGATCGATAGGATGGCCGAAAACAGGCCGGCGATGACGATCTCGGGGAAGGCACGCAGGAATTCCGTCAGACGCTTGGCGACGATGCGCAGCGGATTGGATGGTGCCAGATTGCGGGCCACGAGAAAGCTCAGCGGCACGGCGAAGATGAAGCCGATGAGAGTCGAGACCAGCGCGACGTTGATCGTGATGATCATCAAATGGAAATATTCGGGAATATAGAAATCGCCCCAGACATAGACGCGACCCTCGGCGAAATTGTACTCCTCGCCGGTCTTCTGGATCGGGCTTGTGACATCGAACAGGGCGCGCCAGACGTCATTCCAATCCTTGGGAATGAGCCAGCTCAGAAAATCGAATAGATGCGGCAGGCGTTCGAAGAAATGGCCGGCATTGCTTTCGTCTGCGAACCGTACCGAGGCGACAAAGGCAGCCAGCAGGACCACCAGCCCGAGACCGGTATAGAGGCGACGGCGGGCCACCATCTTGCTCCAGGCGTCACCGATTTCACTTGCGCTTTGCTGGACGGCGGGCGCTTGGGCGTTGGGATCGGCAAAAGTCATGAAGGGTGTCCGCTTTCTTCGCAGGAAAAAGGGCGGCTTGTGACGGCCGCCCTCCAACTGTCAGGATTGATCAACCGCCGATGGCAGCCTTACGAGCGTCGATGATGGCGTTGTAGAAGTCAGCCTGAACCTTGGTGTAGCCCTGGTAGTCGCCGCCTTCGATGGCTGCGAAGCACTTGGCATCCTTTTCCGGGAGCTTCATGAAGAAGTCGGTGAGCTTGGCCTGCCAATCAGCGCCGAGTTCGTTGCGAACGACGAGCGGGCCGTTCGGGATCAGCGGCGAACGCCAGACTTCAACCAGCTTGTTCGGGTCTACGGTGCCCTTGTCGACGGCCTTGCGGAAGGTGCCGGAGGTGTAGCCGTCCTTGAAATCGCCGATGCCCGAGGAATCATCAACAGCGATGTCGACCTTGCCGTCGTAAGCGGCGAGAAGGTTGTTCTCGTGGCCGCCGTTGAACTGCGTGGACGCGAAGTACTGGTCGTTCGGCATGCCAGTGTCCTTCGGGATCTGCGTCAGCGGGATCAGGTAGCCCGAGGTGGAGTCCGGATCGGCGTAGCCGAGCTTCTTGCCCTTTGCGTCCTTGATGTCCTTGATGCCGGAGGACTTCAGGGCGAGACCGATCGAGTGGTAGCCCGTCGAGCCGTCCTTCTGAACCGTCGTCAGGATCGGGGTAACGGCCTTGTCGTCCTTGATGGCGATGGCGGCGTAGCCGGAAGCGCCGAGCTCCGCGAAGTCGAGCGTGCCGCCGAGCAGACCCTGGATAACGCCGTCATAGTCAGCAGCCGGGAAGAGCGAAACCTTCTCGAAGCCGAACTCGGTCTTCAGGTGGTCAGCCAGGCAAGCGTAGTTGCGCAGGCGGTCGGCTTCGTTTTCGCCGCCGAGGATGCCGACGCGGAATTCCTTGAGGTCTGCGGCATGCGAGACGCCGGCAAGCGCAAACAGCGCCGTCGCGGCAAAGAGTGCTTTCTTCAACATGGTACTCTCCTGATTGACCGGTGTCCCCGGCGATCTCTGGTTAGAAGAAGGTGCCCATAACGCGGGCTTACGATCGAGGCCGCCCCTCTCAGAGACCGGCCAGCGCCAGCGGTTGCGAGCCGGCGGATTGATTGGCGGCAACGGCCGCGGGAATGTTGATCGAGGTCGAGGTCATCGTCTCGTCGATGCTGGCGCCATCCTTGTCGGTGCCGTAGATCTGCTTGACGGCATCGGCGGTCAATTCGGAAGGCCTGCCATCGAACACGACGCGGCCAGCGGCCATCCCGACGATGCGTTCGCAATAGTTGCGGGCCGTATCGAGCGTATGAAGGTTGGTGATGACGGTGATGCCTTCGCGCTCGTTGATATCGCGCAGCGCGTCCATGACGATCTTCGCATTGAGCGGGTCGAGCGAGGCGATCGGCTCGTCGGCGAGCACCATCTTCGGGTTCTGCATCAGGGCGCGGGCAATCGCCACGCGCTGCTGCTGGCCGCCCGACAGAGTGCCGGCCATCTGCAAAGCCGTCTGCTCGATGCCGAGACGCTCAAGGGCAGCGATGGCGTGGATGCGCTCTTCGCGGCTAAAAAGACCGAGCAGGCTCATCGTGGTCGAACGATGGTTGAGACGACCGAGCATGACGTTGGTCAGAACGTCGAGACGCGGAACGAGATTGAACTGCTGGAAGATCATCGCGCAATCGCGCTGCCAGTTGCGCAGCGCCTGGCCACGGAGACTGGAAACCTCGACGCCGGCGAAATGGATCGAGCCCGACGTCGGCTCCTGCAGGCGGTTGATCATGCGCAGAAGCGTGGACTTACCGGCGCCGGAACGGCCGATAATGCCGACCATCTGGCCCTGAGGAATGTCGAGCGTCACGGAATCAACAGCTGTCTTCCTTCCGAAACGGCGGGTGACATTCTTCAGTTCGAACATCATGCTCTTCCTCATAGTCCAGATGCGATATGAGGGAGTGCATTAGTCCCGGTTCATGAAGCTCCAATGTCAGTTTTATGTAAGGACTGTCATAATCGAGTTTTGGGGGATAACGAAGCCCGGCCGGTTTGCCTGAAGATAAGAGCCTGCCAGTCGGCGTCTCGCCTCGCGATTTCAACCCCCGGCCTGTCGCCATTGACGGTTGACCGGACCGCCAGTCGATGGCAGGCAATCCGGGACCCGACGATAGTGGAGTAAAGCGATGGACCAGACACTCTTCAAAAGCCTGTGCAAAGACGGGAAGTTCAAAGAGGCCCTCGCTCTCGCCATCCGCGGACACGAGGACGAGAAGTTCACGCCCAGCCGCTTTTCCATGGACAAGAAGACCGGACTGCCGATCTTCTACCGCGGCAACAAGCGCGTCGAACCTGACGAGACCGGTGAATGGCAGCTGGCGAAGAACCCATGGGCGTGAGGGCCGAAGCCAAGAGTTGATTGCGGCAACGGCGACGGCGGCGCGTGCAGCCACCTGGCCTCAAGGCGTTTCGGACAGCTGCGAGCGATATCCGTGCCGGCGGCGCCTATCGGAAACCTGCACTTCCGCGCGCGGGCCGACTTGGGTCAACTTTCATCGGATACCCTTGCCACGCCGTGACAGGCGGCCGCGCTCGGCGAGTTCATCCGCGCGCTCGTTGCCGGCAAGGCCCGAATGGCCCTTGCACCAGGCGATCGTCAGCAGGCGATTGCGCGAGAGTTGAGCGTCTATCGCCTTCCAAAAATCCGGATTTGCGATGGTGCGGCTTCGGACCTTCGCGTTGGCGCTTATCTTCTTCCAGCCGTTGTTCTTCCAGATGTGGCGCCAGTGATTGCAGCCTTTGACGGCGTAAACGGAGTCGGACCAGACGACGGCTGTTTCCCCCGCTGCATTGCTGTTGATCCACGCCACCGCTTCGAGCAGCGCGATCAGTTCGGTCGCATTGCTGGCGGTGTCCCTGACACAGCCAAAACCGGAGGCGACTTCGGCATCGTCGCGAAAGACCACAAATGCCCAGCCGCCCTCCCCTGAATCGGGTTCGTAACAACCGTCGGCGAAGACGTGGAGATCGTGCCTGGAGCCAATATTTTCAGCAAGGAGAATAGTGTCGGTGTTGTCGGTCATTTGCGCCTTGTGACATCCATCCGCGAGGACGGATCGCGGGAGGCTCGGTCTTATACCGAACCACCAGGAACGCCAGACCTATTCGGCAGCCGCCAGAAACACCGTGTTCTCTGACGAAGACGCAAGGGCGCGAACCTTGGCTTCCGTCTTGGCGATCAACCGGTAGAACTCGTCCTGCGCGTCAACATCGAGCTGGATGACGGCATTTACGTCGTCCGGCGTATCGCAGACGCAGGCGACCGCCGATATCGGACAGATACCACCCGGATAGCGCTTGCCGGTTCCCGTGTAGGCGCGGCGGCCCCAATGCTCGGAATAGACCGTTTCCTCACGATCAAGCTCCAGGATCGTGCCCTTGCAGGCGGTCACGATCGCAGCCTTGCCGTAGGCGAACCAATGATAGTTGAGCTTGCGCAGAATATACTTACCAGTGATATCTTCGCCGGCCAATTCCGCCGGATCTTCAATCATTCTGATCATGATGACTTCCTCAAGATCAGTCTAATATCCATGAAGTAGGTTTACGAGACAAGTCGGAAAAGGGTAGCTTTTGTAAATACTTAGTCACAATGTGTTTCCGATTCTTACAGGAATTGGCATTCACGCAAGCTCATCCACGCCCAAGACGCGTGGTTATCCTTGCGGCAAACAGGGGTCGTCTCCTGTTCTTTCTTAGCAGAGACAGGCGCGACTATTGTGACAATGGGGTGAGCCGATGCTTCGTCGGCTGCAAGTTTTAGGCACCCAGGCGTGCCGCGAGCAACGGCGGTCGGCCGGCCGATTTTGGGCCGGTCAAGCTCCGGGCAGAATGAGCGCCCCAGTCTGGGGGGCCCGTTCATGCTTCGTAGCGGGCGAGGAAATCTTCGGCGCTCAGCGCGCGGAAATCGGCCAGCGCGACCCGCAGGCGGTCGTGCTCCCAATCCCACCAGGCGAGCTTGTCCATCCGTTCGCCGACCTCCTTCGGGAAGCGTTCGCGGATCAGCTTGGCGGGGACGCCGCCGACGATGGTGTAAGGGGCAACATCCTTGGAGACGACGGCACCGGCGCCGATGACCGCGCCATTGCCGACCGTAACAGCGGGCAGGATGGTCACACCGTGGCCGATCCAGACGTCATGCCCGATGACGACGCGGTTGGAGCGACGCCATTCGAAGAAATCGGTCTCCATATCGGCATCCGGCCAATAGTCGGCGGCGCGATAGGTGAAGTGGTGCAGCGTTGCGCGCCAGGTCGGGTGGTTGGTGGCGTTGATGCGCACCGAGGCGGCGATGTTGACGAACTTGCCGATCGTCGCGCACCAGATGGCGCCGTCCTGCATGACATAGGAATAGTCGCCGAACTCGACTTCCTCGATGCGGCAACGCTCCGAGACCTCCGTGAAGCGGCCGAAGGTGGCGTTCTTTACGGATGCCGTTTCATGGAAATAGGGCTCGAGGCCAATCCTGCGGCTCATGCGGCGATTGCCTTTCGCGGCGAGAACTTCTGAACGTCGATAATGCGGTCGGCGACGGCCTCGCGCACTTCCTCATCGTGGAAGATGCCGAGAAGGGCGACGCCCGCCTTCTTCTTTTCCTCGATCATGCCGACGACGACGGCGCGGTTCCTGGCGTCGAGCGAGGCCGTCGGCTCGTCGAGGAGCAGGACGGTATGCTCGGTGATGAAGCCGCGGGCGATGTTGACGCGCTGCTGCTCGCCGCCGGAGAAAGTGGCGGGCGGGAGCTGCCAGAGCGCTTCCGGCAGGTTCAGCTTCGAGAGAAGGTTTGCCGCCTTCTCCCGCGCCGTTTCCGCCTTCTCGCCGCGGGCGACCAGCGGCTCGGCAACAACGTCAATCGCCGCGACACGCGGCACGGTGCGCAGGAACTGGCTGACATAGCCGAGTGTGTGGCGACGAACGTCGATGATCGTGCGCGGGTCAGCGGTCGCCAGATCGACGATCTTGTCATGATGCTTGATGAGGATCTGGCCGCTATCGACGGCATAGTTGCCATAGGTCATCTTCAGGAGCGAGCTCTTGCCGATGCCCGAAGGGCCGCCGAGGACCACGCATTCCCCGGATGCCACGGAAAAGGATACGTCCGAAACGACCGGCAGCTTGATGCCGTCGCGCAGGTGCATGGTGAAGCTCTTGACGACTTCAGAAACAACGAGTGGCGTTGCCATGATTTCTTTCCTTAGTTTCGCTTGCCACGGACACCTGTAGCCGGAGTCCGAACAGCATTCGCGATCAGACCTGCAGGATGGAGGAAACGAGGAGCTGCGTGTATGGCTCGCGCGGATCGTCGAGGACGCGATCGGTCAGCCCATGCTCGATGACATGGCCATCCTTCATCACGATCATGCGGTGCGACAGCAGGCGCGCGACGGCGAGGTCGTGGGTGACGATGATCGCGGCAAGGCCTAGATCGTTGACGAGACCACGCACGAGATCGAGCAAGCGTGCCTGCACCGACACGTCGAGGCCGCCGGTCGGCTCGTCCATGAACACCAGACGCGGGCCGGTCACCAGATTGCGGGCGATCTGCAGACGCTGGCGCATGCCGCCGGAGAAGGCGCGCGGCTGGTCATCGATACGGCCTTCGTCGATCTCGACGCGCTGCAGCCAGTCGATAGCTGTGGAGCGGATGTTGCCGTAGTGGCGGTCGCCGATCGCCATCAGGCGTTCGCCGACATTGGCACCCGCAGACACCGTCATGCGCAGACCGTCAGCCGGATTCTGATGCACGAAACCCCAGTCCGTGCGCATCAGGAAGCGGCGCTCGGCCTCGTTCATGCGGTAGAGGTCGCGATAGGCGCCGTCGCGCATGTGGTATTCGACGCTGCCGGCGGTCGGCATCAACCGCGTCGAGATGCAATTGAGCAGCGTCGTCTTGCCTGAGCCGGATTCACCGACGATGGCGAGCACTTCGCCGGGCCAGAGTTCGAAGGAGACCTTCCGGCAGCCGATACGGTTGCCGTAGAACTTCGAGACGTCGTTGACTTTGAGAAGCGGGGTGTCGCTCATTCGGCGGCCTCCTGATTGGGTGCCAACATCTCGCCGGCATGCCCATGGGCGCGGCGATCTTCGCAATGGTCAGTGTCGGAGCAGACGAACATGCGCCCGCCCTTGTCATCGAGGATGACCTCGTCGAGATAGACCTCTTCCGCGCCGCAGAGCGCACAGGGCTTGCCGAAGCGCTGGATCTCGAAGGGATAGTCGTCGAAATCGAGGCTGACGACTTCGGTATAGGGCGGAACGGCATAGATGCGCTTCTCGCGCCCTGCCCCGAAGAGCTGCAGCGCGTCCGACATGTGCATTTTCGGATTGTCGAACTTCGGCGTCGGCGACGGGTCCATGACGTAGCGGCCGGCGACCTTGACCGGATAGGCATAGGTCTTGGAGATGCGGCCGTTATGCGCGATGTCCTCATAGAGCTTCACATGCATGAGACCGTATTCCTCAAGCGCGTGCATCTTGCGGGTTTCGGTCTCGCGCGGCTCGAGGAAGCGCAGCGGTTCCGGGATCGGAACCTGGTAGACCAGCACCTGGTTGGAGGCGAGCTTTTCTTCCGGGATACGGTGGCGGGTCTGGATGATCGTTGCATCCTTGGTATGCGTCGTCACTGCGACGCTTGCGACCTTCTGGAAGAAGGCGCGGATCGAGACGGCGTTGGTCGTATCGTCGGCGCCCTGGTCGATGACCTTCAGCACGTCATCCGGCCCGACGATCGAGGCCGTGACCTGCACGCCGCCGGTGCCCCAGCCGTACGGCATTGGCATTTCGCGCGAGGCGAAGGGTACCTGGTAGCCGGGGATGGCGATCGCCTTCAAGATCGCGCGGCGGATCATGCGCTTCGTCTGTTCGTCGAGGTAAGCGAAATTGTAGCTGGCTAGATCGGTCATTCCGCAGCCTCCTTGATCGTGTCATCGCCGCCGATGCGGTTGGCTTCGAATTCGTTGCGCATGCGGCGAACCAAATCGAGTTCCGCCTGGAAGTCGACGTAGTGGGGCAACTTCAGGTGTTCGACGAAGCCGGTCGACTGCACATTGTCGGCATGCGAGATGACGAATTCCTCGTCCTGTGCCGGAGCCGTGATGTCCTCGCCGAGTTCTTCGGCGCGCAGCGCACGATCGACGAGCGACATGGACATCGCCTTGCGCTCGCTCTGGCCGAAGACCAGGCCATAGCCGCGGGTAAACTGCGGCGGCGCCTTGGACGAACCCTTGAACTGGTTAACCATCTGGCACTCCGTCACCTGGATGGTGCCGAGCGAGACGGCGAAGCCGAGTTCGGGAACGTCGAATTCGACGTCGACCTCACCGATGCGGATCTCGCCGGTGAACGGATGGTTGCGGCCGTAACCGCGCTGCGTGGAATAACCGAGCGCCAGCAGGAAACCTTCGTCGCCACGGGCGAGCGCCTGAAGGCGCAGATCGCGCGTCATCGGGAATTCCATCGGCTCGCGGGTCAGGTCGCCGATCTCGTGATCCTCGGGCATTTCGCCATCGCCCTCGATCAGGCCTTCCTGCGCCAGGATTTCCGAAACGCGCATGACGCGGCCGGTTTCTGCCTCGCGAAGCGTCGGTTCTTCGACGGCTTCGTCGGTCAGTAGCGAAGGGTCGAGAAGGCGATGCGTGTAGTCGAAGGTCGGGCCGAGCAGCTGGCCGCCGGGCAGATCCTTGTAGGTGGCGGAGACGCGACGCTCGATCTTCATGCGGGCGGTGTCAACAGGCTTGCTATAGCCGAAGCGCGGTAGCGTCGTGCGATAGGCGCGAAGCAGGAAGATCGCTTCGATCATGTCGCCGCGCGACTGGCGGACGGCAAGCGCTGCAAGCGTGCGATCGTAGAGCGAGGCTTCGGCCATGACACGGTCGACGGCCAGCGCCAGCTGCGCCACGATCTGGTCGATACCGATAGCCGGCAACGAACGGTCGCCGCGACGGCGATCCGCCAGCAGGCGATGGGCGTTGGCAATGGCGGCCTCGCCCCCTTTGACAGCAACATACATGGGTCACATCTCCGTCGCGGTGATCTTGGTGGTGCGCGGCAGGCAGACGAACCGGCTGCCCGAGGTCAGCACGATGTCGATGCCGCGCGGGAAGAGGGCGCGGTTCTCCGTCCAGAGGCGGAGGACGGTATCTGGCAGGCCAAGCGGCGCGATGTCGGTGACCGTCTTGATGCCGGGGCCCATGAGCGCCAGCTTGCGGCCGCCTTCGATATCCGCCAGTTCGATGACAACGGTCGTCGAACGGTCCGGATACTCCTGCGTGCCTGCGGCGAAGAGACCGAACGACGACAGAGGTGTTCCGGCTTCGACAAAGGCGAAGCGCGCTTCGGCCTTCTCCGGCGTCACCGGCGCACCGGTATAGAAGCCGAGCCATTGCGGCACAGCGGATTTTACCAGCCCTGACGACAGCCAGACGGGCGTGTCATGGTCGCAGAGCGTGAGGGCGATCGCGCCTGATGCAACGCCGAGCGGGGCCGGCGGCAGAGCATCGGGGGCGACCGTCTGGATCGTGCCCGGACGCGCCATCGCATCCATCATCAGCTTGAACACGCTCTGGGCGTGGAAGACCGGCTCGGCGAAGCCTCCGGCCAATACGTCATTCTTAGGAACTTCCGTCTTGAGGCTCATCAGTCGTCTCCGCGAACCATGGTGAAGAAATCGACGCGCGTTGCCGCCGTCTCGTCGGCCTTGCGGCGATCGGCATCGGCGACGCGGGAAGCGATCGGCTGAAGAAGCGCCTGCTCGACAAGCGGCTGCGTTACCGGCTCCTGCCAGAGGGCGTCGAAGATGGCTGAAAGTCGGGCCTTCTCGCGATCGGTGCCGAGCGCCTGGGCGTGACCGACGGTGCCTGATGCGAGGCGCACGGTGGCGCGG
This sequence comes from Rhizobium sp. RHZ01, assembly GCF_014851595.1. Lineage (NCBI taxonomy): Bacteria > Pseudomonadati > Pseudomonadota > Alphaproteobacteria > Hyphomicrobiales > Rhizobiaceae > Rhizobium > Rhizobium sp. RHZ01. The sequence goes on from NZ_JACUZZ010000005.1 coordinate 35,134, forward strand.
GTGACCGTTACCTCGCCGAGGTTGAATGGCGCACCGCCGCCACCCATCCGGCCGCGAATCATGACGAGGCCCGTTTCCGGTCCACGCACCGGCTGGACCGCAGGCTTTTCCGCCAGCTTGTCCCATGCCGCCAGCAATTCCTGCCGTTCCGCGCGAGCAAGCAGGTCGACGACGCGCTTGCGCCCACCTGCCGCCGTCTCATTCTTTTCCGCTAAGGTCATCGCCACATCCTTTAAATGTCTATTGATATAGACAACTATACAAGATATGTTTAGGCTTAAAACGCGGACGTGACAAGCGTGTGACATCGAGGAGCGAAATGGCTGGGCAGGTACAAAGACAGACGGGCGTGGCGCTCTGGCGGCAGATCGCCGATCGTATCCGCCAGGCGATCAGCGCCGGTGCCTATGACGAGACCGGCATGGTGCCGGCCGAGACGCTTCTGGCGCAGCAGTTCGGCGTCAACAGGCATACGGTCAGAAGCGCGATCGCAGCCCTTGCCCAGGAAGGGATCGTGCGCGCCGTGCAGGGACGCGGCACGCTGATTGAGCGCAAGGAGCGTCTGAACTTTCCGATCACCAGGCGGACGCGGTTCACGGCCGGGATCGGCGAGCAGGCGCGCGCGATGCGCGGGCTGCTGCTCAGTCACAGAGAGGAAAGAGCGGACGAAGAGGTGGCGCGCTGGCTGAAGCTGCGGGCGGGGGCGCCCGTGATCCGCATGGAGACGGTGCGCAAGGCCGACGACCGGCCGGTCTCGTGCGCAACGACTTGGTTTCCGGCGGAACGCTTTGCGGGCTTGCCCGCAGTCTACGAGAAGACGGAATCGATCACCCGCGCCTTTGCCGACCTCGGCCTCTCCGACTATGTCCGCGCGACGACGGAGATCACCGCCGCCCATGCCGATGACGCCGACCTTGCCGCGCTCGAACTGACACCGGGAGCGATCGTGCTCATCACCAAGGCTGTCAACACCGATCTCGAGGGCGTTCCGGTGCAATACGCGATCACGCGGTTTTCAGCGGATCGCGTGCAGTTCACGATCGAGAACTAAGCGAAGGCGAGTCGTGTCGGGGACCCAGGGATTTCTGCCATAGCCCGCGAGCGAAAAGGCTAGTTTCCCTCCCAAGGGAACTTTCCCGCACCCGCCCCGGGTTCGAAATCGGTGGAGACGCTGAGGTCGCGCCATTGCCGATGGGCCTCCGCCCTGACGGCATCGTTCTGTTCGACGCCGCGCACCGCATCGCTGCCGAGCAGTAAGCGCAGCGGCGGTTCGGCGAGGCTGGCGATGTAGACCACAGCAGCAGCCGCCTTCGCCGGGTCGCCCGGCTGCTTGCCGTTATAGTCGCGCTGGTAGCGAGCCATCTTGCCGACCGTGTCTTCGTATTCCGGGCGACCCTCGCGAAGTTGCGTGGACGCACCGGCGAAATCGGTCCGGAAGCCGCCCGGCTCGATGATCGTTACCTTGACGCCGAGCGGGCCAACCTCTCTGCTGAGAACTTCCGAGAAACCCTCGACGCCCCACTTGGCCGCGGCATAGGGCGCGCGACCGGCGGGGCCGATGCGGCCGCCGACGGAAGAAAACTGGATGATGTGGCCGAAGCCCTGCTCACGCATCAGCGGCAGGGCCGCCTTGGTGACGATGATCGTTCCGAACAGGTTGGTTTCGATCTGGGCGCGGAAATCGGCAAGGCTGGTGTCCTCGATCGATCCGACGTCGCCGTAGCCCGCATTGTTGACGAGCACGTCGAGGCGGCCGAACGTTTCTACCGCCGCCTTCACGGCGGAAGCAGCCGATTGTTCGTCGGTGACATCCAAAGATATCGTCAGGACGTTGTCCCCATAGCGCTCTTTAATGTCTTCAAGCTGCGAAGGATCGCGCGCTGTCGCGACCAGCTTGTGCCCTGCCGCCAGCACCGCCTCCGCAAGCGCCCTGCCGAGGCCGCGGGAACTGCCTGTAATCAACCAAACCTGTGACATCAGAAACCTCCTTGATCCGTCACGAGGGATATAGGCGAGGCAGTTTCATCTTGAAAGAAGGTACCCTGAGGATCTATACATACCTTATGGTAACCGTCCTGAACGATCATACATTCGACTTCTGTGAAACGCTGACGGACGAGGAGGACGCGCTTGCGCGCGCGATGCTGGAGCGCGCCAGTGCCAAATGGCCGCTGCGCGTCATGCACATATTGGCTGAGGCAAAAGGCCCCTTGCGCTTTTCGCGCGTTCTGGAACGGGTGGAAGGGATCAGCCAGAAGGTGCTGACGCAGACGCTGCGGACGCTTGAGAGCGACGGCCTAGTGACGCGGACGCTCTACCCGCAGGTGCCGCCACGCGTGGAATACGAATTGACGCCGCTTGGCGGTGAGCTTCTGGCGGAGGTGGTGACGCTCTGGCAGTGGATCGCCAATCGTCTACCGGATTTCGAGGCTGCCCGGAAGAAGGCGCCTCAGGCGGAAAGCACGTCAGAAGGCTAAAAAGCCGGTGCCAACAAGTTGGAAAAGCGCCGCGCAGCAACAACAGATGCGCGGCGCCTTGATGTCAATGCGCGCCGGACATATCGCCGAGCACTTCCTTGGAAGCGACGGTCGAGTCGGCGTTGAGCTTGTAGACCATGGGAACGCCCGTCGCGAGGTTGAGCGCGAGGATCTGTTCCTTGGTCAGGCGGTCGAGCACCATGACAAGCGAACGCAGCGAGTTGCCATGGGCAGCGACCAGCACCTTTTCGCCGCGCAGGACCCTGGGCAGGATTTCCGTCAGGTAGTAAGGCCAGACGCGGGCACCGGTGTCGCGCAGGCTTTCGCCGCCCGGAGGCGGTACGTCGTAGGAGCGACGCCAGATGTGGACCTGCTCCTCGCCCCACTTGGCGCGGGCGTCATCCTTGTTGAGGCCGGAAAGATCGCCGTAATCGCGCTCGTTCAGCGCCTGATCCTTGAAGGTCTTGAGGTCCGGCTGACCGACGTTGTCGAGAATGATCTTCAGGGTGTCCTGGGCGCGCTTCAGGTCCGAGGTGAAGGCGACGTCGAACTTGATGCCGTAATCGGCGAGCGCCTTGCCGCCGGTGTTGGCTTCCTGAATGCCGAGCTCGGTCAGTTCAGGGTCCTTCCAGCCGGTGAAAAGGTTCTTGAGGTTCCAGTCGCTCTGGCCGTGGCGAACGAGGACGAGAGTGCCGCTCATGAAAAATGCCTCCGAAATAGATTACTTTGAAGAAAGCCCGAGCACGTCGAGCATGGAATAGAGACCGGGCTTCTTGTCGCGCGCCCAGAGCGCTGCCTTGACGGCACCGCGGCCGAAGATCGAGCGATCGGTGGCGCTGTGCGACATCGTCACCGTTTCGCCTTCTCCGGCAAAGATCACCGAATGCTCGCCGACAACCGAGCCGCCGCGCAGCGTGGCAAACCCGATTGTGCCCTGCTCGCGCGGACCGGTGTGGCCGTCGCGCACCCGCACCGAATGCGAGGCGAGATCGACGCCCCTACCCTTGGCAGCCGCATCACCCAAGAGCAGCGCCGTGCCCGAAGGGGCATCGACCTTGCGCTTGTGGTGCATTTCAAGCACTTCGATATCCCAGTCTGCGGGATCCAGCGCACGAGCGGCCTGCTCGACAAGAACGCTGAGCAGGTTCACGCCGAGCCCCATATTGCCTGATTTGACGACACGGGCGTGACGCGCCGCAGCCGCGATCTTCGCATCGTCATCAGCAGAGCAGCCGGTCGTGCCGATGACATGGACAATGCGCGCCTGCGCAGCCAGCGCCGCGAACTCCACGGTGCCGGCGGGCGACGTGAAATCGAGGACGCCTTCGGCATGCAGAAAGGCCGCCAGCGGATCATCGCCGATGATAACGCCATTCGCGCCGAGACCGGCAATTTCGCCAGCATCCTTGCCGACGAAGGGAGAGCCCGGACGTTCGACCGCGGCATGCAGCGTCACGCCATCGATGGCGTGGATGAGACGGATCAGCGTCTGCCCCATGCGCCCTGCCGCGCCAACTACAACCAGTTTCATCGCAGCATCGGTCATGTCAGTCGATCATCCTATCAGCGGGCATCCGAGGCGGCTGGCCTCTGAAGATTGTTGAGGCGAGCGTAAAGACCGTCGCTACGCTGCGCAAGGCTATCGTGATTGCCTTCTTCGATGACGCGGCCCTGTTGCATGACGACGATCTTGTCGGCGCGGACAACGGTGGACAGGCGGTGGGCAATGACAACCACCGTGCGTCCGACCATGGCGCCATCGAGTGCCTTCTGCACCGCGGCTTCCGACTCCGTGTCCAGTGCCGATGTCGCCTCATCCAGGAGCAGGATCGGCGCGTTGCGGACAAGGGCGCGGGCGATCGAAAGCCGTTGGCGCTGGCCGCCGGAAAGCGTCACGCCGTTCTCGCCGACAGGCGTGTCGTAGCCTTGCGGCTGCGCCAGGATGAACTCGTGCGCATAGGCAAGGCGCGCGGCGCGCTCAACATCCTCATCCGTCGCCTCCGGGCGGCCGTAGCGGATGTTGTCGCGGATCGAACCTTCAAAGAGATAGGGCTGCTGGGAGACATAGGCCAACTGCTCGCGCAGCGACCGCTTCGTCACATGCGCAATGTCCTGACCATCGATCAGGATCTGGCCTGCCTTCGGATCGTAGAAGCGCGGAATGAGCGTGATGATCGTCGATTTGCCGGCGCCCGACGGCCCGACGAGCGCCGTCGTCTTTCCGCCATCGGCAACAAGGCTGACATCGCGAAGAACTTCATCGTCGCCATAGGCGAAGGAGACGTTGCGGAACTCTATCTTGGCTTCCGTCACGACGAGCGGCTTTGCGCCGGGCACATCGCGCTGATGCGGCACCGTATCGAGGAATTCATAGATCATGCGGGCGTTGACGACGGCACGCTCCATCTGCACCTGAAGACGTGCGAGGCGGCGCGCCGGATCATAGGCGAGCAGCAATGCCGTTACGAAGGAGAAGAAGGCGCCCGGCGGAATGTTGTTATAGATCGTCCCGTAAGCGGCATAGGCAAGGACGCTCGCCACAGCCAGGCCGGCGAAGCTTTCGGTAAGTGGCGCCGTGCGTTCGGACAGGCGGGCGATGCGGTTGGCGCGCCATTCCGCGCTTTGGACAAGCTTGTCGACCTTCTGCTCGAGCTGGCGCTCCATGGTGAAGGCCTTGACGATGGCGATACCCTGGATGGTTTCCTGCATCGCACCGGCGACGTGGCTGTTGACGTTGATCGCCTCCTTGGTTGCCACGCGAAGCCGCTTCGACACGTATCGCAGTGCATAAAGAAGAGGCGGCGCCAGAACAAACACCGCCAGGCTGAGCAGCGGATCCTGAATGATCATAACGGCGAGCAGGGAGACGAACGTCAGGAGATCGCGCACCGTCGACGTGATCGTCAGGTTCATCACATCACGGATGCCGCCGATATTCTGATTGAGCTGTGCAACGACGTGAGCCGACCGTGTCTGGTTGAAGTATCCGAGCGACAGCTTCATCAGGTGCGCATAGGCACGCTGCTGGTACCGCGCCACGATGTTGTTGCCGATCTTCGACAGCACCACCGCCTGACCGTAGCTTGCAAAGCCGCGCAACACGAAGGCTACGAAGATGGTGAAACAGATCACCCAGACGATGTCGGCACGTCGGTGTTCGAACGCCTCGTTGATGACAGACTTCATGATCCAGGCGGTGTACGCCGTCGACAAGGCAACGATGACGAGGCAGCTGATCGCGAAAACATAGCCCCAGAGATGATCCCGGCCGTTCTCTGCGATGATGCGCTTCAAGATGCCGGTGATGCTGTCGCTGTTTACGGGCGTCTGCTTGGTGTCCGGTGCTTGCAAAAATCAGTCTTCCTGTGTGTCAGGACACGCATGTCCTCATGACTGCGTGCGCTCGCGCGGGTCTATAAAGAGTTGGCAGCCTTTTGACCAGAGTGTTACGCCCGCCAGCGGCGGCCATCGGTCGAGACGCCGAAGCTCTCGGGGTTGCGGGCATAGGACGAGAGCCCTGCGACAGCCGCAAGCGGGTGGGTGACGACATAGGTCGGGATCGTCGAAAGCAGCTCGGAATGCGGCGCCTTGTCCTCGAACGCGGCACGGAATTCCGGCTTCTTCAGCGCCGGCAGGATCTTCTGCGAGATACCGCCGGAAAGGAAGACGCCGCCGCGGGCCATGAAGATCATCGCCATGTCGCCGGCGACACGGCCGAGATAGGTCGAGAACAGGCTGATCGTCTCGACGGCAACCGGGTCGGAGCCGGCGAGCGCGTGCGAGGTGATGTCAGCAGGGTCGGCGTAAACGGGCTCGATGCCATCCGCCGTGCAGATCGCCAGGTAGAGATTGACGATACCACGGCCGCAAAGGATCTGCTCTGCCGAGACACGGCCCTCAATCGTTTCCACATGCGGGAAGATCTGCAGGTCTCGCGTGGTGCGTGGCCCGAGATCGACGTGACCACCCTCGCCCGGCACCGGAATCCATGAGCCGCGTGCATGGACGAGGCCGCCGACGCCGAGGCCGGTACCGGGGCCGAGGACGACACGGGATGCGACCATTTTGCCCGACGCATCGCCAAGGCGCTCGCGGTTCTCGTCCGAGAGGTTGGCAATTGCCAGGGCCTGCGCCTCAAAGTCGTTGACAACGAGCACGTCCTCGATGCCGAGTCCAGCGATCATCCTGCGCGGGCGGACAACCCAGTCGCAGTTAGTCAGCGGGATCTCGTCCGCGCTGATCGGTCCGGCGACGGCGAGAATCGCCGAGCGCGGCCGCAGGCTGCTCTTTTCGAGAATGCAGCTTCGGATCGCATCGTCGATCGTCTCGAAATCGGCGGTGCGGACATTCGGAAAATGGATCTGCTCTGCCGTGGCGTCGGGGATGATCGCAAAACGGGCATTGGTGCCGCCGATATCGCCGATCAGGATCGGGAAGGGCATGGCGGTGTCGCGGGTATCGAGCTGGGGCATGGCAGGTTCCGTGCGTGCGCGCTATTCAAGCGCCGGTTACGCGTGAAGGGTGGCAATAAGCTTGTCGGCGGTCGCTTCGTTCAGCGCCATCGGGATATCGTAGACGATTGCAAGCCGCATCAAAGCCTTGACATCGACATCATGCGGCATCGGCGTCAGAGGATCGACAAAAAAGATCAACACGTCGACTTCGCCTGTGGCAATCAGGGCACCGATCTGCTGGTCGCCGCCGAGCGGGCCGCTCTTCAAGCGTGTCACGTCGAGGTCTGGAGCAGACTCCAACACGCGGCCGCCGGTCGTGCCGGTGGCGACGATCTTCCAGTTCGCGAATGTCTCGCGGTGGCGGCGTGCGAACTCCGCCATGTCGTCCTTCTTCTGGTCATGCGCAATCAATGCAAGGCACTTGCCGCCGGCCATGAAAAGGACCTCCGCCTGAAAATTCAATCGATTTGGCTGCTTCTATACGAAGCGTCCGTCTTTTGAAAGACCGTCGCCCCCATGGCAACGCCTACTCACCGGACGGCTTGTCGTCCGGCACCGGGCCGATGTCAGGCAGTGCATCGTCGGATGCCGCTGCAGGCATCACCGCCATCGGCGCGATCGCCGGAGCGCCGGGACCAAACGTCGCGGCCTGAATGGAGTCGACGGATGGCGCTGCGAGAACCGACGAGCAGGCGTTCGGAAGATCGGAGACCATGACTTCGCGCGGCTTGACGGGCTTCGTGCCGGGCTTTGGCGGCTTCGGCGGCGCCCATGGTTCCTTCGTGAACCACCATGCGAGCGGCTTGCCGCATCCATCATCGGCGGGCACCGGCGCTTGCGGCTTGCAAGAGGTTGTGCCCGGCGGGCACTTGATGCGGATGTGGAAGTGCGAATCGTGACCGTAGATCGGCCGCAGCTTGCCGAGATTGGTGCGGTCGCCCGTCCAGGTGTCGCACATCTTCTTCTTGATGGCCGGATTGACGAAGATCCGCTCGACCTGCGGATAGCTCGCCGCGCGCATCAACAGGCGGGCGCGCGATTCGGTCCAGACATTGGGATTTATCGTCAGAAACGCATTCTTCTGCAACATCGTCGTGAAAGGCAGCGTTTCACGTTCCTCGATGCTCAGGGGATGAGCGGGCATTGGCGTCAGCCAGACATCTGCATCAAGTCCGATCTGGTGCGAAGCATGGCCGTTGAACATCGGCCCGCCGCGCGGCTGCGAGATGTCGCCGACGAGCAGGCCCGGCCATCCATCATACTGTGCCGCATCACGAGACAGCCGCTCCAGGAGCGAGATCATCGCCGGATTGCCCCAGCGGCGATTGCGCGAAAGCCGCATGGTCTGCCAGGTCGGCCCATCGACCGGCAGCGCGACAGCGCCGGACATGCAGCCTTTCGCATAGAAGCCGAAAGGCTGCGCCGCACCCTGGTTCGGCAGGGAGACGGAACCGAAAATCGCCTTGGCGCTCCCGGGACTCGGTTGCTTCTGTTCGGCGCCGGCTTCGCCGGCAACAAGGCTTGCGCCGAGCACGCCGGCGAATGCCAATTTCAAAAAAGTCTGGAAAGTCCTGGTGGTATGGAGAGCCATGCCATGTCCTGAGCGTCTGCGGGCCGCGGCCGAGTGATTTGCGATCGAATCTACCGTGAAAAGCAATTTTGGTGAATCGATGTTTTCGCCCATGCCCAGTCAGGCAGCATTGTGAGGCTCAGGCGTTAGCAAGAATGTCGGCGGTTTTACGCACCCGGGCAAGGCGCGGGAAGATGCGCTCGCAGGCAAAGGCATGCATCTCGGCCGAGAACGTCGTCATCGCATCCTCGACGGCGATGACCGCATAATTGTGCGCGAAGGCATCGCGAATGGTGGCTTCGACACCGAAATTGGTGGCGATGCCGGTGAGAATCACGGTCTTGATGCCGCGGCGGCGCAGTTGCAGGTCGATTTCAGTCCCGTAGTAGGCGCTCCATTGATGCTTGGTGATGCGCACATCGGGCGTGAGCGCCGCGATCTCAGGCGGCTCGCGCAGGGCTTCGGCCGGCAGTCCACCCTTTGGGAAGACAATCGGCTCGTCAGTCGGCTGGTTGACAGCATCGGCATAGTCTGCGGAAAATCCGACAGTCACGAAAATCGTGGTGCCGCCGGCGGATTTCAGCGACTTGGCGATCGTGGCGGTATTTTCGATTACCTGCTGGGCGGAGTGGGGCGCGACAGGCCTGGCAATGATAAAGCCCTGCAGATCGATGGAAATCAGGGCCGTGGTCTTGGGATCGTAGAGGGACATGGAAGGCTCCAAAATAAATATGAGGATATCCTCACAATTGAAAGTATGAGGATGCCCTCACAAAAATCAAGCCTGGACCCGACGAAACGTTCGCCGAAGCAGAAGCGCGGGCGGGAGCGCGTTGCCGTTCTGACCGAGGCGGCAGCCAGGGTGTTTCTCGACAAAGGCTACGAAGCCGCGACGATGACCGAGATCGCTGCCGAGGCGAAGTCCTCGATCGGCTCGCTCTACCAGTTCTTCCCGACCAAGGTGCTCCTGGCGGAAGCGCTCCATCTCGAACGGCTGCGGCAGCTAAACGCGGCGCTGGTGGATCTGCAGGCGACCGTGGACGGCAAGCGTGCGGCGGAAATCGGCGACGCGATATTTGCCCGGCTTGGCGCCTTTCTCGAGGAGCATCGCGAGTTCCCTGTGCTGGCGGCGCGCCGGGACATTCCCAAGGAACGCAAGGTGCAATCGCGGGCGGAACTGCGCGGCAATATCACCGCGCTGCTGCGCAAGGCCGCGCCGTCGATTGGCGACGACGTGGAGTTGCTTGCGGCACTGGTGCTTGAACTCCTTCGGATCATCGTGACCGCAGCGCACGATCCGGATCTCGGAGGTGACCCACGCATGACGGCGGAACTGCGTGGAATGCTGAGGAAACGACTGGAGGAAGCAACGACCTGACGGGCCGCAGCCTTGGTCACGATCCCGCGAGCCGGACAAAAACTGTTGGCTCACCTGTTTTTCGCCTGTTTTTCGCCTATTGTCGGCGAAAGCAGAAAAACAATCGGGGTTGGCGAATGGCGCTTACGTGGTCGAAATTTGGTGTGGTGTTTTCTCTTCTCGGCGCAATGGCGCTGCCCTTGCAGGCCGTTGCCCAGGAGCCAAATTTCCAGATCGGCAGTTCCGTCATCAGCGCGCTGAAATACAAGCCAGGATTCAAGCATTTTGACTACGTCAATCCGGATGCGCCGAAGGGCGGTAACTTGCGGCTTTCCGCCTCCGGCACCTACGACACCTTCAATCCGCTGCTTTCGAAGGGCGAAACGGCAGTCGGTCTGACGCTGCCTTTCGAAACGCTGATGAAATCGGCCGACGACGAGCTGCTCGCCTCCTACGGCCTGCTGGCGGAAGGGCTTTCCTTTCCCGACGACGTGTCGAGCGCGACCTTCCGGCTGCGCACGGAAGCCAAGTGGGCCGACGGAAAGCCGGTGACGCCTGATGACGTCGTCTTCAGTTTCGACAAATCGAAGGAGCTCAATCCGCTCCTGTCCAACTACTACAAGCATGTCGTAAAGGCCGAGAAGACGGGCGAACGCGACGTGACCTTCACCTTCGACGAGAAGAACAACAAGGAGCTTCCCAATATCCTGGGACAGCTGACCGTGGTGCCTAAGCACTGGTGGGAGGGCGCGGGACCGGACGGCAAGCCGCGCGACATTTCCAGGACGACGCTCGAGCCGGTGATGGGATCCGGCCCCTACAAGATCGCTGCCTTCGCGCCGGGCGCGACGATCCGCTACGAGTTGCGCGACGACTACTGGGGCAAGGACCTCAATGTGAATGTTGGCCAGAACAATTTCGGCTCTATCACCTACACCTATTTCGGCGATCGGGACGTGGAGTTCGAGGCCTTCCGGGCCGGCAACAGTGACTATTGGCAGGAGACGCAGGCGGCACGCTGGGCAACCGGCTATGATTTCCCCGCCGTCAAGGACGGGCGCGTGACGAAGGAGGACGTCCCCAACGCACTGCGCGCCACTGGCATCATGCAGGCTCTGGTGCCGAACACCCGTCGCGATATCTTCAAGGACGAAAAGGTTCGCGAGGCGCTGAATTACGGCTTCGACTTCGAGGAGCTGAACCGCACCGTCGCCTTCAACACCTACAAGCGCATCGACAGCTATTTCTGGAACACCGAGCTTGCCTCCTCGGGTCTGCCTGAGGGCCGCGAGTTGGAGATCCTTGGTGGCCTCAAGGACAAGCTGTCGCCCGCGGTCTTCACTACGCCCTATACCAATCCGGTCGGCGGCGATCCGCAGAAGAGCCGCGACAACCTGCGCAAGGCGATCGGGCTGTTCAAGGAAGCGGGCTGGGAGATCAAGGGCAACCGCTTGGTCAATACCAAGACCGGCAAGCCGATGAGCTTCGAGATCCTGCTGTCGAGCCCGATGCTGGAACGCTGGGCGGTGCCTTATACCAACAATCTGAAGAAGATCGGCATCGATGCGCGCGTCCGGACCGTGGATGCCTCGCAATACACCAACCGGGTGCGCAGCTTCGACTACGACATGATCTGGAATGTGTGGGCGCAGACGATGAACCCCGGCAACGAGCAGGCCGACTATTGGGGCTCGGGATCGGCCAACCAGCAGGGCTCCCGCAACTATGCGGGCATTGCCGATCCGGCGATCGACGCACTGATCCGCATGGTGATCTTCGCCCCCAACCGCGACGAGCAGGTTGCGGCGATCAAGGCGCTCGACCGCGTGCTCCTAGCGGGGCACTATGTCGTGCCGCTGTTTTATCGCGGCACGCAATCGATCGCCTATTGGAACACCGTCACGCGGCCGGCCGAATATCCGACCTATGCGACCGGCTTCCCCGATGTTTGGTGGTCATCCGCCGCGGCAAAATGAGCAGGCTTGCATTGGCCTGACGGCTGGGCTCCAAATGAACCATGCGAATCAGGACAAGGCGTAACGTGCCTGCCCACACCACGAGGAGACCGCACGGATTGAACGGCGATAGACTGGACAGCGCTCGACGCAAGCTTTCCCGGAAGGGTCCTTACTAATGGGCGCCTATATCTTTCGCCGCCTGCTTTTGATGATCCCGACGATCATCGGCATCATGGCCATCTCCTTTACTGTCATCCAGTTCGCACCCGGCGGTCCGGTCGAGCAGGTGATTGCGCAACTGACCGGCGATGCGCAGGGCGCGGACTCGCGGCTTTCCGGAGGCGGCGGCGACCTTCTCGGCGGCGGCGGTCTTGACGAAGGCGGCTCGAAATACCGCGGCGCCCAGGGGCTCGATCCGGAGCTCATCGCCAAGCTCGAAAAGCAGTTCGGCTTCGACAAGCCGCCGCTGACGCGCTTCGGCGAGATGATGTGGAACTACATCCGCTTCGACTTTGGCGAAAGCTTCTTCCGCAACACCTCCGTGCTGAACCTGATCAAGGAGAAGCTGCCGGTCTCGGCTTCGCTCGGCGTCTGGATCATGATCTTTTCCTACGGCATCTCGATCCCGCTCGGCATCCGCAAGGCGGTCAAGGACGGCTCGACCTTCGACGTCTGGACCTCTGGCGTCATCATCATCGGCTATGCGGTTCCGAGCTTCCTGTTCGGTATCCTGCTGATCGTGCTCTTTGCCGGCGGATCCTTCTATGACTGGTTCCCGCTGCGAGGCCTCGTCTCCGACAATTTCGACCAGCTCGCCTGGTGGCAGAAACCACTCGACTATTTCTGGCACCTGACGCTGCCGCTGATTTCGCTTTCGCTGGCAGCCTTCGCGACAACGACGCTGCTCACCAAGAACTCCTTCATCGAGGAGATCAAGAAGCAGTATGTGGTGACCGCCCGGGCGAAGGGGCTGAACGAACGGCAGGTGCTCTACGGCCACGTTTTCCGCAACGCCATGCTGATCATCATCGCCGGCTTCCCCGGCGCCTTCATCTCCGCCTTCTTCACCGGCTCGCTGCTGATCGAGAACATCTTCTCGCTCGATGGCCTAGGGCGGCTCGGCTATCTCTCGGTCGTCAACCGCGACTATCCGATCGTGTTTGCGACGCTCTACATCTTCTCGCTGCTCGGCCTGTTCGTCAGCCTGATTTCCGACCTGATCTACACATGGATCGATCCGCGCATCGACTTCGAGCGGAGGGAGGTCTGATGGACACCGCCGCCAATCCGACGACCGCAACGCCGGTCAAGCCGCCGCGCAAGGGCCTGCTGTCGCCGACCAACATCCGCCGCTGGAAGAATTTCAAGGCCAACCGGCGCGGTTACTGGTCCTTGTGGCTGTTCCTTGTGCTGTTCGTGCTCAGCCTGTTTGCCGAGTTCATCGCCAACGACCGGCCGATCGTCGCCACCTACAAGGGCGAGATCCTCTTCCCCGTCCTGGTCAACTATCCCGAAGAGAGGTTCGGCGGGTTCCTCGCCGAAACGGACTATCGCTCCGACGTCATCGCGGACGAAATCAATGCCAATGGCTGGATGATCTGGCCGCCGATCCGCTACTCCTATCGTTCGGTCAATTCGAACATCCCGCATTCTGCGCCGACTCCGCCCTTCTGGCTGATGAGCAAGGAAGAGCGCTGCTCCGGATATCCGCAGGGAGCGGCCGATCCCGGCTGCAATTTCGGCAATCTCAATTGGCTCGGCACGGACGATCAGGCACGAGACGTGCTTGCCCGCGTCATCTACGGCTTCCGCATCTCCGTGCTGTTCGGTCTGGTGCTGACCATCTGCTCGGCCGTCATCGGCGTCACCGCCGGCGCCATCCAGGGCTATTTCGGCGGCTGGACGGATCTGCTGCTGCAACGCTTCATCGAGATCTGGTCGTCGATGCCCGTGCTCTACATTCTCCTGATCATCGCGGCGATCCTGCCTCCCGGCTTCTTCGTGCTGCTCGGGATCATGCTGCTCTTCTCCTGGGTTGGCTTCGTCGGCGTCGTGCGCGCCGAGTTCCTGCGGGCTCGCAATTTCGAGTATGTCAGGGCGGCGCGAGCGCTGGGCGTCGGCAACCGCACGATCATGTGGCACCACCTGCTGCCGAACGCGATGGTCGCGACGCTGACCTTCCTGCCGTTCATCCTGTCGGGCTCGATCACGACGCTGACCTCGCTCGACTTCCTCGGCTTCGGCATGCCGCCGGGCTCGCCGTCGCTCGGCGAGATGATCGCACAGGGCAAGGCCAACCTGCAGGCGCCGTGGCTCGGGCTGACCGCGTTCTTCACCATGTCGATCATGCTGTCGCTGTTGATCTTCATCGGCGAGGCGGTTCGCGATGCATTCGATCCCAGGAAGACGTTTCAATGAGTGACGCTGCCGAAACATTGCTGTCCGTTCGCGATCTCTCGGTGGCATTCCACCAGGGCGGCGACACGTCGCTGGCTGTCGATCACGTCTCCTTCGAGATCCGCAAGGGCGAGGTCGTGGCGCTGGTCGGCGAGTCCGGCTCGGGCAAATCCGTCTCCGCCAATTCGATCCTGCGGTTGCTCCCCTACCCCGCGGCCAGCCATCCCTCCGGCGAAATCCTGTTCAAGGGCAAGGACCTCCTGAAGGCATCCGACAAGGCGTTGCGCGAAGTGCGCGGCAATGACATCACGATGATCTTCCAGGAGCCGATGACCTCGCTCAACCCACTGCACACGATCGAGAAGCAGATTGCCGAGATTCTCGAGTTGCATCAGGGTGTGAAGGGACAGGCCGCGCGCAAGCGGATTCTCGAACTCCTCAACCAGGTCGGCATTCGCGAACCGGAAAAACGACTGAAGGCTTACCCACACGAACTTTCCGGCGGCCAGCGGCAACGCGTGATGATCGCCATGGCACTCGCCAACCGGCCGGAGCTTTTGATCGCGGACGAGCCGACGACCGCGCTCGACGTCACCGTGCAGGCGCAGATCCTTGAACTGCTGCGGCAATTGAAGGGCCAGCATGGCATGTCCATGCTCTTCATCACCCACGACCTCGGCATCGTGCGCAAGTTCGCCGACCGGGTCTGCGTGATGACCAAGGGCAAGATCGTCGAGTCCGGCACGGTGGAAGAGGTCTTCCGCAATCCGAAGCACGACTATACCCGGCATCTCCTGGCGTCCGAGCCGCGTGGCGAGCCACCGCGTACAGACTCCTCGAAGCCCATCGTGATGCAGGGATCGGATATCCGCGTCTGGTTCCCGATCAAGGCCGGGCTCATGCGCAAGGTCGTCGATCATGTGAAGGCCGTCGACGGCATCGATCTGCAGCTGCGCGCGGGCCAAACGCTCGGCGTCGTCGGCGAATCCGGTTCCGGCAAGACAACCCTCGGTCTCGCGCTGACGCGGCTGATCTCGTCGCAGGGCCGCATCAGCTTCGTCGGCAAGGATATAGCCAGCTATTCATTTGCGGAGATGCGGCCGCTGCGCAACCAATTGCAGGTCGTGTTCCAGGATCCCTACGGCTCGCTCAGCCCGCGCATGTCGGTCGGCGACATCATCGCCGAGGGGCTGAAGGTGCATGAGCGGTCGCTCTCCTACGAGGAGCGCGACCAGCGGGTCTGCTGGGCGCTGGAGGAAGTCGGCCTCGAACCGCTGACCCGTTGGCGCTATCCGCACGAATTCTCCGGCGGGCAGCGCCAGCGCATCGCCATTGCCCGCGCCATGGTGCTGAAACCCCGCTTCGTGATGCTGGACGAGCCGACATCGGCGCTCGACATGAGCGTCCAGGCGCAGGTCGTCGACCTCCTGCGCGATCTGCAGAAGAAGCACGATCTCGCTTATCTCTTCATCAGCCACGACCTGAAGGTGGTGAAGGCGCTGGCGAACGACGTCATCGTCATGCGATTCGGCAAGGTGGTCGAGCAGGGATCGTCCGCCGATATCTTCGGTGCGCCGAAGGACGATTATACCAAGGCCCTGATGGCTGCCGCCTTCAACATCGAGGCGGTGCCGACACCCGCCGTCCAACAGTAAAGACGATCATGTCCGCAAAACCGCCCATTCTTGTCGATCTGAAGTTCGACCCCGATACCGTTGCCCGCATCCTGAAAACGGCCTTTGCAGATCGCGGCAGCATCAATCTCGCCGATCCCGCCAACAAGGATCGCGATCTGACCGGCATCGACTATGCGCTTCTCTGGAAGCCGGACCCGGACCTTTTCAACCGCGCCCCCAATCTCAAGGTCATCTTCTCGGGTGGCGCCGGCGTCGACAGCTTCATGAACCTGCCGGGCCTGCCCGATGTGCCGATCGTTCGCTTCTCCGACCGCAGCCTGACGACTCGCATGAGCGAATGGGTGGTGATGCAGTGCCTCATGCATCTCCGGCAGCAGCATCAGCACGACAAGGATCAGCGGGCGCGCATCTGGGGCAGGCTGGTACCGCCGGAGGCAGCCGAAATCACCGTCGGCATCATGGGCCTTGGCGTGCTCGGCCAGGACGCGGCCTACAAGCTGAAAGTCATGGGCTTCAACGTCATCGGCTGGTCGCGCAGCCGCAAGGAGATCGAAGGCGTCGAGACGTTCAGCGCCGATCAGCTCGATGAGTTCCTGTCCAAGACGGACTTTCTCGTCGGGCTACTGCCGCTAACGCCCGAGACGACCGGCTTTTACAATGCAGCGTTGTTTTCAAAGCTGCGGCAGGGCGGCGCGCTCGGCAAGCCAGTGTTCATCAATGCCGGGCGCGGAAGGAGCCAGGTGCAGGCCGATATCGTCGCCGCGGTCGAAGGCGGCGTGCTCGGCGGCGCCTCAATCGACGTCTTCGCCGTCGAGCCCCTGCCCTCCGATGATCTGCTCTGGGGGCTGGAGAACGTGTTCATCACACCGCACGACGCGGCCGTATCCGATGAAACCGCCCTCTTCCGGCATGTCGAGCGCCAAATCGCCCGCTACGAGGGCGGCGAGCCGTTGCAATTCGTCGTCGACAGGCAGAGCGGTTACTGACGGCAGGAACCATGCCGCTTTCCATTCGTTTTTCTCCGAGATGAGATGCCAGGCCGATGACGGCTCGCGCGACATCGGAAGGAGACAAGCATGGCTCAGCAGACGGAAACGCGCTGGGAAGAAGCGGATGGCAAGGTTCATACCGAGGAAACGATTTCGCCGGTCAAGGCGAAGCAAGGCCGCATGGGCACCCGTGTCCTGATGGTGTTGCTCGTCGCGCTGGTGCTCGCCTTCATCGTGTGGATCCCGGTCGAAATCTGGGGCAAGAAGGAAGCCGTGGAGGTTGCTCCGCAGCCGCCAGGACAGCAGATTCAGTCGCAGCAGCCAACACCGGTACCGTCTCAGCCGCCGGCATCGAACCCGGCACCGGCTGCGCCGAATGCCCCCGCGCAATAGAAACGGGGCGGGTCAGGCGGTCACTACGAAGCATCCTGTCGGACGGCCGGCAGGTTGCTTTTCTGTTTGCGCTGGACTTTACCGGCTGATTTTTCGATAAGAAACGCACGAGCCGGTCTTCGTGCGTCGGCTTATGACGCGACGTGTCCGGTTTGGGAATGGGCGGAGTTCATGGCCAAGACCGATATCGCAAGGCGCGTTTACAATCACACCTGGAAGCTCGATCCGATTGTTCGCAGCCTGATCGACACAGACTTCTACAAGCTGCTCATGCTGCAGATGATCTGGAAGCTCTATCCAGACGTCGACGCGACGTTCACGGTGATCAACCGCACCAAACGCGTGCTGCTGGCCGAAGAGATCGACGAGGGCGAACTGCGGGAGCAACTCGACCATGCGCGTTCGCTCCGCCTCTCCAAGAAGGAGATGATCTGGCTCGCTGGTAACAGTTTCTATGGGCGCGCGCAGATCTTCGAGCCTGAATTCCTGGCCTGGCTCTCTCATTTCCAGCTTCCCGAATACGAGCTGTCGAAACGTGATGGTCAATATGTGCTCGACTTCCACGGATCGTGGAAGGACACGACCATGTGGGAAATTCCGGCACTTGCCATCATCAACGAGCTGCGCTCGCGCTCCGCGATGAAGGCGCTCGGACCGTTCACGCTCGATGTGCTCTACGCCCGCGCCAAGGCACGGATGTGGGAGAAGGTGGAGCGGCTGCGCGAACTGCCGGGGCTGCGGATCTCGGATTTCGGCACACGCCGCCGCCACAGCTTCCTGTGGCAGCGTTGGTGCGTCGAGGCTCTGAAGGAAGGCATTGGTCCTGCGTTCACCGGCACCAGCAACGTCCTGCTCGCCATGGACTCCGACCTCGAAGCCGTCGGGACGAACGCCCACGAGCTGCCGATGGTGGCGGCCGCATTGGCCAAGAACGATGCGGAGCTGCGCAACGCCCCCTACAAGGTTCTGCGCGACTGGAACAAGCTTTATGGCGGCAACCTGCTGATCGTGCTGCCGGATGCGTTCGGCACGGCCGCCTTCCTGCGCGACGCGCCCGAATGGGTCGCCGATTGGACGGGCTTCCGGCCGGATAGCGCCCCACCGATCGAGGGCGGCGAGAAGATCATCGACTGGTGGAAGAAGATGGGCCGCGATCCGCGCCAGAAGCTGCTGATCTTCTCGGACGGGCTCGATGTCGACGCGATCATCGACACCTACAAGCATTTCGAAGGCAAGGTGCGCATGAGCTTCGGCTGGGGCACCAACCTGACGAACGACTTCGCGGGCTGCGCGCCGACGGAGATCTCGGGGCTCAACCCGATCTCCATCGTCTGCAAGGTCAGCGACGCCAACGGCCGGCCGGCCGTAAAACTGTCGGACAATCCGCAGAAAGCGACCGGCGACCCTGCAGAGGTCCAGCGTTACCTGAAGTTCTTCGGAACCGAGGACCGCGTCGACCAGGCGGTGCTCGTCTAGCGCTGCCGCCTGGCTCTCTCCAAACACATTCCCTTGCGCTCCGGCCACATTGTCGCCCAACCGTGACTGATGCTCGGCGGGATGATTCCCGCTTATGGAGAAAGACTTTGAAGAAAGCCTCAGTTGCCGCAATCAGTATTGCCGCGGTGGCACTCGCGACACCGACCCTCGCTGCCGAGAAAGCCGCCACGTCTTCGCTGATTGGCACGCCGTGGATCGAGACCAAAGCCCAGTCCGACCTGCCAGGCCCGATGATGATCTTCCTGCCGAAAGGCAAATTGCTGATCGACTCCTGCTGGGAAACCTATGCTCTCAGGACTTGGAAACAGGCGTCTTCCAAGGAGATTTCATGGGATGAGGACGGCGCCATCATACACGCCAGGATCAAGGCCGTTTCAGCCGATGGCCTCACCCTTCAAATCACTGCCGGCAAGGATATCGTCGAGCGGACCTATGCTGCTGCAAAGGCTCCATATGTCTGTCCGGATATGAAGCGGTAGTTTTCAACCGCCAATCCTGAAACGGCGGCGGCGATACGCAGTCTGGCAAAATGCCACGCCAGTCCCCATTTAATGTCGCAAGAAATGGGTGCCGATGTTTACCGCCCATTGTTTGACTGGAAAGGACGTTTCCAATGACCGTAGATCGTGCAGTACTGGCGGGCGGCTGCTTTTGGGGCATGCAGGACCTCATCAGGCGGTTCCCCGGCGTCGTATCCACTCGCGTGGGCTACACCGGTGGCGAGGTCGCCAATGCGACCTATCGCAATCACGGCAATCATGCCGAGGCGATCGAGATCCTGTTCGATCCCGCCAAGACCAGCTACCGCGACATCCTCGAGTTCTTCTTCCAGATCCATGACCCGACAACGGTGAATCGGCAGGGCAATGATCTCGGCGCCAGCTACCGGTCGGCGATCTTCTACGCCAACGACGAACAGCGTGCGACCGCCGAGGACACGATCGCCGACGTAGACGCCTCGGGTCTATGGCCCGGAAAGGTCGTTACCGAGGTTGTTCCGGTCAGCGATTTCTGGGAAGCGGAACCCGAGCACCAGGACTATCTGGAACGCATCCCGAATGGCTATACCTGCCACTTTGTACGGCCAGGCTGGAAATTGCCGAAACGCGAGCAAAGGGCCGCGGCTGGCCAATGAGGCATTCCTCGATCCGCAGTGGGGATCGTATGCTCTAGACAAAATAAGGCCTTGCCGTCAAAGGCCTTGCCGTCACGGCAGGGCCTTTTTTGTATGGACGTCGGTGAACAGCGGACAGCGACAGCACGCATTGAACCCGCGGCCGCAGGGTGCCACTTGACCACCGAACTGCAGCTTCGCATCGAGAATGAATCGGGTGGATCACTGTCGACAATCTGACGACATGATCGTATAGGCGGCTCACCATCCGGCTCCGCGAACAAGGAAACTCCGATATGTCCTGGTCCCATCCCGTTGCGAAGATCACCGATGACGAACGGCGCCAGCGCCTCGCGCGCCTGCAGGCCGCACTCGAAGATAAAGCTCTTGACGGCTGCCTGCTCGGCTCGACGGAGAGCCTCCGCTATTTCACGGGCCTCGACTGGCACCCGAGCGAACGATTGCTTGGCGCATTGGTGACGCCAAAGGGTGTCCGCTACATCGCGCCGGGCTTCGAAAAGAGCAGGGTCGAGAGCCTGCCGCGTCTGCCGGGTGAAATCGTCATTTGGCAGGAAGATGAAGCGACCGCGGCGCTGATCGCCTCGCTGCTGCCGGCAAATGCCAGACTAGCGCTCGACGATGCCCTGCCGCTGTTCATCTACCACCTGCTTGCCGGCGCCTTTGGCGCCGACCGGCTCGTCGACGGCGGACGACTGATCCGCGACCTGCGGCTCAGGAAGTCCCAGACCGAAATCGCTCTTATCCAGCATGCCATGGGCCTGACGCTGGAGGTGCATCGCCGCGCGCATTCCTTCATCAAGCCGGGCGTCAGGTCTTCGGAAGTCGTGCGTCATATCGACGAACAGCACCGCGCACTGG
Organism: Rhizobium sp. RHZ01; assembly: GCF_014851595.1. NCBI lineage: Bacteria > Pseudomonadati > Pseudomonadota > Alphaproteobacteria > Hyphomicrobiales > Rhizobiaceae > Rhizobium > Rhizobium sp. RHZ01. The sequence goes on from NZ_JACUZZ010000005.1 coordinate 55,856, forward strand.
GCGCCGAGGGCGGATCAAGCTTCTGCATCGTTTCCTTCGGACTAGCGACGTCGCTTCCTCACGGCGCCGATGGTGACCAGATCTATGCACCGGGCGACGTTGTTCTCGTCGATACGGGTTGCCGGCTCGACGGCTATCATTCGGATCTCACCCGAACCTACGTGCTGGAGGAGCCAACGACGGAATTCGCTGCCGCCTGGGCAATCGAGCGCGAGGCCCAGCAGGCGGTGTTCGAGGCCGCCCGGCTTGGCGCTTCTTGCGGCAGTCTCGACGATGCCGCCCGCCGTGTACTGGCCGAACATGGCCTCGGTCCGGATTACGCCCTACCCGGCCTGCCGCATCGCGCCGGACATGGTCTCGGGATGGAAATCCACGAAGAGCCCTATATCGTTCGCGGCAACGCCACCCGGCTGGAATCCGGCATGTGCTTCTCCAACGAACCGATGATCGTCTTCCCCGGTCGCTTCGGCATCCGGCTCGAAGACCACATCCACATGACCGAGACCGGAGCTGAGTGGTTCACGAAGCCGGCGAAGGGCCCGACCGAACCCTTTGCGTGATCTCTTGGTGCAGAGTTCGCAAGACTTGCACCTCGATAATTGCCTTTCTGTCGTCGGCACCTGGGATGCCTGGCGCGATCCGCGCTACCGGAATCGAGATTCAAAAACGCAATATGACGAAGCCACGTCGAGCGTCCGTCGAAAGGGTGACTGGCATGGCACGCCCTGATACGACTTGATAGAAATCCCGCGCGATTCCCGGATGGATCAAGGTAGCAACCCAATGAAGCGCAGACCCACGATCGCCGTCATCATGGACGAAAACACCAGTGCTGGTGGTGACCGGTATGATATTTCGAAACGCTACTTTGCAGCCATTGATCGTGCAGGGGGATTTCCATACGGCATTCCCTACGTGCCAGACCTCGTAGACCAAGTGGTTGATGAATTCGATGGGTTTTTAAGTGTCGGAGGGCGCATCAACTTTCCGAAACAGTGGTACGTCGACGGCGATCAGTCTCGCTACCCGATCTCTGATCGTCTCGCAGTCGAGATAGCGCTGATGAAGGGGTTCCTTGCCCGCGATAAACCAGTGCTCGGCGTTTGCAACGGGATGCAGATGCTCGGGTGCCTACATGGTTGTCGCATGGTTTCGGATGTGCACTCCTCCTGGTCGGGTGCGATCAATCATGACCGCGGCAATCCGCTCCATGAGGTAACCATCCAAGCCGGCACAAGAATGGCTGATATCTTTGCTGCCGAGACATTCAGCGTAAACACCTTCCACAGGGAAGCAATCGTAGAGCTGTCCGACAGTGTCGTTGCTACTGCCCGTGGCTTGGACGGCGTTGTCGAAGCGATTGAGGTACCCTCGCTTTCTTTCGCGATGGGGGTACAGTGGCATCCGGAATTGTTTGATCCCGCAGACCACCCTGGCTCTCGAATATTTGACGCGTTCGTCAAAGCGGCGAACCAGCGCTTGTAACGCTCCAGCAGAACAGCTCTTCTTCTGCGTACATCCATTTCAGCAACCGGCCTAACGCCATCGTCGCAGCTCTATACCGGTGATCTGCCACGGAGTTCCATGGATCAGCTTCCGGTTAGTCGAATGAAGAAGGCGAGGCTGGCGACGGCGGCCCGGTTATTTGACTGTTGTGCCGTGAGGTCGCGGACAACCGCGAAAATCAATTAGGGAAGCTCCACGAAGGAGCGAATTGTACTTCGGCTTGCATGGAATTGGAGAGCATACCCGAGCCGGCGCTCAGATGTTTTCAGGATAATACTCACCACCACGCGATTTCACGCAGTTTCACGTATCTGAGCGGTCACACACGCGTGAATTGACGGATGTCAAGCGCGACATATATCCCCTGAAAGATACAATATCATGAATGTTTTCATCATCTTATCCTGAAGATGGGCTTTTTCCTGTGGCTGCGCTTTCTGCCATCAGGGGAGCCGAGGAGCATTAAGTGAGATTGAAACATTTCCTATTCGGCCTGCTGGGTGTTGTGATCGTTGCCTGTGCGGGTTTCTTTGCAATTGCCTGGAAATCCGCGATAGCGCCGATCAGGCCGCCGGATCGCACATCCTTCGATCAGGCGCTAATCCACAAGGGCGCGATGCTGGCCGCGGTCGGCAACTGTACAGCCTGTCATACGCAACCGAGCGGCCGTTCCTTCGCTGGCAGTTTCGCCCTGCCGACCCCATTCGGCACCATCTATTCCAGCAATATTACGCCCGATCCGGAAACCGGCATTGGCACCTGGTCGGAGGCGGCCGCCGTGACGCTGATCGTGACGGGCTTCCAGGTCTCGCGACTGCTGCACCGACAAGAGGATGCTTCAACGATGGACGCGAACGATCGCATATCGAACAGCTTCAAGACGATAGCGACCTGGCTAGAGCGCATCCTGGCGCTGGTGATCCTTGGCGGGGTCGCCGTTTTTGGCCTGAGCAGCGCGCAGACTCTTTTAGCGATGAGTTGGGGGCAGACGGACACATTCTATGAGTTGATCTATCGGGTGTTGTTGCTGGTGATCGCCATAGAACTCGTCCGCACGCTCGTCACTCACGACCTCAGGGCGATACTGGAGCTGCTCGCGTTTGTCGTGGCCCGCAAAATGCTCAAGCCTGACTTGAACGTCATCGACATTGTCTTAAGCGTTCTGGCATTTGTAGCCCTGTTGGCAGCCAATTATTGGTGGCTCTCCCCTTCCTCGCCTCAAGGGAGCGACGGGTCCGATGTTGCGCCGTGAACTCAGAGCACTGCTTGAGGTCGAAGGGGCTTATTCTGGTGACCCAGAACGGGGACGAGCAAACGGAAGATTGGCGTGTACGCTTGCCCCGCCGTGTCCGTGCCCAGGTTCCCTCAAGACGTCATGATCGATAGGAATTCAGGATGACGGTTGTGTGTTTTCTCACGACCGATTTCAGGGCCTCGATCCTCTCGGGTGTGATCTCCTGCCAGCCCATCATGTCTTCCACATGCTCCCGAGCAAGATGGACGATAATCAGCTGCCCGTTGATCGTGGTACACACCATGCCTATCTCCTCGTCGGTTAGACGATTTCTGGAGACGCGAGCGACGATGGCAGCGCAACACTCCTGAATTCGCCTGCCCGTGGCACTTTTGCCGCTCGATTTACTGGTCGGCGAATTTGACGGCGAACGATGCTGGGCCACGAACAACGCGCGGCTGGCCGCATCCGGCATCGCGAACAGAAAATCCGCGAGAGCCTCCAGAATTCTGCAATAACCGTCGATGACCTTGTCCGCGTCCGCTTTGGCCGTGAGGAGTTCCTCGACCTCACACGTGACAGGTCCGATAGCTTCCCAAGCGGAGGCATGAATGTCCGCGATGCAGGCCTCGTAAAGACCTTCCTTGTTCTCAAAATAATACTGCAAGGACGGTGCCGGCACTCCTGCCGCGCTGGCGATCTCCCGGGCGGAAACGCCAGCAAATCCGTTCTCACCGAACAACGAGATTGCCGTCTTGATGATCCTCGCCTTGGTTTCGTCACCCCTTGGGTAGCCGCTCTCGGCATTGCGTCGTCTCAAACTCGTCATCAATCACTCCTTGTCCAGCGGACAATACCATGACGATAAAATTTATTCCATCTGTAAAAATTCTTCCAGTTGACAGAATTCTTACGCGTGTAATAATTCACGCAATTCAACGAACACCAAGCGACTTGACCATGGACGCTATTGTCTCCCCAAAAACCGCTTCCTTGCCGGAAGCAAAAATACAAACGAAGCGCAGCCGCGCGCGATATGCGCTGGCCACCATTGGAGCCATTGTCGCCATCGGCGGCGGTTATTATGGCTACGACTGGCATAAGAACGGACGCTTTATCGAGAGCACCGACAATGCTTATCTTCGCGCCGATCAGGTCTCGATGGCCCCCGTGCTTTCCGGGCAGATCGCGGAGGTATATGTCTCCGATAACCAGACGGTCACGGCGGGCCAGCCGCTCGTCAAGATCGATCCCCGCCGCTACGAAATGGCGGTCCGCGAGGCCAAGGCCACCGTCAACGCCCGCCAGGCGGACGTCGCCAAGAGCGAGGCCGACATCAAGCAGCAGGACTCTGTGATTGCACAGGCTGCGGCCGACCTCGAAAACGCGACCGAGAATGCCGAACTCGCCCAGAAGGACTTCGACCGGACGTCGCCCCTCGCCGCCCGCGGCATCGAGAGCCAGCACAAGGGCGAGCAGGCGAGGAGCGCGCTCGAACAGGCGAAATCCGTTGTTCGTCTGAAGCAGGCTGTCCTTGCTGCGGCCCGGCAGCAGACGACCGCCCTGAAGGCGCAGGTCGAACAGGCCCATGCGCAACTGGTTGCCGCCCAAGAGAGCCTCGGCAAGGCAGAAATTGATCTCGACGACACGGTGCTTCGTAGTGCGATCTCCGGCAGGATCGGCGATCGCACGGTCCAGGTCGGACAGTTCGTCCAGCCGGGCACGCAGCTGATGACGGTCGTTCCAACCGACGACATCTACCTTGTGGCCAACTTCAAAGAAACGCAGATCGGGGACATGCGAGCAGGGCAACCCGCCACGATCACGATCGACGCCTATCCCAATTTCAAGGTCACAGGTGTCGTCGACAGCTTCGCGCCGGGAACAGGCGCGCAATTCGCCCTGCTGCCTCCGGAGAACGCGACGGGCAACTTCACAAAGATCGTCCAGCGTGTTCCGGTCCGCATCAAGCTGGAGACGGGACAGAAGATGCCGCCGCTGCTGCCCGGCCTCTCCATTGAAGTCTCGGTCAACACCAAGGTTTCGACCTTCGACAAGGTGGCGTCGGTGCAATGAGCGCGCAATCGATATCGGTCCAGGCGGCTGCGCCTCAGCCGGATGCCGCGAGCCTCACCGACTGGGTCGCCGTCGTCGCCGGCGCGATCGGCGCGCTGATGGCGACGCTCGACATCTCGATCACCAACACCGCGCTGCCGCAAATCCAGGGAGCCATCGGAGCCAGCGGCACAGAGGGGACCTGGATAGGCACGGGATACCTCGTTGCCGAGGTCATCATGATCCCCCTGACGGCATGGTTCACGCGTCTGTTGGGGCTGCGAACATTGCTTCTGGTGACGACCACGGCATTCGTTCTATTCTCCATGTTCTGCGGCCTGTCCGACAGCCTGCTCGCGATGATCATCGGGCGCGTCGGGCAAGGATTTTTCGGCGGCGCCTTGATACCGACCGCGCAGGTCATCGTCAGAACCCGGCTGCCGCCCCACCAGATGCCTGTCGGAATGAGCATCTTCGGCGTCATCGTGCTCATCGGGCCGATCCTCGGACCGGTGCTCGGAGGATATCTCGCCGAAGAGATCACCTGGAGATGGTGCTTCTTCCTCAATTTGCCTGTCGGCATCGCGCTCGCTGTTCTGCTGCTTGTCGGCCTGCCGCGCCAAAGTCCAAACCTTGGGCTGTTGGCCAAGGCGGATTGGTGGGGAATCGCGGGCATGACGTTGGCGTTCAGCTGCCTGACGGTCGTGTTCGAAGAGGGGCAACGCGAGGCCTGGTTCGAGTCTCCGATGATCGTGCAGCTGAGCCTCGCCTCGCTCCTCGGGTTCGTCGTGCTGTTCGTGACCCAGAAGACCAGTGTCGACCCGGTCATCAAGCTCTCGCTGCTCCGGAACGGTGCCTTCGCCAGCGCTACGCTGATCGCCCTCGCCGTGGGGGCAGCCACCTACGGCGCGACCTTCATCCTTCCGCAGTTCCTGAGCACGATCGCAGGATACAATCCAAGACAGGCGGGCGGCATCATGGCTTTGTCCGCAGTTCCAGTGCTGTTGCTCGTTCCGATCCTTCCCCGTGTCATCGGCCGTTTCGACGCGCGGATCATGGTCGCGCTCGGCCTGGTCTTCTTCGCGGCAAGCTGCTTCGTCGACATCGGGCTTAGTCCGGATAGCGCCGGAGGTGATTTCACCATCTCGCAATTGCTGCGGGGCGTGGGACAGATCCTGGCTGCGATGCCGCTCAACCAGGTCTCCATGGCCGCTATCGGACGCGAAAATGCGGCCGACGGCGCGGGTATCTACAGCATGGCCCGCAATCTCGGGGGCTCGATGGGTCTTGCCTTGAGCGGCGTCGTCATCGACCAGCGCAGCGCTGCCCATTCGGACACCATACGCGAGGCGCTCACGGCAAATTCGATCGCCGGACAGGCGCGCCTTGCAGTGAGCGGGGTCAGCCAAGGCATCGATGCGGCCACGGCGAAGCTTCGCGCAATATCGCAGCTGTCGAGCCTCATCGAACGCAACGCGCTCGTTATGACCTATAGCGATTGCTTCTGGCTGATGGGCGTTATGATCATCGCGATGACGCCTGTCGTCTTGCTGCTGCGGCAACCCAAGAAGACCGCTGCGGCGGGGCTCGTCGCTGGACACTGAATATGTCATGCGCGCGACATCGCAGTGTCGCGCCGATTGGCAAGCTCAAGACTGCGGTTCGATCCATCACAAGGATCGTACTCGGTGAATGGGCAAGGCAGAGGAAAAGGGGCGCCCAGTGGGCGCCCCTTCGTCATCGTATGTTCGCTTACTGTTGGGCGTTCTGGATCGCAGGCGGAACGTTGCGGATCGTCAGCGCCGGGTTGTGGGCGAAGAAGTTGTGCGGCTCGATGTGGATGGTCTTCCACTCGGTTGACATGACCGGCCAGTCTTCCATGCGCGGGATGTGGTGGAAGCCTGCAGTGAACCAGGTCACGACATCCTTGCCCATCAGAGGCTTATTCGCCTTCACCCATTCCGGCAGTGTGTCGGAGCCGTCGCTCTGCATGGCAAACTTGCCGCCTGCATACTGCTGGTCCGCATTGTAGACCGTATTCCAAACCGAGTACTCGATGTAGGCATTGCGCTTCATCGGCGGGTCCTTGGCGAAATCGAAGGGACCGTAGGCCACGTCGCCGTGATGGACCATCCAGCCCGGTTCCTGGCCGAGATAGCCTTCGCGGGACGGATCGGAGATCATGAAATAGCGCGGCTTCATCGCCGAGAGCTGATAGCGAGCTTCCATCTCCGTCTTCGGCATGGTGTGTTGCACTTCCCACATCGACCGGCGCGGGTTCTTCGGGTCGACCTTGGAGGGAACGATGTCCATGGTGCCGAAGTGGTTGGCCGGCTGGTCGACGTCGAAGTCGATGCGGAAGTTGAAGTAGTGGTCGTGGTTGGCGGCCACAAGGTTGGGCGCGATCAGCGTGCCGTGGGCGGTGTCCGCAGCGGCGGTCGGATCGTTCATCGAGGTCGATGCGACACCCTTCACCGCATCAAGGCCGGTTGCGCCGATCATGATGCGGATCTGGCCGTCCTGCTGCAGGCGATAGTCCATCAGGTAGTCGTAGTTGCCCACTTCAGAAGCCGTACGCACGACCAGCTCGGTGGCCGGGCGGCCTTCAGCCGGAAGCGGCTTTTCGGGCGTCTGGGCGAAGACCTCGAAGTGACGCCAGGCCGGATCACCGATCGAGCGCTCGAAGACGCAGATCGCATCCGGAATCGTCAGTGGATTGCCCTTGTCGTCGGCAATCGTCGCCGGCAGGAAGGTAGCGTAGCTCGGGCAGTCGACGCCGGCGCGCAGCGGGCTCAGGAACAGGCCGAAACCGTATTCCCCGCTATCCATGTAGGTGCGCCAGTACCAGCCTTCGGTCGGGTCCATGTAGGGCACGAAGACTTCCGACAGGTGCGACTGGTAGATGACCGAACGCCACTTGTCGCCGTCCTTGACGTCGAGGTTGGAAAGCACCAGGCCCGGACGCTTGTCGACGCGGAAGTTGAAGCGCCACAGGTCCCATTCGAGATGGCTGCCTGTGATCTTGTAGTTCGGGCCGCCTTCCTGGGAAAGCGTGGCCATGTTCATCTTCGGGCGCAGCGGCTCGCGAGCCTCCACTTCCTTCTCGGTATAGCCCCAATTGTCCTTCGGGCCTTCGATGGCACCGTTGTCTATGACCTTCAGCGCTTTCTTCTTGCCGATGTCGTAGACGGCGAAGAGACCTTCAATCGGCTTTGCGTAGTAGTTGGAGCCATCCGGCACACGATAGCAGGGCACCTTCATCAGGCGGGAATTCTTGTATTCCTCGGTGAAGAAGTTGCCGGCCGTCAGGGGCAGGCAGAAGGCCTGCTCCGGCGTCAGGCCGCGCTTCTTCAGGCCCGCCACCATGTCCGGATTCTGCAGCGCGCCGGCCAGCGCGTCCATGAATTCGGTGAAGAGGACCATCGGCTGGCCCTTGATCGGCGTCGTGCTTTCGACCTTGCCGGTGGTGATGTTGACGACGGCTTCCTTGAAGCCCTGCGGGCTCGTCAGCTGTACCTTCGCCTCACGGTCGAGCGGCTTGTCGCCGTCCTTCCAGGAAAGCACGTCGGCCTTGGCCGGCTCCTTAAGCTCGATCAGCGGGTAGAGCGTATTGTCGTCCACCACCTTCTCGTCGCGCAGGATCTTGTTGATCTTCTGGTATTCCTCCGCCGTCAGGCCATCCAGCGGATGGGCGAAGGCAGCGGGCGCGCCAAGCGCCAGCACGAGGCTGGCCGAAGCCAGATATCGCTTCATTGTCATAATCTCCTCCCTTGTTGTCTCAGGACTTGCATGCTCAAGCGAACACCACCTGGATGTCCGTATATTCCTCTAGCCCCTCTACGGCGAACTCGACGCCGAAGCCGGAGGCCTTGACGCCGCCGAAGGGCGCGTTCGGCTGGATTGCGCCATGCTTGTTGATCCAGACCGAACCACATTCCATGCGAGCCGCGACCTTCTTGGCGGCGGTGAGGTCGGAGGACCAGACCGAGCCGCCGAGGCCGTTCGGGCTGTCATTGGCCATACGGATCGCATCCTCGATGTCCGAATACTTGATCACCGGCAGCGCCGGGCCGAACTGCTCCTCGTCGACCAGCGCATCGCCGTTCGAAAGGCCCGAGACGATGGTCGGCGGGAAGAACAGGCCCTCGCCCGCTTCACCGCCGAGCAGCACCTTGCCGCGGCCCTTGGCGTCGGCGACGAGGCGGCTCACCTTGTCGAACTGCATGCGGTTCTGGATCGGCCCGAGAACGCTCGTTTCTTCAAGGCCGTTACCGACCGGGATATTCTTCGCATAGGCGACCAGCGCCTCGCAGACGGCGTCGTGGATGGACTCATGCACATAGAGGCGCTTCATGGCGGCGCAGGTCTGGCCGTTGTTGATGAAGGCGCCCCAGAACAGACCTTCGGCGATTGCCGCCGGATCGGCGTCCGGCAGCACGATGCCGGCGTCGTTGCCGCCAAGTTCCAGCGTCAGGCGCTTCATCGTTTCGGCAGCCGAGCGCATGACCTTCTGGCCGGTGGCGCAGGAGCCGGTGAAGACGATTTTGCGGATGTCCGAATGGGCTGCCATGGCGCCGCCGAGGTTGAATTCGCCCGTATCGTCGCCGGTAACGACGTTGAGCACGCCGGCCGGCAGCACTTCGTTCATGATCTCGACGAGGCGCAGCGTCGAAAGTGGGGTCAGCGGCGACGGCTTGACAACCACCGTGTTGCCGGTGCGCAGCGCCGGCATGATATGCCAGATCGCGATCATGACAGGGAAGTTCCATGGCGTGATGGACCCCACGACACCGAGGGGCTTGCGGTGCAGCTCCACGCGGCCCTGCTCGTTGTCCTGAAGCACCTTGACGGGCAGCGAAAGCCCGGTCGTGTAGCCGGCCCAAGCAACCGTGCCGCCGAGTTCCCAGCGCGAGCCCAGGCCGTTCAGCGGCTTGCCCTGTTCGCGGGTCAGAAGTTCCGCGAGTTCTCCGGCATGCGCTTCGATGCGGGCGGTGACGGCGGCACAGGCGGCCTGCAATTCTTCGTCGCTCTTGGCCGACCAGGCCGGAAACGCGGCCTTGGCGGCGGCGACGGCGGCGTCAAGCTCGGCCGCACCCATGTTCGGCGCGCGACCCACTTCCTCGCCCGTCGCCGGGTTCAATACGCTGAAAGTCTTTTGGCCGTTGACCGGCTTACCGTTGATCGTCGCGCTGTGCAGCGTCATGATCGCCTCCTCCCTTCAAGCCCCACCTCATGCAGGACTATTGGCGGGATAGCCTATACGAAGTGCTCGAGCCCCACTTGGACGGGGCCGTCCAGCGCATTGGACAAATCCGTCAATGGCAGCGCTCGACAGGGCTGCGGACAACTGCGCCCGGCGTGATGCCGTATTTTTTGCGGAACTCGCGGTAGAAGTAGGAAAGGTCGTTAAAGCCGGCATCGAAGGCGATGCCCGCGATTCCCTGCCCGCCCTGGCCTTGCTGCGGCGCGCCAAGGCGCGCACGCGCAAGCTCCAGCCGGCGACCGAGCAGCCGGTGGCCGGGCGTCTCGCCGAGCGTCTGGAAATGCCGCTGCAGCATGCGTTCGGAGACATTGAGGCGGCGGGCAAGTTCGCTCGGGCCGAAACCAGGATCGGCGCAGTGGCGATCGATCAGGGCGAGCGCCCGCGACAGCAGCGTTTCGGCCGGCCGCGCCTTCTCCTGGGTCCGGATACCCTGGAGATACGCGCCCATCAGGCAGAAGAAGGCTTCGCCGAGCTGCGTCGTCGCGCCCGGCTCGGCGAGCATTTTCGTCAGCACCGCGCGCATGGCGAGCCGCAGCGGGTCGTCGCGGCTGATCGCGACGCCACCGGTGCATTCCTTGCCAAAGCGGTGCAGCATTTCGTGGCGCGGCATGTGCAGCGACACCTGACTGGAGCGTACGCCGTCATAGACAAAGGAGGACGGCAGTACGGAATCGACAAGGAACATATCGCCGGGCAAAAGTGTGGCCGTCTTTTCGCTCTGCTCGACGCGGCAGTGGCCCTCGTCCTGGATCAGAAGGAAGAGATGCTCGCCTGGGTCCTGCCGGATCGAGCGGGTGCTGCGGCTGACATGGCGCGCGTCGAGCCCGACCACGGCCGTCTCGAAGTAGCCGATACGGCGGCTCGCAACATCACCGGCCATGGTACCGTCGCGGCCCATCGGCTCGAGATCGAAGGCACCGCAAACCTTGCGCAGCTCCGCCTGCAGAATTTCCACCGGAACCGGTTTATGGACTGGTGTTATCAGTGACTGCATCATGCCCTCCCTGGCCTTTGCAGATGGCTTGCATGGGATCGTATCACGTTACCCGTCGCGGGCGCTGGATATACCTCCACCCCCTGCCGGCCATCTCCGCCAGAAGCCACGCCCAAGCGGCCGGCAATGCCACTTCCAGCGGCGCCCGGTGACGGTAGAACATAGTCTCGATGCGGATTTCCTCCCGCGTACGGCCCATAATTGACTGACCGGTCGGTTGATGCAAGTACTTTCTACTGGAGCCGGCTTTCGAATGTGATTGATGCTCACCCTTGGGTACGGCCGCGACTCTCCCGCTTTCACCCCCTTCGATCGTGTCGGGACTGGATGGCCTCTTTTGGGTGGACACGGTGGCCAGGCGAGACGGCAGTGCAACCGGCTGGCAGCACTCCTGGGCACGCCTTAGCAGCCGCCGTGTTTAAGCTATTGCAACTTCAGCGATCTACAGGAATATTAGTGTCTACTTCGCCGGGGGAGATACTGGTCGTTCATAGGCGAGGCGCACGTGCATTACAGCTGAGGCGTTGAAGCGGTTGAGGCGGCAAAATGCGTGGTAAATTGTATCGAAGCCTACAATTATCGATCACGCTTGCTGCAACTGCAGCACTATCCGCGTGTGACGGCAGCAAGAACGAATACGTTCCGCCACCACCGCCGGTGGTCCATGTGGCCCAGCCGCTGGTGCAGCCGGTAACCACCTATTTCGAGCTGACCGGCAATACCGCTGCCTTTAACAGCGTCGACATCGAGGCACGCGTCCAAGGGTTCCTCGACACGATCGACTACCGTGATGGCGCGTCGGTCAAACAGGGTGATCAGCTCTTCTCGATCCAGAGCAATACCTATACGGCGCAGCGCGATCAGGCGCAGGCATCGCTGACTTCCGCGAAAGCCTCCCAGGTCGGGCGTCAGCAGGAGTACCAACGACAGCTGGCGCTCATAAAGCAGCAGGCCACCACCCAGACCAATGTGGACACCGCGACGGCCGCCTATGATGAAGCGAACGCGAACATCCTCAACGCCCAGGCGAGCCTGCAACTGGCGGAGATCAATCTCGGCTATACCCGTGTTCTGGCGCCTTTCGACGGCGTGGTGAGCGCTCATCTCGTGGATGTCGGCGCGCTTGTCGGCGTTGCCGGACCGACCAAGCTTGCCACGATCGTCCAGCTAGATCCGATTTATGTCTATTTCAACGTCAGCGAACCGCAGGTCCTGGCGATCAAGCAGGATTTGGCACGGCAGGGCAAGACATTCCGCGAAGTCGACCTTCCGAATGTTCCTGTCGAGATCGGCCTGCAGGGCGAAGACGGCTATCCGCACAAGGGTCGCCTTGATTATGCGGCGCCACAGGTCGATGCCTCGACGGGTACGCTGCAGGTCCGCGGCTTGCTCGACAACAAGGACCGCGCCCTGCTGCCTGGCTTTTTCGCCCGCGTGCGGGTCCCGGTCGGCCATCGCGACGGCGGCATATACGTCCGCGACGAATCGATCGGTTCCAACCAGCAGGGCAGCTACGTGCTGGTTCTCGGCAAGGATGACGTCATCGAGCAACGCCAAGTCAAGACCGGCCAGCGGCAGGGAAGATTACGGGTGATCGAGGAGGGTCTCGATCCCGGTGACTGGGTGGTCGCCGAAGGTATTCAGCGGGCAATTCCAGGCGCGAAAGTCGCGCCGGAGAAGGTCAAACTGGATCCCGGCGAGGACGCAACCTCTGCTCCCCATGCAACAGTCGTGCCCCGGACCGATACGCCTGCACCCTCTGCTGCGGAAGCAGCCAAGCCATGATCTCGCGCTTTTTCATCGAGCGGCCGGTACTGGCCAACGTTCTCGCTCTGGTCATGGTGCTGATCGGCGCCGTGGCGTTGATCCAGCTGCCCGTCGCGCAATATCCGAACGTCGTTCCGCCGACCGTATCGGTGACGACGCGCTATCCCGGCGCCAGCGCCAAGACGCTCGTCGATACCGTCGCATTGCCGATCGAGCAGCAGGTGAACGGCGTTCAAGACATGATCTACATGCAATCGACGAGCGCCAGCGACGGCACCTACTCGTTGAACGTCACCTTTGCCATCGGCACCGATCCAGACCAGGCGCAGGTGCTCGTCCAAAACCGCGTGGCAATCGCCATGTCGTCGCTGCCGCAGGCCGTGCAGCTGCAGGGTGTAACCACGCAGAAGAAATCGACGTCCATCCTCGGCTTCGTCACTCTGACCTCGCCGGACAACCGCTTCGACAGTCTCTTCCTCTCCAACTATGCGGTCATCAACCTGCAAAGCGAGCTCTCGCGTCTACCGGGCGTCGGCAGCGTCACGGTTTTCGGCGCGGGCCAGTACGCGATGCGCATCTGGATGGATCCCAATCTTCTGCAGGCACGGGGCCTGACGCCGAACGACGTGATCTCCGTCGTGCAGCAACAGAGCCAGGAGGTGGCGGCCGGCCAGATCGGCATACCGCCGGTGCCGACCGGCCAGAATTTCCAATACACGCTGAACGTCAATGGCCGCCTCAGCGAGGCGCCCGACTTCGAAAACATCATCGTCAAGGTCGATGCCGAGAACGGTGGCCGCATTACGCGCATCCGGGACATCGGTCGGGTCGAGCTGGGTGCCCAGACCTACAGCCAGACCTTCATGCAGAACGGTCATCCCGCGACCGGCATCGGCATATTCCAGCTGCCGGAAGCCAATGCTCTTACCGTCGCTCAGGAGGTGGGCGTCAAGATGGCCGAGCTCTCCAAGAGCTTTCCGCCGGGATTGCAATACCAGATGCCCTTCGACACCACAAAGTTCGTCACTGCCTCGATCGACGAAGTCTACAAGACGCTTATTGAGGCGGGTGTTCTGGTGCTGATCGTCATTCTCGTTTTCCTGCAGGACTGGCGAGCGACGCTTGTGCCGGCAACCACGGTGCCGGTGACGATCATCGGCGCCTTCGCGGCCATGGCCGCCCTCGGCTTCACCGTCAATCTGTCGACCCTCTTTGCCATCGTCCTTGCCATCGGCATCGTCGTCGACGACGCCATCGTTATCGTCGAAGGCGTCGCTCGCCACGTCGAGAGGGGCCTGCCGGGTCGCGAAGCCGCCGAGAAAGCGATGGATGAGTTGTTAGGGCCGGTGATCGGCATCACGCTGGTGCTGATGTCGGTCTTCATTCCCGCAGCGTTCCTGCCGGGTCTAACCGGGCAGCTCTATCGGCAATTCGCCCTTGTAATTGCCGCCACCGCCCTGATCAGCGCCATCAACGCCATGACGTTGAAGCCGACGCAGTGTGCCCTTTGGCTGCGGCCACCCGTCCCGCCGGAACAGCGCAACTTCCTCTACCGGGCCTTCAACCGCGCCTACGATCCGATCGAGCGCCGTTACGCCGGCCTGATCGGCCGGATGGTGCACCGCAGCGGCCTGATGGTCGTGATAGCGCTCGCGCTAATCGCGGTGGCTGGCTGGGGTCTGGCCCGCCTGCCGACCGCCTTCCTGCCGGTCGAGGATCAGGGCTATGTGCTCATCGGCGCTCAGTTGCCCGACGGAGCCTCCAAGGAGCGGACCGATCAAGTCATGCAACAGGTCGGCACGATCGCCGCGGCGACACCGGGGGTCGAAAACGTACTGACCATCAGCGGCATTTCGGTGCTCGATAACAATGCCAGCCTGCCGAACGCAGGCGTTGCCTATGTCGTACTGAAGGATTGGGGCGCGCGCGAGAAGGAGAAGGGGCAGGACCTACTGTCGATCTACGAGCATCTGAACGGCGCGCTGAAGGAGGTGCTCAACGCCAATACACTTGTGCTCGTGCCGCCCCCCATCCAGGGCATCGGCAATGCCAGCGGCTTCACCATGCAGGTGGAGATCCGCAATGGCGACTTCGATTACCCCCTCCTCGAATCTCTGGCCAACAGTATCGTCAGCAACGGCAACAGCCAGTCCGCTCTACAACGGCTGAGCACCAGCTTCCGCGCCGGCGTGCCGCAATTGGCGGTCACCGTCGATCGGATCAAGGCCGAGACCCTTGGCATTGAAGTCGGCCAGGTCTTCTCCGCGCTTTCCGGCTATGTGGGCTCCAGCTATGTGACGCAGTTCAGCAAATTCGGCCGCACCTTCCAGGTCTATGTGCAGGCCTCGCCCGACGCGCGCGTCAGCCCTGAGGACATCCGCAGGCTGATGGTCAAAGCAGGCAACGGCACCATGGTGCCGCTAGGAACCGTGGTCGACGTCACTCCCATGCAGGGCCCGTCCCTGATCAGTCTCTACAACCTCTATCCCAGCGCCACGATCGTTGGCGGGGCGGCGACGGGGTTTAGCTCCGGCCAGGCGCTCGACGTGATGGAGCAGATCGCCAGCAATACACTGCCCCCGACCGCTGGCTTCGACTGGACGGCAATGTCCTACCAGGAAAAAGCCGTCGGTTCGCAGATCTACTTCGTCTTCGCACTCGCCATACTGCTCGTCTATTTCGTGCTCGCCGGCCAATATGAAAGCTGGATCCTGCCCCTCGCTGTGCTGCTGGCGGTGCCTCTGGCGCTACTTGGTACGGTCGGCGCACTCATGGCGATCGGCGTTGCCAATAACCTCTATACCCAGATCGGCGTTATCCTGCTGATTGCGCTCGCCTCCAAGAACGCGATCCTGATCGTTGAGTATGCCCGCGAGCAACGCATGCAGGGGATGGAAATCCTGGAAGCAGCCGTGGAGGCGGCGCGCCTGCGCTTCCGCCCGATCTTGATGACATCCTTCGCCTTCATCCTCGGGGTGCTTCCGCTGGTCCTTGCTACAGGCGCGGGCGCCAACGCGCGCCGGTCGATCGGCATCTCCGTGTTCAGCGGCATGCTTGCCTCGACCTGCCTTGCAGTCCTCTTCGTGCCTTCCTTCTATGTCGTTCTTCAGCGCTTCGAGGAATACCTCAAGCGTCGCAAAGCTCCAGCGCCGGCGTCAACCGCCTCCTCGGAAACCGAGGCAAGGGTTGCCTCGGCGGGCTCCGACGGCGATTAGAAGAACGCTGGGTGGCCCTCTGCCCTGCTGGAATTCTACGTTAACGGGGGGCGACGCGTTTGCTCCAACGGAGCGAGGCGCTCTGTCCGCATTAGCGAAGCGGCAGCTCTGTCGACGCAGGTAGCGACAAACTCAGCCGTGGACCGGCCGCGGGCTGAACGGCGGACCTGACGGACGCCAAAGAAACTATTCTAGTAAAAACAAGTATCTTCAGAAGATATTTGGCGGACAGAGAGGGATTCGAACCCTCGGTACGCTTTCACGTACACACGCGTTCCAGGCGTGCGCCTTCAACCACTCGGCCACCTGTCCTTTGGCGGTCTGCATCGGCGAAGATGCAAATCGTCGGAACGGCCGCGATATATACCGATGAATTTCTGTCGATCAACCCAAATCTAACAGTTTTTTGACTTCTTCCGGTAAAAGTGCGCTCACGCCCTCCATTGCAGCTCCACCCCTCCATCACTATCTTTTGTAGAGGTTGACGAATGGCACGGCTGGCCGGGAAAATGCCTGCCATGTTTGATCGCCGGAGAGTTCGATGCGTTTCCTTTTGCGTTTGACGAGTCTTGTCGCGCTGGCCGTTGCCGTCATCGCCGGAACGGTCGATTCCATCCAGTCCGTTGCCGCCTCTTCCGTGGTCATTACCCCCATGGGCGACGCATGGCAGGACCTCAGCCCCTCCTCGCTGGAAAGCCTGCAATCGAGCATCGCCTATTATATCCACCCGCGCTTTTACACGCTTGCCTTCCAATGGCTGATGCTTCAGCCAGCATTCGCCGTGTTCCTGGTGTTGTCGCTGCTGTTGTGGATGGCAGGCTACAAGAGATCGCCTGCGGCTGGCCGATTTGCAGCATAACAAATAGCGTCGACCAGTTCCGGGGTTGGCTAGAAAAATCGCAACCCAACGATGATTTTGTGCAAAAAACAGCCCGCCTGAGCTGATTTTTGGCAATTGCGGCAAATTTTTACCAGTCGAAAAATTTCTCGTGAATTTTTTTTTGAGCCATGCAAGGATGCGCCCAGCCAGGCCTCCGGGGGGAGGTCGGTGGTTCCGCAGACATGCCTGAAACAGGCTTGCGGGAGGACCCAAACAAATAGAAACAATAGGGCTGCAACTCATGAAAAAATCCCTTCTGACTCTCCTGGCCGTGGCTGCCATGTCCACGACGGCGCTGGCCGCGGACGTCAAGCCGGCGCTCGTTTACGGCACCGGTGGGAAGTTCGATAAGTCTTTTAACGAAGCAGCCTTTAATGGCGCTGAGAAGTTCAAGAAAGAAACCGGTATCGCCTATCGCGACTTCGAGCCGACCGGTGACACGCAGGGCGAGCAGGCAATCCGCAACTTCGCAAGCCGTGGCTTCAACCCGGTTATTGCCGTCTCCTTCGCCTGGACCTCGGCCATCGAGAAGGTCGCAGCTGAATTCCCCGACACGAAGTTCGTCATCGTTGACGCCGTCGTCGACAAGCCAAACGTTCGTTCGGTCGTTTACAAGGAAGAAGAAGGCTCCTTCCTCGTTGGCACTCTCGCAGGCCTCGCATCGAAGTCCGGCAAGGTCGGCTTCGTCGGCGGCATGGACATCCCGCTGATCCGCAAGTTCGAATGCGGCTACGAGCAGGGCGCACGCTCCGTCAAATCCGATATCGAGGTGTTCCAGAACATGACCGGCACGACGGGCGCTGCCTGGAACGACCCGGTCCGTGGTGGCGAACTTACCAAGAACCAGATCGATCAGGGCGCTGATGTCATCTACGCGGCAGCAGGTGCGACGGGCCTCGGCGTGTTGCAGACGGCCGCTGACAACAAGAAGCTCTCGATTGGCGTCGACAGCAACCAGAACCACCTGCATCCGGGCTCCGTCCTGACCTCGATGGTCAAGCGCGTCGACCTTGCCGTCTACAACGGCTTCAGCGACGTCAAGGGCGACAAGTTCACGGCCGGCGTCCTGGCGCTCGGCGTCAAGGAAGACGGCGTTGCCGCCGCCATGGACGACAACAACAAGGCGCTGATCACGCCTGACATGCAGGCCGCGCTCGACAAGGCCAAGGAAGGCATCATTGCGGGAACCATCAAGGTTCACGACTACACGACGGACAATGCTTGCCCGAAGTGATCCGTGACTGAGACGGGCGTATGGCGGAGTCGCTCCGTCATACGCCCTTTTCGTATTTGGAGCCTGCTGTGACAGACACGCCCGCTATCGAACTTGTGGGCATCGACAAGAAATTCGGTGCCGTTCACGCCAACAAGGACATCAATCTTACCGTCGCCAAGGGTACGATTCACGGCATCATCGGGGAAAACGGTGCCGGCAAATCGACCTTGATGTCGATCATCTATGGTTTCTACCATGCCGATAGCGGCGAGATCCGCGTCAACGGCAATCCCGTCACCATCAAGGACAGCCAGGCTGCAATCGCAGCCGGGATCGGGATGGTGCACCAGCACTTCATGCTGGTCGATAATTTTACCGTGCTTGAGAACGTCATGCTTGGCGCCGAAGGCGGCGCGCTGCTCGCCAGGGGCGTTTCTTCCGCGCGCGCCGAGCTGCGCCGCCTGGAGAAGGACTACGGCCTCGAAGTGAACCCGGATGCGCTGATCGAAGAGCTTCCGGTCGGGCTACAGCAACGCGTCGAGATCCTCAAGGCCATGTACCGCGGCGCCGAAATCCTGATCCTCGACGAGCCGACGGGCGTGCTGACACCTGCTGAAGCGGACCATCTTTTCAAGATCCTTCGCGTCCTTCGCGACCAGGGCAAGACCGTCATTCTGATCACCCACAAGCTGCGCGAGATTATGGCGATCACCGACACGGTGTCGGTCATGCGCCGCGGCGAGATGGTGGCGACCCGCAAGACCTCCGAAACCACGGTCGAGGAGCTTGCCGAACTGATGGTCGGTCGCCGCGTCCTGCTGCGCGTGCAGAAGGGTGAAGCCAATCCGGGTAAGGTGATCCTGTCGGTTCGCAATCTCACGGTCAAGGACAACCGCGGCGTCATCATGGTCGACAACGTATCCTTCGACGTCCGTGCCGGCGAGATCGTCGGCATTGCCGGCGTCGCCGGCAATGGGCAGTCCGAATTGCTGGAGGCGATAGCAGGAATCCGCAAGCCGCATTCCGGCGAGATCTTCCTCGACGGTCAGCCGATCGACAAAGCCGATCCGGCGCGGTTGCGCGAGCTCGGCCTAGCCCACATCCCCGAGGACCGGCATCACATGGGGCTGGTGCTGAAGTTCGAGGAGTACGAGAATTCCGTTCTCGGCTACCACCGCAATCCCGGCTACAGCAAGGGCCCGCTGCTCGATCTCGACGCGATCCGCAGGGACGCCATGGAGAAGATCGAAAAATACGACATCCGCCCGCCGAACCCGCGGCTGAAGACCGCGAACTTCTCCGGTGGCAACCAGCAGAAGATTGTCGTCGCCCGCGAAATCGAGCGCGATCCGACGGCGCTGATCATCGGCCAGCCGACGCGCGGCGTCGATATCGGCGCCATCGAATTCATCCACCGCCGGATCATCGAGATGCGCGATGCGGGCAAGGCGATCCTGCTCGTCTCCGTCGAGCTCGACGAAATCCGCGCCCTTTCAGACCGTATCCTTGTCATGTTTGCCGGCCATGTCGTCGGCGAGAAGACGCCCGATGCCGGTGAACAGACCCTCGGCCTGATGATGGCCGGCATTGCCGCGTGAGGCCTTGATGAGCACTGCTTCAGTTCCACTTCCAAATTGGATCAACTACGGCCTCATTCCGCTGTTGAATCTGCTTGTCGCCTTCCTGATCTCCGGCTTCGTCGTCTGGCTGATCGGCGAAAGCCCGCTTGCGGCCCTGTCGCTGCTGATCGAGGGCGCACTCGGCAGCGGCGAAGGCATTGGTTTTACGCTCTATTATGCGACGAGCTTCATCTTCACCGGCCTCTCCGTTGCGGTCGCCATTCATGCTGGCCTGTTCAACATCGGTTCGGAAGGGCAGGCGTATCTTGGCGGTCTCGGCTGCGCGTTGGTTGCGCTGGCGCTCGACCACTATGTCCCCTGGTATGTCACCATGCCGGTGGCCGTGGTGGGTGCCGGCCTGTTTGGCGCCGCCTGGGCCTTCATCCCCGCCTTCCTGCAGGCAAAGCGCGGCAGCCACATCGTCATCACCACCATCATGTTCAACTATATCGGCGCGGCGCTGATGGTGTATCTGCTGGTGCACGTTCTGATCGTCCCCGGCAAGATGGCGCCGGAAACCCGCACCTTCCTGGAAGGCGGCCAGTTGCCGAAACTCGGCTGGCTGATGAACATGTTCGGTGCCAAGCTCGGCGCAGCGCCGTTCAACGTCTCGTTCCTCATTGCCCTCGTTGCCTCCTATTTCGTCTGGCTGCTGATCTGGCGCACCAAGCTCGGCTTCGAAATGCGCACCCTTGGCGTCAGCCACAGCGCGGCGGCCTATGCCGGCATCCCGTACGCCCGCATCGTCATGACCGCGATGCTGCTGTCGGGGGCGCTTGCCGGCATGATGGCGTTGAACCCGGTCATGGGATCCTCGGCCCGCCTGCAGGTCGAGTTCGTGGGCGGCGCCGGTTTCGTAGGCATCGCCGTGTCGCTGATGGGGAGAAATCATCCGGTCGGGATCATCTTCTCGGCGATCCTCTTTGGCATCCTCTATCAGGGTGGCGATTGGATCTCCTTCGAGATGCCCAACATCACGCGCGAAATGATCCTGGTCATTCAGGGTCTTGTTATCCTCTTCGCCGGTGCGCTCGAATACATGTTCCGCCCCGCGATGGTTCGCGTCTATCAACAGTTCAAGGCCGCGTGAGGGGAACGGACGATGGATTATTATGACATATTCATCAGCGTTCTGAGCTCCACGATCCGTCTGTCGATCCCGCTGATCTTCACGGCGCTGGCTGGTCTGTTCTCCGAACGCGCCGGCATCTTCGATATCGGCCTCGAGGGTAAAATGCTCGGCTCTGCCTTTGCGGCAGCCTGCGTCGCCTACCTGACGGACTCGGCATGGCTCGGCCTTGGTGCTGGCATCATTTGCTCCGTGGCGCTCAGCCTCGTCCACGGTTTCGCCTCGATCACCAATCGCGGCAACCAGATCATCTCGGGCGTTGCGATCAACTTCTTCGTCGCCGGTATCACAATCGTCCTTGGGGGCGCCTGGTTCGGCCAGGGCGGCCGTACGCCGCAGCTAACTCAAGAAGCCCGCTTTGCGCCGATCGTGCTGCCGGGCGCCGATGCCGTCCGTGAAGTTCCGATCATTGGCCCGCTCTACGCGAACGTGATCTCAGGCAACAATATCCTGACCTACCTCGCCTTTCTCGCAGTTCCGCTTTCTTGGTGGATCCTCTATCGCACCCGCTTCGGCCTGCGGCTGCGCGCCGTCGGCGAAAATCCGGGCGCGGTCGATACGGCCGGCATTTCGGTGGGTTGGCTGCGCTATCGCGCGGTCATGTGCGCCGGCATCCTCTGCGGCTTCTCGGGGACCTATCTGTCGATCGCGCAGTCGGCTGCCTTCATCAAGGATATGTCGGCCGGCAAGGGCTACATTGCACTTGCGGCACTGGTCTTTGCGAAGTGGAGACCGGTGCCCGTCATGTTCGCCTGCCTGCTCTTCGGCTTCCTCGATGCGCTGGCAAACTTCATGCAGGGCAAGCAGGTTCCGCTGATCGGCGAAGTGCCCGTACAGATCTTCCAGGCATTGCCCTATATCCTGACCTGCATCCTGCTCGCCGGCTTCATCGGCGTGGCAATCCCGCCGAAAGCGGGTGGTGTCCCCTATACGAAGGAACGCTGAGAACATGTCCCACGATCTTTTCGAGGCCGCTCGCGGTGCCATGGCTTTCGCTCATGCCCCCTACTCGAAGTTCCCCGTCGGCGCCGCGATCCGCGCCGAGGACGGCAAGGTCTACACCGGCGCCAATATCGAGAACCTGTCTTTCCCGCAAGGCTGGTGTGCGGAGCCGACCGCCATCAGCGCCATGATCATGGCCGGCGCCAAGAAGATCGTCGAAATGGCCGTGATCGCCGAAAAGCTGCCACTCTGCCCGCCCTGCGGCGGCTGCCGGCAGAAGATCTCGGAGTTCGCCTCCAAGGACACGAAGATCTACCTCTGCGATGAGGTCGGCGTGAAGAAGACGATGACCATGGAAGAGTTGCTGCCGTTCAGCTTCGAGACCGAACTCGGATGAGTGCCGTTCTCGACGTGCTTGCCGGAAGGCTCGGCGGCCTTTCGCCGCGCTACGGCATCGTGCTTGGTTCCGGTCTCGGCTCGCTGGTCGGCGAGATGACTGATGCGCATCGCATCCCTTATCACGACTTGCCGGGCTTTCCTGTTAGCGCGGTTTCGGGCCACGCCGGAGAAGTCGTCGCGGGTTTGCTTGGCGGTGTGCCCGTCATCATGCTGTCCGGTCGCGTCCATTTCTACGAGAAGGGCGATGCCAGCGCGATGCGGCTGCCGATCGAGGTGCTCAAAGGTCTAGGGGTCGAGACTCTAGTCCTGACCAATTCCGCAGGGTCGCTCCGAGACGACATGCCTCCTGGCTCGGTGATGCAGATTAGCGATCACATTAACTATTCCGGCATAAATCCGCTGATCGGCGAGGAAAGCGATCGTCGTTTTGTCGGCATGACGAGTGCTTATGATGCAGCTCTCGCCGACAGGATGCGCAATGCTGCGGAGAAGCTCGGTATCGCCTTGTCGCAAGGCGTCTACATGTGGTTCTCAGGCCCAAGCTTCGAAACACCCGCCGAAATCCGCATGGCCCGTATCCTCGGCGCCGATGCCGTCGGCATGTCGACCGTGCCGGAAGTGATTATCGCGCGAATGCTTGGCTTAAGGGTTGCGGCGGCGTCCGTAATCACCAACTATGGAGCCGGCATGACCGGCGGCGAACTGAGCCATGAGGAGACCAAGGATATGGCTCCGATCGGCGGTGCGCGCCTCGCCGCCATACTGAAGGAAATGATTGCAGGAGAACGCGAATAATGACCAACCATTCCAGCAAGGAAACGGCCGCCGTCGCCCTCTCCCTCCTCGATCTTACCAACCTCAAGGATGACTGCACCGAGGCGCAGATCGACGCGCTGTGTGCGCGCGCCCAAACCCCCTATGGCAACACGGCAGCGATCTGCATCTGGCCGCGCTTCGTTGCCCGCGCTCGCGCAGTTCTCGGCACGGGTCATCCGGTGCGGATTGCGACTGTGGTCAATTTCCCGTCGGGCGATATGGAAGTGGCCGACGTTGCCGCCGAAACACGCGAGGCGATCGCCGACGGCGCCGACGAAATCGACCTCGTCATCCCCTATCGCAAATTCATGACCGGTAGCGGCAAGGCTGTCACCGACATGGTTGCGGCGGTCCGAGCCGAGTGCAAGGACCCGATCCTGCTAAAGGTCATTCTCGAGACCGGCGAGATAAAGGATGCGGCGCTGATCCGTCGTGCCTCCGAACTCGCCATCGAGGCGGGTGCCGACTTCATCAAGACCTCCACCGGCAAGGTCGCCGTCAATGCGACCCTGGAAGCTGCCGACATCATGCTGCGGGTCATTCGCCAGAGCGGCCGCAAGGTCGGCTTCAAGCCGGCGGGTGGCATCGGTTCGGTGGCAGACGCAGCGCTTTACCTGAGCCTTGCAGAAACGATCATGGCGCCGGACTGGCCAATGCCATCCACGTTCCGCTTCGGCGCGTCCGGATTGCTCGACGACATTCTTGCCGTGCTCAGCGGCACGCAATCCGCGCCCGCCGCTGCATCGAGCTATTGAGATGATCCCCCAGGAGATCATCCGCCAGAAGCGAAATGGCGGAACGCTTTCCGAAGAGGATATCCAATCGTTCATTGCCGCACTTGTGGCCGGTCAGCTCTCCGAGGGGCAGATCGGCGCCTTCGCCATGGCGGTCTGGTTCAAGGGTATGTCGCGCGACGAGGTCGTGGCGCTGACGCTGGCAATGGCCCGCTCGGGCGACACACTGAACTGGGCAGACATAGACAGACCTATTGCCGACAAGCACTCGACAGGCGGCGTCGGGGACAATGTTTCCCTGATGCTCGCACCGATCGCGGCAGCGTGCGGCCTCGCCGTTCCGATGATCTCAGGGCGTGGTCTCGGCCATACCGGCGGGACGCTAGATAAGCTCGAAGCCATTCCTGGCTATACCATCACCCCTGACGCAACAGTTTTCCGCAAGGTCGTGAAGGATGTCGGCTGCGCCATCATCGGCCAAACCGGCTCCCTCGCTCCAGCCGACGGCAAGCTTTACGCTGTCCGGGATGTGACGGCGACCGTTGACTCGATTCCCCTCATCACCGCCTCGATCCTTTCGAAGAAGCTTGCGGCCGGACTGCAGACGCTGGTGCTCGACGTCAAGGTCGGCACGGGCGCGTTCATGGCCGAGCCTGACGATGCCGAGATGCTGGCCCGCGCCCTTGTCGATGTCGCCAACAGTGCAGGCGTCAGGACATCGGCCCTGATTACCGACATGAACCAGCCGCTGGCGGATGCTGCCGGAAACGCCGTCGAGATCCGAAACTGTCTGGATTTTCTAGCGGGCAAAAAGAAGAACACCCGCTTGGAGGCTGCCGTGCTGGCCTTCGCAGCCGAGATGCTGGCGAAGTCAGGTGTGGTGTCGTCACTTGAGGACGGTGAGGCAAAAGCCGTGGACGCGCTTTCTACGGGCAAGGCCGCCGAAAGCTTTGCCCGCATGGTCAGCCGCCTCGGCGGCCCCTCGGATCTGTTGGAGGCGCCGGACAAGTACCTCGTCGAGGCGCCGCTGACGAAACCTGTCCCCGCACCTCGGTCCGGTTGGCTTTCCGGCTGCGACGTACGGGAGATCGGCATGACCGTCGTCGACCTCGGCGGCGGACGGCGTCATCCCGCCGACAGGATCGATCATCGCGTCGGGATATCCGACATTCTGCCGCTTGGCACGCGTGTAGAGAAAGGCGACCCCATCGCGCTTGTGCATGCCTCAAGCGCGGATTCAGCAGATGCGGCGGTTGCCGCCCTCGCCAAACATTACCGGATCGACGAACACCAGCCTGCCACCCCCGCCGTCATTTACGAGCGCCTCGTGGCTCTTTCAGCAAGCTAAGGATCGCGTTCCGAAAAGGAGGCAGGCTTCGCCAGGAAGCGCATCCATCCCCTGAGAGCCAGTAACCACGACCTCAACGGCTATTTGTCATCAAAAACAACCAGGGGATGTTTGGGAGGCAAACAATTTCGCCCTTACGATGAGTTCGCCGTTTACTTGCATCGGAATTGCGCAGAATATTAGCGTATGGGAGGAAGCCTTCGGCCCTCACTCTCTGTAAATTGCGCTCGAACGGCTTTCCTTCCTTGACTCAAGGGAGGACTAATCATGAGGCGGACTTTGCTGTACGCGGTGTCAGCCGCGCTACTATCGCTCGGCGTCTCGCATGCATTTGCGCAGTCGGGCAGCGTCGAGAAAGCAGTTGGCGGCTATAATTTTGCCGAAGCTGCCAAGGAAGATCCCAACACGAAGAACTTCCATTCGGCGGACGGTCATTTGACCTTCGCGATCGTGACTCATACGGCAGGCAATGGCTTTTTTGATCCCGTCTATGTCGGCGCAACGGTCGCCGGCAACATGATCGGCGCCAAGATCCTGCTGCTCGGCTCGGAATCGCCAGTTGACGATCCGGCGCGCGCAATCGAGATCCTCAACCAGATCGTCCAGGATCCGACGATCGACGGCATCATTATGACGACGCCGCAGGTCGGCGCCTACAACGACATCGTCAAAGCTGCCGAGGCGGCCGGCATACCGATCGCCACAACCAACTCATTCGATGCAACCATCCTGCATCGCAGTGCCATCAGCCATACTGGTCAGGACGCATCGGCCGCGGCAATCGGCGGCGAGGCTCTTGCCAATTGTGTGATTGCGAGCGGCGCAACCAGCGGCTCGATTCTGTTGCCGTCGTCAACTGCGATGGGCAACATCGAGGTCAACAACCGGGTCACCTCCGCTTTCAACGCCATCGTCAAAACATTGAAGGAGGCCGGCAAGCTTGACGCTTTCAAGGTTGACGCTGGACCGGAGAACGTCGGCATCGACACGAACCCCAACGATCCGGTCAACGCGCTTGTTTCGCTCTTCGAATCCCGTGGTGACGTGGTCGGTGCCTTCACCGCCAACAACGTCTTCACGCCACCGCTCGTCAAGGCCGTCGCACAGATGGGCAAGACCGGCAAGCTCTGCGCATTCGGGTTCGACCTCGGCCCGGCACAGCAGGAGGGAATCGCCGCCGGAAACCTGACCGGTTCGCTGGGACAGCAACCCTTCCTGCAGGGCTTCTGGCCTGTCATGCAGCTTTACCTGCAGATCGATCGCGGCATTTCCGCCGCCAACCTGGACACGCGTGCCCAGTTGGTGACGAAGGAGAACGTCGCAAAGGTTGGCAAGCGCTTCGAAAACTAACACTCCGAAACGCCTGAAATCGACGCGGGAGGTGCAAGCCTCCCGCATCGCGACGGCGAGATTGATCGGCAGACACCATGGCGCCCACGACGACATCGCTAGGCCGTGCGCCGCCCCAGCTCGTCGGCGGCTGGGAGGCTGGGCTGCTGATCTTCCTCGCCTTGCTCTACCTCGGCGGGGC
This sequence comes from Rhizobium sp. RHZ01, assembly GCF_014851595.1. Classification (NCBI taxonomy): domain Bacteria; kingdom Pseudomonadati; phylum Pseudomonadota; class Alphaproteobacteria; order Hyphomicrobiales; family Rhizobiaceae; genus Rhizobium; species Rhizobium sp. RHZ01. Next base: position 82,504 of record NZ_JACUZZ010000005.1, read on the forward strand.
TATCGTCAATCCGGCCTTCTTTGGATCAACGGAGGCCCTGTTGGCGCTACTTCGCGACACGTCCCGTGTCGGGATAATCGCGGTCGGAATGACCTTTGTCATCGCCAACAAGGACCTGGATCTTTCGGTCGGTTCGACCTACGGCCTGATCGCCGTCGTTTTTGCGAGGCTCTTTGCGTCAAACGTTCTCGACTTCGGCGTCATCGAGTCGATGATCTTCTGTGTGCTGCTCGGCACGGTGATTGGTCTCGTCAACGGCGTCCTCGTGACGATGCTGAAAGTGCCCGCGTTCATTGCAACGCTGACGATGCTCTTTATCGGTCGAGGCTTCGTTCTTGCGCTCACGCATGGCCAAGCGATCTACTACTCCGGCAAGGCGGCAGACTATCCGCTCTTCTTTCATCTCGGAGAGATCAACGCTCTCGGCTTCAATAACCAGATCGCGATCTTCCTCCTCGTAGCTGTCATCGGCGCCTATGTGCTTGCCAAGACCCGCTGGGGCTATGAGACCTTCGCGACCGGCGGCAACGAGCAGGCCGCAGCCTATGCCGGCATCAACACCCAGTGGGTGCGAATTCGCGCCTACCTGATCTCGTCGCTCTGCGCGACCCTTTCCGGTCTTCTGGCAGCGGCGCAGGACAAGGGCGTCACCCCTCTTTACGGCGTCGGCTGGGAGCTTACCGTGATCGCATCTGTCGTCATCGGCGGTGCGTCGATCCTTGGCGGGCGCGGGCGCGTGCTCGGGTCCTGCCTTGGCGCGACAGTCGTTGTGCTGATCGACAAGGTGCTGCGCGAAGGTTGGCCGATCACGCGGACCGTCATCATCGATGGAGAGAGCGTTGCCGTCGGCGCCAGGTTCACCTTGCCAGCCGGTGCCGTCATGGTCTTCCTGGGGCTGCTTCTGGTCGTGGCCGTGCTGATCGAGCCCTTCCTCATTCGACGCCAGATCGCGGCCCGGTTCTGGGCCTGGCTCCGCGGTCGGCCACCGCCGCCGGCCTACGAAACCGGCGGCGTCGCTCTGGAAGGCGTGCAGACCAAAGGGGCGATGGCGGCCGACATGGCGCTCTCGGCCACGGGGCTCGGCAAGTTCCTTGCACGGCGCGACGCACTCGCCATCATCCTGACGGTGCTGCTCTGGCTGACCGGCCTGGCGCTAAGGCCGGACTACTGGTGGAACCTGCCCAACACCTTCGCGATCCTGCTCAACTACACAGAGCTGGCGCTCGTTACCGTCGGGCTCACCTATGTCATTGCGGCCGGTGATATCGATCTCTCCGTTGGCTCGGTGCTTGCGCTCGCCGGCAGCACGGCCGCCTATTTCCTCAAGGTGCTGGGCGCCGATCCATTCACTGCCGTGGCGATGGGTCTGCTTGCGGGGACGGTTGCCGGCCTTGTCAATGCCGTCATCACCGTCGGCTTCAAGCTGCCCGCCTTCATTGCCACGCTCGGCATGTTCTACATTGCCCGAGGTCTTGCCGCTTGGTTTGTCGCCGGCCAGCAGCTGACCGGCTGGCCGGAAGGCTACAACCTGCTTGGCCGCAAGGTGAACGACATTTTCCTGCATTTCGGTGTTTCGCTGCCCCCGGGGATGATCCGTACGGTAGCCGAGGTCGTCAGCATACAGACGATCTTCATGTTTTTCGTCGCCCTCATCGCCGGCATCGTGCTTGCCTACACACCATTTGGGCTGAAGGTCTGTGCAGCAGGCGGCAATGTCCGCGCTGCCGCCTACGCCGGCATCAATACCAACCGTGTTCGCTTCATTGCACTAGTACTGTCCGCGTTCTGCGCAACCATGGCCGGGATCATCAACGTCGCTTATTTCCGCAGCTTCAACCCGGTTGCCGGCCAGTTCCGCGAGCTTGACGCCATTGCCTCCGTGATCATCGGCGGCGGATCAATCTTCGGCGGCTACGGCACGATGATCGGCTCGCTTGCAGGCGCGGCTGTAATAACGCTTGTCCGCGCGCTCCTGCAACTCAATGTCCAAGGCTTCAGCATGCCCCAGCACTGGATCAATGTCTTCATCGGGGTCATCCTCATTGTGGCAGTGCTGATCGACATATGGGTGCGGCAGGCGAATATCTTTGCGCGCCTGCGCGGCCGTTTCACGACAGCAGCACGAACGGGAGAAGCCATCCATGGCTGACGTGACGCCTTCGCGGCCGATTGTGGAAATGCGGGGCATCGAAAAGGCTTTCGGAGCCGTGCAGGCGCTCCGCAAGGTCGATCTCGTGCTCTATCCCGGGGAGATTCTTGGCCTGGTCGGGGACAACTCTGCCGGCAAGTCGACGCTGATGAAGATCCTGACAGGCGCCTATCAGCGCGACTCCGGCGAAATCCTGGTCGCGGGGCAGCCGGTCTCTTTCAAAAGCCCGCACGAGAGCCGCGACGCAGGGATCGAGATGATCTATCAGGACTTCGCGCTCTGCGGGAACATGGATGTCGGCCAGAACATTTTTCTCGGCCGCTGGCCTCTCAGAGGCCCCTTCGTCGATCGGCAAAAAATGTATGCCGAAGCGGACAACGTGTTGAAGCGGCTCAAGGTCGACGTGAATTCCGTCTATCAGAAGGTCGAGAGCCTGTCGGGCGGCCGCCAGCAGTCCGTGGCGATCGCCCGCGCGATCTCCTTCGAGCCGCGCGTTGTCATTCTCGACGAGCCGACCGCCAATCTTTCGGTCATGGCGACCGAGCGGCTGCTCGAAACCATGCTGGAGTTGAAGAAACAAGGCGTTGCCCAGATCATCATCTCACACCGCCTCGTCGACATTTTCGCCGTCGGCGATCGCGTCATGGTCCTCAAGCGCGGTGAATATGTCGGTGACCGCTACGTCAAGAACACCGACGAGCACGAGGTCCTGGAGATAATTGTCTCTGGCACCCGGGAGAGCGCGCTGACGGCCGACGAGGCAAGAAACCGGCCATCGACGCCCTGACGCCTATTGCTTCAAACTGAGCGATCCATCGGCAACGGAATAGGAAGCGAGCTTGCGCAGGAAGCTCATGCCGACGAGCGTGGAGGACAGGGCGCCATCCTTCAGCACAAAGGCCTCCACATCACGCACGCGGATGCCGCCAATCTCCACCCGATCCAATGTCACGTGCGCTGCCTTCGTCTTCCCGTTGGCTGTGTCGACCGAGTAGCGGAAATCAAGCTGGTTGCCCGTATAACCCAGGCGTCGAGCGAAGCTCTCATTCAGAGCGACGTAGGTCGCGCCGGTATCGATCAGGCCCTGCACCTGACGACCATTGATTCTGAAATCGCCGGAATAGTGGCCTTGAGCATCAGCCCGCAGGCGCATTGTGCCGCCACTTGCCGCGGCTCGCCCCTGTTCTGCATTGTCGGTTACGAAATTGGCCGAGGCGACCATTTCGCCGCTGCGTTTTCCCATGAGGGTCGGTATCTGTGTTGCAAGCACCGCAGCCACGCTTGCAAAAATGACGGTACGCACGAGCATCGGGACAGAAATCCTTCCTGTATAAACCCCGCGTCATGCGTGGCCATGCTTACACGTCCTACTCCCTAATCGCTGACAAGTTGCTAATGCCTGCAAAGCAAATGGTCCGGCACGCGTGTCCGGACCATCGACTGCATCCGAATGGTAAACAGATGACGAATTACTTCGTGCCGTACATGCGATCGCCGGCATCGCCGAGACCAGGCATGATGTAGCCCTTCTCGTTCAGATGGCTATCGATCGAAGCGGTGAAGACGGGCACATCTGGATGCGCCTCGCGGAAATTCTTGATGCCCTCTGGCGCCGCAAGAAGGCAGAGGAAGCGAATGTTATGGGCGCCGCGCTCCTTGAGCTTGTCGATCGCCGCGATCGACGAGTTGCCGGTGGCGAGCATCGGGTCGACGACGATGATCAAGCGTTCGGAGATATCCTCGGGAGCCTTGAAGTAATACTCGACCGGCTGCAACGTTTCATGGTCACGGTAGACGCCGATATGCGAAACGCGCGCCGACGGCACAAGGTCGAGCATGCCTTCGAGAAGGCCGTTGCCGGCACGGAGGATCGAAGCAAAGACGAGCTTCTTGCCTTCCAGGATCGGCGACTCCATCGTCTGCAGGGGCGTCTCGATGGTCTCCATGGTGAGTTCGAGATCACGGGTCACTTCGTAGCAGAGCAAGGTGGAGATTTCGCGCAGGAGCCGACGGAAACTCCCGGTCGATGTCTCCTTACGCCGCATGATCGTGAGTTTGTGCTGCACAAGCGGGTGATCGATGACCGTTACGCCGTCCATGGCCGAGCCCTTCCTATCGTTGTTCTTATCGGATGTTTCTTCCATGGAAATTGCCCTCACCGCAAGAGCGGAGGCAATTTTGCAGCATCGATCCCCAGGGCTAGCCGGATTACATCCGGGCGAAGAGCGCCTGCCGCGTCGGCTCGTCGACGAAAGCTGCCTCAATTCCCGTGCGGGTCATCTCGTTGATCGCAGCATCGCTGAAACCGAAGGCGTCGGCAGCCAATTCGTACTCGCGCTTCAGCGAAGTATGGAAGAAGGGCGGGTCGTCCGAACTGATCGTCACGCGAACACCTGACTCCTTGAGCTTTCGCAACGGATGAGAAGCGAAATCTGGAAAGACGTTTAGCGCAATATTGGAGCCGGGGCATACCTCCAGCACCGTTCCGAGATCGGCGAGCCGCTTGACGAGATCAAGGTCCTCGATCGCCCGGACGCCATGGCCGATCCGGGAAGGCCTGACAACGTCGAGCGCATCGGCGACGCTGAACGCACCGCACACCTCGCCGGCGTGAATGGTGAGGCCGAGGCCTGCATCGCGCGCGATGTCGAAGGCGCGCGCATAATCGGCAACCCCACCCATCCGTTCCTCCCCTGCAAGATTGAAGCCAGTGATAAGCGGATTCTTCGCGTTCGCAGCATATTCGGCGGCGCCGATGACACTCTCCGGGCCGAAATGACGCTCTCCGGTGACAATCAGGCGTGCCTCGATGTCGCTTTTCGCCTTTGCACGACGCATGCCTTCGCACACGCCCTCGATGTAGGCATCCGCTCCAAGCCCGATCCGCTTGCCGTGATCGGGGGAGACGATCAGCTCGCTGTAGATCGTTCCGATCGCGGCAAGCTCATCGAGATAGGTTTCCGTCAGCAGTGCGTAGTCTTCCTCGGTCTTGTAGACCTCCGAGACCTTGTCGTAACACTCCAGAAAGCTCGCGAAATCATGCCAGACATAGGTGCCGTCAGCGAGGTAGGGGCTGATGTCGATGTTATACTTGCGAGCCTGCGCCACGGTGAGCGTCGGCGGCGCCGCTCCTTCCAGATGGCAGTGCAGCTCGACTTTCTTCAAATGCGACGTCATAGAAAGCTTCTCCCGTGCGCGCCCGCCGGAATGCGCAGATGGCGGGCAATCGTCTCGCCGATATCCGCATAAGTGGCGCGAATGCCAATATCGCGGGAACGCAGTCCCGGCCCGTAGGCAATGATCGGCACGCGCTCGCGCGTGTGATCGGTGCCGCGCCACGTCGGATCGCAGCCGTGGTCGGCGGTCAGGATGACGAGGTCGCCGGGCTTCAACTTGCCACCCACTTCGGGAAGCCTGCTATCAAAGGCCTCAAGCGCTGCGGCATAGCCGGCGACATCCCGGCGATGGCCATAGACCATGTCGAAATCTACAAAATTGGTGAAAACCAGTTCGCCATCCTCGGCGGAATCCATCGCCGCAAGGCTGGCGTCCATCAAAGCCTCATTGCCATTGGCCTTGATCACCCGCGAGACGCCCTTATGCGCGAAGATGTCGCCGATCTTGCCGATGGCATGGACCTTGCGCCCTTCCTTGACCAGCCGGTCGAGAAGCGTCGGTTCCGGCGGCGGCACCGAAAAGTCGCGACGGTTTCCGGTGCGCTGAAACTTGGAAGCGGTTTCGCCGACGAATGGTCGTGCGATGACGCGGCCGATATTGTAATCATCGAGCAGCGCCCGGGCGATCGTGCAGAAGGTCATGAGCCGGTCGAGGCCGAAATGCGTCTCATGCGCGGCAACCTGGAAGACAGAGTCGGACGAGGTGTAGCAGATCGGCTTTCCGGTCCGGATATGCTCTTCGCCGTGGCGGGCAATGATGTCGGTACCAGAGGCGTGGCAGTTGCCGAGTATCCCGGGAATGTCGGCCGCCCTGCAGAGCGCCTCGACAAGCTGCGGTGGAAAGGCATCGCCTTCTGTCGGAAAGTAACCCCAGTCAAACGTTACCGGCGTCCCGGCGATTTCCCAATGACCGGACGGAGTGTCCTTGCCACGCGAGACCTCGCTGGCGGAACCGTACATCGCGTACACCTTCTCCGGCACCGGCATTCCGGCCGGAAACCTGCCAGACGCCGCCTTGGCGAGATGGACGAGGCCAAGAGCCGACATATTCGGAAGCTGGAGCGGGCCTGAGCGCAATCCCTCGCGATCGCCCGCACCGGCCGCGCAGAATTCCGCGATATGCCCCAGCGTGTCAGCGCCTTCGTCGCCATAGGCTGCCGCATCCGGCGCGCCGCCGACGCCAAAGGAATCCAGAACGAAAAGAAAGGCTCGCGCCATGCACCACCTAGCGACAGGAAATTGACGTCCCGCGCATCGCGGGCCACTTCTCAAGCCTTATAACGGCCGAGCGGACTTGGCAAACGAGGCTGACGCGTCAGCAATCGCCGCACGCTATCGTGGTGCTCCCGCGGGGTAGAAAGAAATGACTGTGGCTGATCGTGATCGTGCTGCCGTTCGGCAGCAAGTTGGGTGCGTTGAGCCGGATCAGAAGTCTAACGGAATTCGCAGAGATACTCAGCAGCTATTGCTGGCTTGCCGTTGCGGTCTCTGTGCCTTGTTGGCTATGCTGTTCGCAATTCGGAGTACAAGAAAGAACAGAGCGCTCCGTTTGGCGAAAGACGCGGACAGTGTTGGCCTCATCAATCGACACGAGGATGCTTTCATCCAGTATTGCGTTGCCATCCGCATCGAGCAGCACAAGATTGGTCGTTCCGAAACTGCGCCCGGTCAGGACGATCGTCTTGGAATCCGCCACGGTTGCGTCGGCAACCTTGGCGTTTCCGACGATGACCTTGCTCACCGGCCGATCGAGTTTCAAAACGCGGGCTTGATCCATGTAGACCCGCAGAATGTCCTGTTGCGCGAGCGCGGATCCGCCAAGGCCGAGGGCGGTAAAAAAGCTGGCCAGGATGATCCTCTTGCCACTCGGCGACATTTGATTCTCTCTCGGGTTACGGCGATTTTTGCAAAACAGCATGAGAAAAATTGGTGAATGAAGTCTTAAGCCTATTATGGTTTATCGAAGACGCCAGTTTTATGCGCCATATTGCGACAGGGGCTTCGAGGGTATTATCCTGTTCACCGCCATTGAATATCGGCACGAGGACATTCACTAGCAGCGAATGCCTTTACTACCCGGCGCGCGGGACTTTTCTATAAAATTCTAAACAATTGCGATAGGGAATACTTACCATCCTTAGGCATCGGCCAGAATTTACCGGACGGTAACCTAACTCTTTAAGTTGATAGAAACAGGGTCACGCTAAATTGATGCAATCCGATCAACGGCAACAGTTGGCGGACTGCTGAACATCAACTGGAGTTAGGAGTTACCATGACCAAGCTTGTTAGCCGTTTTCTCAAGGACGAATCCGGTGCGACCGCAATTGAATATGGCCTGATCGCAGCGCTTATCTCTGTTGCGCTGATCACCGGAGCAACCGCGCTGGGCAGCAAACTGAACAATCTCTTCAACGGCATTTCCGGCAAGATGGGTGACGCCTGCACGACCGGCGGTGTCACCGGTTGCTGATGCCACGTCGCCTTTGAGAAGAGAAGCCGTCCTGATACCTCAGGGCGGCTTTGCATTTTTGTTCGGCCTCATGGGGTAAATCGGATCATGACTGCCAGCGTCATCATTACCATCTTTCCGATGTGCCTAACATTCGCGGCGGTAATGGATACTTTAACCATGACCATCCCGAACCGAATCTCGGTAATTCTATTGGCATCTTTCTTTGCGCTAGCCCCCTTCGTCGGCATGGATTGGCCGACATTTGGCTATCATCTACTCGGCGGCGCTGTCGTCTTCGCTGCCTGCTTTGTTTTCTTCGCGCTGAACATCATGGGCGGGGGAGACGCCAAGCTGCTAACCACCGCCGCCGTTTGGGTCGGTTTCGGAGATCCGCTGGTAGAATTCATCGGCTACGTAGGTGTCACCGGTGGTCTCCTGGCCGCCGTCATCCTCCTGTTGCGAATGCAGAACGACATGATTACGGCGATCGGGTTACGGGTGCCGAATTCGCTCCTCGTCGCTAAGAAGATTCCCTATGGCATCGCGATCGCGATTGGCGGCTTCGTGGCCTTTCCCTCTTCACCGCTCTTTCTTGCGGCACTTGAGGGCCTGAAGTAACGGCAAGTTAATCCTCCGTTAACTTAAAATCGAAGGCTTTCATTAACTATAATTATACCAATTGCAGGCCATTCTTCGGGTATCGCGAATCCCCGAGGAACGATTAATGAAGCCCGCCCGCCTTTTGATACTAGGAGTCGCTGTCGTTGCGGCCGGCCTTGCCGGCGTGCTGGCGATGAGCCTCGCGGGTCGTGGCTCCGTTGTCACCCAGGTCAAATCAGTCGTCGAGAAAGAGCCGACCGTCAAAATACTGGTCTCCGGTGCCAACCTCCCGGTCGGCGCACGATTGGATGATAAAGCCGTTCACTGGATGGCCTGGCCGCAGAGCGGCGTCGTCCAGGGCTTCATTACCGAAACCGACAAGCCAGATGCCCTGAAAGACCTGCAGGGCGCTGTCGTTCGCCTGCCGATTTTCGAGGGCGAGCCCATCCGCGCGGAAAAGATCGCGGATTCGAACAGCCGCATCCTGTCCTCCCTCTTGCCCTCCGGAAAACGTGCCGTCGCAACCGAGATTTCGGTTTCGACAGGTGCCGGCGGCTTCATCCTGCCGAATGACCGCGTCGACGTGATTATGGTCCGCAAGTCGAAGGAAGCCGACAAGTATCTGACCGAGACTGTGCTCAGCAATGTGCGCGTACTCGCGATCGACCAGCAGATCCAGGAAAAGGAAGACGGCTCCAAAGCCGTCGTTGGTACCACGGCAACGCTCGAGCTAACCCCCGACCAGACCAAGGTACTGGCCGTTGCGCAGCAGATGGCCGACCGGCTGTCGCTGGCATTGCGTTCCGTTGCCGACGCCCAGGAACAGGATACCAGCGCTGCTGACTACCTCCTCAGCGGCGATAATGGCAGCGCCATCGTGCAAGTCATCAAATCAGGCTCAATCGTCACAGACAGCAGCAGCGCGCCGAAGGCCGAGTAAAGGAAGTGGGAATGGGCAATTTGAAGCGCTACACAAAGCCCTTGATGGCAGGTTGCTTGTCCTTTGCGATCGCATTCACGGGCGCCGCTCCGGGCGTTCTCGCTCCTGTTCTCGGTGCAAGAGCTGCGTACGCGGTTTCCGATGGGATCGTTAACATCACCCAGGCTGGTCCTGGCGCACACCGCAGCTTGAAGCTCGGTTTGAAGAAGGCGATTGTCGTTGACCTTCCGGTCGATGCACATGACATCCTCGTCTCGGACCCCTCCATGGCCGACGCGGTCACGCGTAGCTCCCGTCGTATCTATCTCTTCGGCAAAACCGTAGGCCAGACGAACATATTCATTTTCGGCGCCGATGGGCAGCAGATCGTCAGTCTCGATATAGCGATCGAACGCGACGTCGCGGGCCTGGAGGCTAATCTCCGGCGCTTCATCCCCGACTCCTGCATCAAAATCGAGATCGTGTCCGACAATATCGTGCTAACCGGCACAGTTCGCACGCCACAGGACGCGGCACAAGCCGCAGACCTCGCGCAAGCCTTCCTGAAAGGTGGCGAAGCAACAACGCGTACGGAAACAGCCAGCGCTTCTGGCGGAGACGGTTCGGTGGCCCTTTTCGCCGAAGGCCGCCAGACCTCACAGGTCGTCAATCTGCTGCAAATCCAGGGCGAAGACCAGGTCACGCTGAAGGTCACCATCGCGGAAGTTCGCAGAGAGGTACTGAAGCAGCTTGGCTTCGACAATCTCGTTTCCAATTCCAAGGGTCTCTCGGTTGCCCAGCTCGGCTCCCCGAACTCCGACAGCGCCGCCGCGATCGTTGGCGGCGGCCTAGCGGCCCTCTTCAAGAGCTCGATCGGAAAATACGATATCTCGACCTATCTCAACGCGCTTGAACAAGCGAAGGTCGTGAAGACGCTGGCCGAGCCGACACTGACGGCGATTTCCGGCCAGGCAGCGACCTTCAATTCCGGCGGCCAGGTGCTTTATTCGACGACGGACAATGACGGCAACGTCACGATCGTTCCTTACAACTACGGCATCAATCTCGCCTTCAAGCCGGTCGTCCTGTCCTCCGGCCGAATCAGCCTGGAAATCAAGACGAACGTATCGGAGCCTGCCCCTTCGGTTTCCGGCTCAACACCAACCTACCAGCGCCGCTCGGCCGAGACCTCCGTCGAGCTTCCCTCGGGTGGCTCCATCGCGCTTGCTGGGCTGATCCGCGACAACGTATTGCAGACCTCGAACGGCACGCCGGGCGTCAACAAGATCCCTCTGCTTGGCACATTGTTCCGGCAGCGCACTGTCGAGCGTGATGAGACCGAACTTGTCATCATTGCAACGCCCTATCTCGTTCGCCCGGTTGCTCGCGATCAGCTCAGCCGCCCGGACGACAACTTCAGCCCGGAAAACGACGCGGCGACCTTCCTGCTCAATCGCGTCAACAAGGTTTACGGCGGCCGTGAAACGCCCGTCGCCGACGCGCAATTCCATGGCTCCATCGGGTTCATCTACAAATGAGCGCGGCAGGATCAGCAATGGCACAACACAGAGATCAGCCGATGGCCCACATGCAGAACACCGCACATGATTCCCGCCGTTCGAATTCGCTGCTGACATTTATCGCGGTGGCTGCCGCCCTGCTTTCCGGCTGTGCCTCCCATGACCAACTGACGACCGGTGGCATTCCCGACGACTATCGCCAGCGACACCCGATCGTGGTTGCCGAAGCCGAGCAATCGGTCGATATCCCGGTCGCGTCGACAGACCGCCGCCTCAACATCGCCCAGCGCGACATGATCCGCGGCTTCGCGCAGAATTACACGTCGCGGGCAACCGGGCCGGTCTATCTGCTGACGCCCGAGGGATCGCCGAATGCGGCGGCAGCACGGCAGCTGCGGGGTCAGGTACGCGCTGAGCTTTCCGCCCGCGGCATCGCAAGTTCCAAGATCGTCAACAGTTCCTACGGAGCGGCCGGCGCGGGTGACGCAGCGCCCATTCGCCTGACTTTCGTCGGCACGACAGCAATGACGTCGCAGTGCGGTCAATGGCCGAGAGACATCATCAACGATTTCACCAACCAGAATTATTACAATTTCGGTTGTGCAACGCAGAACAACCTGGCTGCACAAGTGGCAAACCCGGAAGACCTGATCGCGCCTCGCGGCATGACCCCGATTGATGCGGCCCGCCGCAACGCTGCGATCAAAGAGTATCGCGAAACGACAAGCACGATTGAAGACGTCACCAGCAGCTCCAACAGCTTCTGATCAGTTTAGGACCGAACGATGAGTACAGTCGAATACGAGATCAAGAATACGACGGAGCTGCGCAACGCAGAAGACGCCGTTCGTATGGCCGAGCTCGAGAACATGCGGCCCTTGCCCCGCATATCGGTCCACGCCTTCTGCGAAAGCGAAGAACTGCAGCGTGTGATGGAGCGTTGCAGCCATGACCGCCGCATGTCGAAGGTCAGCCTGCGCATCACCAGCGGCGGCATTGCGGCGGCCGCGAACATGTTCGCCACGGCGCCAACGCCCAATCTGATCATTCTCGAAACCAGGACGGTATCTGCAAGTGTGCTGAACGAGCTGGCGCCGCTTGCCGCCGTCTGCGACCCGTCCACCAAGGTCATCATTGTCGGCTATCACAACGACATCGCGCTCTATCGCGAACTCGTGCGCAACGGCATTTCCGAGTATATGGTCCAGCCGGTCGCCATGCCCGATATCATGATGGCGATGGCGACGATCTTTGTCGACCCTGATGCCGAGCCTCTCGGCCGCAGCATCGCCTTCATCGGCGCCAAGGGCGGCGTCGGTTCCTCAACGATCGCCCATAATTGCGCCTTCGGCATCTCCAATCTGTTTTCGACCGAAACGATCCTGGCCGACCTCGACCTGCCCTACGGCACGGCCAATATCGATTTCGACCAGGACCCGACCCAGGGCATCGCCGAGGCGGTTTATGCGCCGGAACGCCTGGACGAAGTGTTTCTCGATCGCCTGCTGACGAAGTGCTCCGAGCATCTGTCGCTGCTTGCGGCCCCTTCCCTTCTCGACCGCGCCTATGATTTCGAAGGACAGGCGTTCCAGCCCGTGCTTGAGGTCCTGCAGCGCAACGCCCCCATCACCGTGCTCGACGTACCGCATGCCTGGTCGGAATGGACACGCTCGGTGCTGGCCAGCGTGGACGAGGTCGTCATCTGCGCCTCTCCCGATCTTGCCAACCTGCGCAACACCAAGAACATGATGGATGCGCTGCGCAAGATGCGGCCCAACGACAAGATGCCGCATCTGATCCTCAATCAGGTCGGGATGCCGAAGCGGCCGGAGATCAGTCCGGCCGATTTCTGCGGTCCGCTGGAAACCGATCCGATCGCGATCATCCCCTTCGATGCCAACCTCTTCGGCAACGCGGCCAACAGTGGCCGGATGATTTCGGAGATGGATGCAAAGTCACCGACGGCGGAAACATTCTCGCAGATATCGCACATCGTGACCGGGCGGATTGCCATCAAGAAAGCACGCAAGGGCGGATTGCTCGGCCTGCTGAAGCGCAAATGACGCCCGCCAAGATCGGATTGGAATAAGGCATGTTCGGAAAACGCGGAAACGAGGGTTTTGGCAAGGCGGGCGGCACCATCGCGCCGCCTCCGCCGGTTCCACAGCCCTCCCCGTCTGCCCCTGCGATTCTCGTCGAGCCGCAGCGCGAGCCCCCGCGCCAGCAGGTTCCGCCGCCGCCGATGCAGACGCCGCAGCGCAAGCGCCCGACCCGCACGGATGAATATTACGACACGAAAGCGCAGGTCTTCTCGGCGCTGATCGATACGATCGATCTGTCGCAGCTTGCCAAGCTCGACGGAGAAAGCGCGCGCGAAGAAATCCGCGACATCGTGAACGACATCATCACGATCAAGAACTTCGCGATGTCGATTTCCGAGCAGGAAGAACTGCTCGAAGACATCTGCAACGACGTTCTCGGTTACGGCCCGCTCGAACCGCTCCTCGCCCGAGACGATATCGCCGACATCATGGTCAACGGCGCCGGCCAAACCTTCATCGAAGTCGGCGGCAAGACCATCGAATCCGAAATCCGCTTCCGCGACAATTCGCAGCTGCTGTCGATCTGCCAGCGCATCGTTAGCCAGGTCGGCCGCCGTGTTGATGAATCAAGTCCGATCTGCGACGCCCGTCTGCCCGACGGCTCCCGTGTCAACGTCATTGCGCCTCCGCTCGCGATCGACGGGCCGGCACTCACCATCCGTAAGTTCAAGAAGGACAAGCTGAACCTCGAACAGCTCGTTCGCTTCGGCGCCATCACGCCTGAGGGAGCGACGCTTCTCCAGATCATCGGCCGCGTCCGCTGCAACGTCGTCATTTCGGGCGGTACCGGTTCGGGCAAGACGACGCTGCTCAACTGCCTCACCCGCTACATCGACGTGGACGAGCGCGTCATCACTTGCGAAGACACGGCAGAACTGCAGCTGCAGCAGCCGCACGTGGTACGCCTCGAAACCCGGCCACCGAACATCGAAGGCGAAGGCGAGATCACCATGCGCGATCTCGTCAAGAACTGCCTGCGTATGCGTCCGGAGCGGATCATCGTCGGCGAAGTGCGCGGACCGGAAGTTTTTGACCTGTTGCAGGCAATGAACACCGGTCACGACGGCTCGATGGGCACGATCCACTCGAACTCGCCGCGCGAATGCCTCAGCCGTATCGAGTCGATGATCGCAATGGGCGGTTTCACTTTGCCGGCAAAGACCGTACGCGAGATCATCTCCGGTTCGATCGATATTATCGTCCAGGCGGCCCGCCTGCGAGACGGCTCTCGTCGCATCACGCAGATTACCGAGGTGATCGGGATGGAAGGCGACGTCATCATCACCCAGGACCTGATGCGCTACGAAATCGACGGCGAGGATGCGTCGGGTAAGCTGATCGGCAGGCACAAGTCGACCGGTATCGGTAAGCCGCATTTCTGGGATCGCGCACGCTACTTCAACGAAGAAAAGCGCCTTGCCGCGGCACTCGACGAAATGGAAGCGAAATCCAAGGATTAGTGAGATGTTCGGGTTCGATCCTGTTGTGTTGGCCATTGTCGCGCTTGCCGCCATTGCGGCTGGCGCCGTTTGCTATGGCCTTCTCTTCACGCGGATGGAAACCGAAAAGAAGTCGGCCAATCGCGTCAACCGCGTCGCTTCGGCGGAGGCTGACAAGGCCGGCGTCAAGGCAGCCCGCGACCGCGTCCAGGAAATGTCGAAGCGCCGGAAATCGGTGCAGGACAACCTGAAGGACCTTGAGAAGCGCCAGCAGGAAAACACCAAGAGGAAGCTGTCGCTGAAGTCGCGGCTGACCCAGGCCGGCCTCAAGACCACGCCGGGACGGTTTTACATGTTCAGCGCCATTGTTGGCCTTGTCTTGATGTTCGTTGCCTTCCTTGCCGATGCGCCTGTCATGGTCGTGCTCGGTCTGCCCATCATTGCGGGACTTGGCATGCCGCGCTGGGTACTGGGCTTCCTGATCAAGCGGCGCCAGAACAAGTTTCTCGATGAGTTTCCCAACGCTCTCGACGTCATCGTACGCTCGATCAAATCAGGCCTGCCCTTGAACGATGCCATCCGGCTCATCGCCAATGAGGGCAAGGATCCCGTGAAGAGCGAATTTCGCCGCGTCGTCGAATCGCAGCAGGTAGGCCTCAGCGTACCGGATGCCTGTGCACGTATGAGCAATTTCATGCCTCTGCAGGAGGTCAGCTTCTTTGCAATCGTTATTGCGATCCAGTCGCAGGCAGGCGGCAACCTTTCTGAAGCCATCGGCAACCTCGCAAAGGTCCTGCGCGACAGAAAGAAGATGAAGGCGAAGGTCAAGGCACTGTCGATGGAAGCAAAGGCGTCGGCCGTCATCATCGGCGCGCTGCCGTTCATCGTTGCAACCCTCGTCTATCTGACATCGCCGGAATACATGCTGATCCTCTT
Source organism: Rhizobium sp. RHZ01 (assembly GCF_014851595.1). Lineage (NCBI taxonomy): Bacteria > Pseudomonadati > Pseudomonadota > Alphaproteobacteria > Hyphomicrobiales > Rhizobiaceae > Rhizobium > Rhizobium sp. RHZ01. Next base: position 97,800 of record NZ_JACUZZ010000005.1, read on the forward strand.
CACCGACCCTCGCGGCCACCTGATCATGGGTATATCGGCGGTCTGGATGTCGATCGGCATTTTCGTCATGCGCAACATGGTCAATTTCGACATCTAGTGGAGAACGGGCGTGTCATCTGACCTCGCGACCAAACTGACAGACCCCTCCATGCTGATCGCAGTGTTCGTGGCGATCGCTGTCTTCGCCAGCCTGTATACAATCGCTGTCCCGTTCTTCGAGCGCGGCGACCTCAACAAGCGCATGAAGGCCGTATCGACGGAGCGCGAGCAGATTCGCGCTCGCGAACGCGCGCGCATGAACACCGATTCCGCCGGGAAAGCTTCCCTTCGTACCCAGAACAACCGCTCAGTGCGACAGATCGTGGAGAAGTTCAACCTTCGCGAGGCACTGGTCGACGAGAACACCATGAACAAGCTCCGGGCAGCCGGGTTTCGTTCCGAAAATGCCTTGAACATGTTCCTTGTCGCGCGTTTCCTGTTGCCGTTCCTGTTCTTCGGCCTTGCAGTTTTCTGGGTCTTTGGTCTCGATCATCTGGCCGACAAGCCAACGACGATGCGCTTCCTGGTGACGCTCGGCATCGCCTATGTGGGCTTCTATGCACCGAACATTTTCATCTCCAATCGCATGTCAAAGCGCCAGCACTCGATCAAGCGTGCCTGGCCCGACGCGCTCGACCTGATGCTAATCTGCGTCGAGTCCGGTATTTCGATCGAGGCCGCCATGCGTCGTGTATCCGAAGAACTCGGCGAGGCCTCGCCGGCGCTGGCGGAAGAGATGATTCTGACGACCGCCGAGCTTTCCTTCCTTCCCGATCGGCGGGTTGCGCTTGAGAACCTCGGCCTGCGCACGCAGATCCCACTGGTGCAGTCCGTCACCCAGGCCCTGATCCAGGCGGATCGCTACGGCACGCCGGTTTCCCAGGCGCTGCGCGTCCTCGCACAGGAAGGCCGCGACGAGCGCATGAACGAGGCAGAGAAGAAGGCTGCGGCACTTCCCCCGAAGCTCACGGTGCCGATGATCCTGTTCTTCCTGCCGGTTCTCGTCGCCGTCATCCTCGGGCCAGCTGGCATCCAGGTCGCGGATCGCTTCTAGTATTTCGACGAGGCTGGCGATCTACACGCATTGGGCATAGGGTCGGGCGTTTTCCGAGTCAGCTGGAGCCCGCGATGTCGTCTGTAAGCATCTTCCTGAGTATCATTGCCGCCCTTTCGATAGGGGCGATGAGCCCCGGTCCGAGCTTTGTCCTCGTTTCACGCATTGCAATGTCGCGTTCACGTCTGGACGGGCTTGCGGCAGCACTCGGCATGGGCATTGGCGGCGTTGCCTTCAGCGCGTTAGCGCTGGCGGGGCTGACGGCACTGCTTGCGCAATTCGAGTGGCTTTATCTGGCGCTGAAGGTGGCGGGCGGCGCCTATCTCGTCTACATCGCCCTCAAGATCTGGCGTGGCGCAGGCGAGCCGATCCATATCGGCGACGCGGCAAGCGACCATCGCTCACTCGCCCGCAGCTTCATCACCGCTCTGCTGACACAGCTCAGCAACCCAAAGGCGATCGTCGTTTACGCCGGTATCTTCGCAGCCTTGTTGCCGAAGACGGTTCCGCTTGGACTGATTTTTTCGCTGCCGATCGGCGTGTTTGCCGTCGAAGCCGGCTGGTACACGATCGTCGCGCTCGCATTCTCGGCCAGCCATCCGAGGCGGCTTTACCTCGCTGCGAAGACGTGGATCGATCGCCTGGCAGGGACGGTCATGGCCGGCCTCGGCGTGCAGCTTGTCACCTCGGGGCTAGCCGGCCGCTAGCGTCAGTTCGTGGCGGTGGGACCGCTACCGCTATCCTTGGCCGCAAGCTTTTGCCAGGAATTCTGCTGTGACAGCATCGAGCGCAGATAGGCGACGTTGGCGTCGGCCTGTTCTTGCGAAAGCTCGCCACGCGCAATCTTTTCCGCTTCAGGGAACCGGCCTTGAAGGCCAATGGCGAGCGCCAGATTCTGACGGACCCGACTATCGGCGGTGGGCTGGCCTGCGGCCTGACGCAAATAGGTCTCGGCCGTTCGGAGGTCACCGGTCAGCACATAAGACATACCGAGGTTCGACAGGATCGATGCTTCGTTTGGCTGGATGCCGAGCGCTTCGCGATAGCGCTGGCGCGCTTCGGCAGAGCGGCCGAGCTGATCGAGGATCGCGCCCTCCGCCGATGTGAGCTTCCAGTCCGGACGATCCGGCGTCTGAGCGCGACCGATCGTATCAAGCGCCTGCTGTAGTTGACCGGCAGCAGCCTGGGCCTTTCCGTAGGCCGCGAGCACTGTTCGATCGGTTGGGTTGGCAATGGCAACCTGCTGCATGACCGCCAGCGCCTGGGCGTCGCGGCCCTGCCTACGCAAGAGGTTGGCATAGTTCATGCCGTTGACGGCATCGCGCGGGTTCTTTTCGTAGGCCTGTCCGACACGCTCGGACGAGCTGCGTAGCTCGGCTTCGTTCATCGCTTCGACCGGCTTGGCGAGGGTCGGCACCGATCCCGTCGTCATCCGATCCTTGGTTGTCGTGCAGCCGGCGAGTGCCAGCGCGACGAGCGCGGTCGCAGCGCCCTGAAAAACCCGAGTTTTGAGCGAAGTATTGGCCGAAGCAGGCATCATGTGTCCCTGAGATCCGAATCGGCGTCTGACCTCAAAGCGGAACAGGGAAAGGCTTTGACGCAATCTTCACTCCAGCAATAGTCTGTTAACCCTAATATACCGTTAAGACGCGATTCCCGGACTTGCCTCGAAGGAAACACATGGCACCCTATCAGTTCATCGAGAGACCGACCCCGTTCAACACCAAGGGCGGCTCGACCCTGCCGATCTTTGCCGTCACCCCGGCGCATATTGAAACCGGCACGATCGATCCCATCGCGCTCGATTGGGCCAAGAAGGCGGGATATAAGGCCGAAAGCGGCTCACTGCTGCTCATTCCGACAGAGGACGGTCATCTCGGGGGCGCGTTGTTCGGGCTCGGCACCAATCCGTCCGAGCAACCTTACATTACCGGTAAGCTTGCGCGCACGCTGCCGGCCGGCGACTGGCACATCGAAACCGCACCGCTGACGGCCAACCGTCTCTCGCTTGGCTTCGGCCTCGGCAGCTATCGCTTCGACCGGTACAGGTCGGAGAAGGCGTCCGCTCCAACGCTGATGATCCCGCGCGATGCTGACGGAGCGGATATCAAGCGACAGCTTGCCGGCGTCTTCCTGGCGCGCGACCTGATCAACACGCCGACTAACGACATGGGACCGAACGAACTGGAAGCCGCCTTCCGCGGGCTTGCCGCCCATTACAAGGCGGAAATCAATGTCGTCAGCGGTGACGATCTCCGGCAGAACTTCCCTCTGGTCCATACGGTCGGCCGCGCGAGCGCCGATGCGCCGCGCCTGCTCGAAATGCGCTGGGGCAAGAAGGGTCACCGCAAGATCACGCTCGTCGGCAAGGGTGTCTGCTTCGACACCGGCGGTCTCGACATCAAGCCAGCGTCTTCGATGCTGCTGATGAAGAAGGACATGGGCGGCGCGGCAAATGTCATGGGGCTGGCGCTGATGATCATGGACGCCAAGCTCAAGGTCGATCTCAGGGTTATCATTCCCGTCGTCGAAAACTCGATCTCCTCCAACGCCTTCCGCCCGGGCGACATCTACCGGAGCCGCAAGGGGCTGACGGTACAGATCGACAATACCGATGCCGAAGGCCGGTTGATCCTCGCAGATGCGCTTGCCTACGCTGACGAGGATGCTCCCGACCTCCTGATCGACATGGCGACGCTGACGGGTGCGGCGCGCGTGGCTCTCGGTCCTGACCTGCCGCCCTTCTTTACCGACGATGCCGAACTCGCCCAGGACTTGACCGAAGCAAGCCTTGAGACGGACGACCCCCTGTGGCGACTGCCGCTCTATGCCGGCTATGAAAAGGATATCCGCACCAAGTTTGCCGACATCACCAATGCGCCGGCGGGCGGCATGGCCGGTGCAATCACCGCCGCCCTGTTCCTCAAGCGCTTCGTCTCCAGCGCCACGAGCTGGGCGCATTTCGATATCTACGGCTGGGCGCCATCAGAACGACCGCACTCCCCCGGCGGCGGCGAGGCGCAGGCCATTCGTGCGCTCTATCACCACATCCGGCAAAGTGTGCGTTAACGCGATCGTTAAAATTTTATTCACCCTTTGGGGCGGCAGATTTGCCGCCCCATTGCGTTGCGCGACCACGTGCCGGAAAATGGAACGCGGGGCGTAACGAGTTTCCGGAGGAGCCATGCCGATCGCACTGACGGCTTCGCAGGCATTGGGCCTGTGGCATGGTGTGACGCTCGATCAGGTCAGACTCGATGATCGCGATTTGACGTTGCGCCAGATGGCGATCCTGCTGCATATCTATCTCGTGCCGCCGCCGCATACCGTGCGCGGCCTAGCTGCGACGCTCAACGTGACCAAGCCTGTCATCACCCGGGCATTGGATACGATGGGGGAAATGGGTCTGGTCGACCGTGTGCGCGACGAACGCGACCGGCGAAATGTCGTGATAAAGCGTACCGTCGGAGGGGCGCTCTATCTGGAAAAGCTTGGCGATCTCGTGCGCGACCAAGGTCGCCGCCTGACGCCGTGAAAGGGATACAATGACGATGCTTGATCGCCGCTTGCATGCCTACCGACCGGATCTCGCCGAGGCGGGGCTGGAAGGACGTGTGGAAGCCCTGCGCTTCGTTGCCGGCACACCGGCCCGGGTAGCCGTGCCGGTCATCGGTTTGCGGCCAGTGCCCGATCTCGCCAAGGGAATCGATACGGAACTGCTCCTCGGAGAGGAGGTCACCGTCTACGATCGCGCCGACGGATGGTGCTGGGTCAAGGCCAGCGGCGACAACTATGTCGGCTATCTGCCGGCGACCGCCCTTTCGGACGAGCTTGTTGCGCCGACACATGTCGTCACGGTCCAGCGGACTTTCCTCTATCAAGAGGCGGAGCTGCGCAAACCGTACCAATCCATCCTATCCATGGGCAGCCGCGTCCGGATTGTCGGTGAGGCAGAAACACGCGGCAACCACTATGTGATGCTGGAAGACGGCACGGCGATCTTCGCAAAGCACGTGCGGCCGATCGGCGAAGCTCAAGGTGGCGACTATGTCGACGTCGCAAGCCGGTTTCTTGAGACCCCCTACCTCTGGGGTGGTCGCTCCGGACTTGGCATCGACTGTTCGGGCCTCGTTCAGCTCTCGATGCTGATGACGGGACGAAGCGTGCCGCGCGACACCGACATGCAGGCGGCGGGCCTTGGCGAGCCGGTCGACCGGGCCGACCTGCGCCGAGGCGATCTGGTCTTCTGGAAGGGGCACGTTGCCATCCTGGAAGATCCGGAAACGATCATCCACGCCAACGGCCATACAATGACCGTGGGTCGCGAAAACCTCCAGGATGCCATCAAACGCATCGGCTGGCTCTACGAGCAACCGACAGGCTATCGCCGCCCGGTCATCTGACCGGCGGCTTCGGCCATGACCTGATCCCGCCCGTCCACGTTTCGAAAGCCTTCGACAGCTTCAAGACAAACATGTCATTGAAGCGGGGGCCGACGATCTGCAGCCCGATCGGCATCCCTGATCGCGAAAAGCCGCAATTGATCGAGGCGGCGGGCTGCTCGGACAAGTTCCACGGCACCGTGAAGCAGATGTGCTCGAAGGGACGCGCGGGATCGTTTGTCGGCGAAGCCCATTCGGCCGGATAGGAGACGATAGGGTTGGTTGGCGAAATCACGGCGTCGACCTTCGTGAACAGTCTACCGCAACTCCTGCGAATCTCGATCGTCTGATTGAAGCCCCTGACGGCGTCCACGCCGCTTACGGAAGCGCCGCCCTCGGCCCAGGCGTAAATGTAGGGGAGGATGCTGTTTCTGCGCTCACGGCTTAGCTTCTCGATTTCGCCCCAGAAGCGCGCACGCCAGAAGCTATCCAACCCGTCCAGCATCTCCCGCGTCAGAACAGGCTGAACAGGGATGACAATCGCGCCGGCCTCCTCAAAACGTCGGCCGGCAGCCTCAACGGCCGCCCGCACCTCGTCCTCGACCGCGAGGCCACAGCCGGCATCAAGCATCAGCCCAATCTTCAATCCGCGAACATCGATCTCAAGATCCATCCAATCGAGATCCGCTGGAGGCAGGCTGGTGCCATCGCGCCAGTCCGGACGCGAGAGCGTCGCCATCGCGTGGGCCGCGTCTTCGACGGTACGTGTCATCGGTCCGGCGCAACGGCCGACATAGAACGGATCGATCGGGATGCGACCGTGGCTCGGCTTGAAGCCGAAGATCCCTGTCCAGCCTGCCGGCAAGCGCACCGAACCACCGATGTCGGTACCGATGTGCAGGGGCCCATAGCCCGCAGCGGCCGCTGCGGACGCCCCGGCGCTCGATCCTCCGGGATTCTGCGTGGTATCCCAAGGATTGCGGCTTAGGGGGTGGAAGCTGGAAAGACCCGAGGAAAGCATCCCGTAATCGGGGCAGGTCGTCTTCGCAAAGAGCACCGCGCCGTCCTCGCGCAACCTGGCCGCGGCCGGCGCATCCTCGGTCGCAGGCTGCAGTTCGACCGCCTTGGTCCCGAGCGGCACCGGCTGCCCCTTGGTAGCGATCAGTTCCTTCAGCGTCGCCGGGATGCCATCGAGGAGCCCAAGCGTTGCTCCCCTCATCCATCGGTCGCTTGACGCTTGCGCCTGGTTGCGCGCCGCCTCCGGGTCATAGGCGTAGAGCGCGCAGATGGCAGGCTCCCACGCTTCAATGTGTCGTTCCAGCGCCAGCCAATATTCAAGCGGAGACAGGCTTCGATCGGCGAAGCGCCGCCTCAATTCGTGGATCGTCAAGTCGGTTTCGGACATGGCACTCTCATCCGGACCTGTGGTTTCGAACACTGACGGCACTCGTCTCGCGCGGGTCGAGCATGTCGCGCAGCCCATCGCCAAGCATGTTGAAGCCGAAGACGCAGAGTGCGATGGAAAGGCCGGGCAGGATGGCCAGCCATGGCGCGAGCGGCAGGTAGGTTTGCGCGTCGGCCAGCATACGGCCCCAGGTCGGGGCGGGTGGTGCGATCCCGAGGCCAAGGAAGCTGAGCCCGGCCTCCGTCAGCACGGCCAAGCCCAACTGGATCGTCACTTGGACAATGATCTGGCTCATGATGTTCGGGAGCACGTGGCGGACGGAGATCGCGAAGCGGCTGTTTCCGATTGCGCGGGCAGCGAGCACGTAGTCCCGGCTCCAGGCTTGGAAGGCCGTGGCAAGCGTGACGCGGGCAAAGACGGGAATCATGAACGTTGCAATGGCAACGATCGCAGTAAGCCGGCCCGGACCGAGAAAGGCGCCCAGCATCATCGCCGAAAGAATCGGCGGCAGCGCGAAAACGACGTCGCAGGCGCGCATCAGCAACGTTTCGAACACGCCCCGCACGGCAGCGGCCAAGATACCGGCGATCGAACCGAGCGTCCCGCCGATCGCCACGGCGGCAACGGCGATGGAAAGGGAATTCCAGCAGCCGACCATCAGCATCGAGAGGACATCTCGGCCGAATTGGTCAGTGCCGAGAACGCCGAACGCGAAAGGGGGCTGCAGCTTGTGAATGATCTGCATCTTCGCTGGCGGCAGCGGCGTCCAGACCAGCGACAGCACCGCGACGGCGACAAGAAGGGTGATGACACCGCCGCCGACGACCAAATTCATTCTCCGGCTAATGTCAAATCGCCGGCGCTTGAGGCCTATTGGATTGGAGGCGATCGGCGCCATGTCAAATGCCTTTCCGCAGGCGCGGGTCGATCGCCAGGTAGGAGAGATCGACGATGAAGTTCATGACGATAACGAGCCCAGCAAAGAGCAGGACGACATCCTGCATGACGATGATGTCGCGCTGCGACAGCGCCTGATAGGCAAGGCGACCGAGGCCCGGAAGGTTGAAGACATTCTCGACCAAAACCGCGCCAGCAACCAGGAAGGTGAACTGCAGGCCAAGGATCGTCAGAACGGGAACGAGGGCGTTCGGCACCGAGTGCCGCCACAGGACGCGCCGCTTCGACAATCCCTTGGCAAGGGCTGTCCTCGTGAAATCCTCATGCAGGGTTTCCAGAACGGCAGAACGCGTGACGCGTGTCAGGACCGCCGCTTGCGGTAATGCGAGCGCCACCGCGGGCATAAGAAGCGCTTTGAGGGCTGGCAGGAAGCCGGCGTTCCAACCCGGGAAACCTCCGGCCGGCATCCAGCCGAGCGCCGTCGAAAACAGCATGATCAGCAGTAGAGCCACCCAGAAGCCCGGAACGGCGATGCCCATCTGCGAAAATATCGAAGCGACAGCGTCAGGCAATCCGCCTCGATGCGCCGCCGCAAGGGCACCGAGAGGGATCGCGATGGCGACGGAAAGCATGATCGCCATCAGCGCCAGCGGAAGCGTAACCGCCAGTCTCTCAAGAATCAGGCCGGCAACCGGCACACCGTAGGTGTAGGATTGGCCGAGGTTTCCACGGAATACGCCAGCGAGCCATTCTCCATAGCGCCACAGGAGCGGCTGATCGAGCCCAAGCTCGTGACGCAGGCTTGCGAGCGTTTCCGGTGCGGCTGACGTGCCCAGCATGATGGAGGCCTGATCGCCCGGCAGCAGATCCATCACCGCAAAAATCAGCAGCGAGACGACAGCGAGCGTGACAATCAGACCGACAAGGCGACGAGACAGAAGCGTTATCATTTCACGTCCGGTACGATCCGCCGCCTCACCATATCATCAGCCCGTAATCAGTCTTCCCAGGAGACGTTCGTAAGGACGTTCGAGGGAATGGGTTCATTCTCCCAGAGACCCTTCAGCTTCTTGTCCCAGACGCCCAGCTTGGGCATGACGAAGAGATAGAGCGCCGGCACATCCTCGGCCAGAATCTTCTGGGCGTCGCCGAAGATCTTCGCTTGCGCTACAGGATCCGAGGTCTCCTGCACCTTCTTCATCAGGTCGTTGAACGCGGGATTCTTGTAGTTGAAGTAGTACGGATCACGGGCGTAGATGTCGATGTCGAGCGGTTCGGCGTGCGCTACGATCGTCATTTCGTAGGCGCGGTCCTTCATGACATCCTGCACCCACTTGGCCGGGAATTCCGTCGGTTCGATGTTCATGGTTACGCCGATTTCAGCCAGCATCGCCTGCATGACCTGCGCGCTACGTGGCGCATAAGCCATTTGCGGCGACTTGATCGTGAAGGTGAAACCATCAGGATAGCCGGCTTCGGCAAGCAGCGCCTTCGCCTTTTCGGGATCATAGGGCAGGGCGCCGGTGAGATCGACGTAGCCGGGGTCGTTCGGCGTGTAGTGGCTGCCGATCGCCGTACCTAGCCCCGACCAGGCGCCGTCAATGACCGTCTTCCGGTCGATCGCCATCATCAACGCCTGACGGACGCGTTTGTCGTCGAAAGGCTTCTTCGCGTTGTTCATGCCGGCGACAACCTTCAGCTCGGTATTGCCGATCTTGGTCGTAAGCTTCGCATCGCCGTCAAACGAACTCATCAGCTCAGGCGCCGCGAATTCCGGAATGGCGTCGACATCGCCCGACTTCAAGGCCGCGGCCTGGGCCTGCGGATCGGCGATGAAGCGGAAGGTCACCTTGTCGAGCTTTGCCGCGGCGTCCCTGCTCCAATAGTCGGCGTTCCTTGCGAGCTCGACCTTGTCGCCCTTTGCCCAATTCACGAACTTGAACGGGCCGGTGCCAACGGGCGTCGTCTTATCCCCGGCGGCAGACTTCGGGCCGACCATCACCGAGGCCGGCCAGCCGAGCCAGTAGAGGAGACTGCCTGTTGGAGCCGAGAGATGCAGGACGAGCGTTTCCGGGTCCGGTGTCTCTATGGAAGTGATCGAGGCGAAGAAGCGCTTTTGCGGGTTTACCGAGTCAGCACCGCGCGCGCGATCGAGCGCAAATTTCGCTGCAGCGGAATCGAAAGCCTCGCCATCATGGAATTTGACGCCGCTCTGCAGCTTGAACGTATAGGTTAGACCGTCCGGGGAAACCTCCCAGCTCTTGGCGAGCTGTGGCTGGATCTTCCCGGTCTCGTCAATCGTTACAAGGCCTTCGAAAACGTTCTGCCAGGTGACCTGGCCGATCGCGACAGGGGCTGCGATCGTCGGATCAAGGCCGGTTGGCTCCACCGTCATGCCAAGGGTCAGCGTGGTCTTGGCGGCTTCCGCGGGGGTCTGCCCCAGCAGCACGAGGCCAACTGAAACCGCCGCACCGAGATAAAATCGCCGAGCCAACAGCGCCGACGGCGCACGCGAAACCTTCATCAATTTATTCCCCTGTCTGCCCGCCGCCGTGGCGATGACTTTTATGAGCCAACTTGTCACTCCCAAAACGCACACCGCCTGGCGCGAATTAAGGCCGGGATCTGCATTCGGGGTCTCCGTCGATTTAGGCGCCTTGTTTAGACGAACTTGCGCGATCAGGGTAGCGGTCTCGCCAAGCCTGCTGGGCGCCAGCGACTGGCAGTGCGGTGGCCTCAAAGACTCCCCGCGCAATGGCGCGTGCCATGACCATCGTGGCGAGATGGCAGAGTTCGAAAAAGGCGGGCAAATCCGGTCGGGGCCTCCTGCCCGTCGAGGCAGCAAAGACAGTGTCGCCGTCGAAAGGCAGGTGCGCCGGCAGCAGGGCGCGGGCGAAACCGTCATGGGCCATGATCGCGAGACGGTGCGCCTCCTGCTTGGTCAATTCGGCGTCGGTAACGATGGCGCCAATCGTTGTCGCTATCGTGTTCATGCCCTTTAGCCGCATGCGGATGTCGGCTTGTGAGATCGGCGCGGGCAAGCCGAGGCCGCCAAACTCCCGGCCCTGCTCGAACGGCGCCGACCAGAAATGCGGCCCCTCGCCCACTGTCGCCGAGCCAAGCGCATTGACGGCGACGATCGCTCCAATCCGCAGGCCGGTGCTGGTCTCGCCACTTGCCGAACCGAGCCCACCTTTGACGGTCGCGGTTGTGGCACCGGCTCCCGCACCGACGGAACCGAGGGTAAACGGCCCTTTCGCCGATGTCTTGAAGGCTTGATAGCCCATGTCGCGATAGGGAGACTGCAGCCCCCAATCCTTGTCACCGCCGTTCAGCAGGTCCATCAGGATCGCCTGCGGAACGATCGGCACCTTCAGGTCGCCGACGGGAAAACCTCGCCCGGCTTCCCGAAGTCCCGCCTGAACGCCGCCAGCCGCGTCAAGGCCGAAGGCCGAGCCACCTGACAGCACGAAGGCATCGACTGCGCCGACCATCATCGACGGATCGAGAAGCGCCGTGTCACGGCCGCCCGGAGCGCCTCCGAGAACCACAGCGGAGGCCGTTGCCGGTTCGTCGAAGACGATAGCGGTCACACCTGAGCCGAGCCTCAGATCCGTCGCGTTTCCGACCGAGACGCCATCAATGTCGGTAATCAGATTGAGCAAGCGCGCCACCCTTGTTGAGCAAGAGCGCGATAGGACCGCAATGGCGGTCAAAACACAAGACCGGCCTCACCTTTGGCAAGACCGGTCTGAAATCTGTCAGGGCTGGTTGGGCCGTGCTTCATGCCCTCAGGCATGGATAGGCTTCGGGTGACGGCGGGTCATCAGATCATGGATCGCGAGCTTCACCTCAGCCGGCGAGCTGAAATGCTGCTCGTCCAGATCGTGAACGTGAAACTTCACTGCGATGAACTTCAACCGGTTCTCATCCGGGATGACGATCCCGACGGGAACGCCTGCGTATTCGATTACTTCTTTTTTCATGCGTAGAACTCCTGCCGCGCGGTATGCGCTGGCGATGGCGAATTGACTTGTCTGATTCCGTTAAGGGTGGACGAAGGTCACATTCGACAGTTCGGGCGGGAGAGAGCGCCCGGACGGTCATTGCCAAGCACAGATCGCCCAGGGAAATTGGCGAGAGTGTCGATGTCAGTCATGTCTCGTTCCTTTCTCTGGCGTTGCGCTTGTTTGAGGCCCTGGTGTTCCAAGACCGGCGACGGCCGCGCTATTAATCTACTTTGTTGGTAGACTATAGCTAGCAGCCTACAAGAAACATATTCCGAAACGTGTCAAAATATCGACCATTCGGAAAATTTCATTCCATTAAGATCGAATTGACTGAAAGAACTCTATCAAGTCTTTGTGCAATTCGCGTGACAGTCCGACGGTCTCTTTCGATCACGGCGCAGAGATAGGAAGTCCCGCTGATTCCGGCAATGGGCATCTGATGAAAAAACGGGAAAGCCTCGAAATGACCGAAATGGTTAACGCGGGCAAAAAACAGGCTACCACCCCTCGGAGAGCACCTTTTCCAGCATGTCGACGAAGAAATCGGCGCTCTCCACTGTCAGGCAAAGGGGAGGCTTGATCTTCAACACATTGAGGTGATCGCCGGTCGGCTGCATCAAGACCCCGAGATCGAGCAGGCGGCCGCAGATTGCCGCTGTCTCTTCGCTCGCGGGTTCCAGCGTCGTTCTGTCGCGGACGAGTTCGAGCCCGAGGTAAAGTCCCATGCCGTGCACCGCGCCGACGATCGGATAGCGGTCGATCAGCGCGACCAGACGGCTCTTGAGATGATCGCCAACATCGCGCGCATTCGCCTGCAGTTCTTCATCGGCCATGATATCGAGGACGGTCATACCCACCACGGAACTGACCGGACTGCCGCCAGCGGACGAGAAGAAATAACCCTCCTTCTCCAGCGAATCGGCAATGGCCCTGGTCGTGATCACAGCGCCGAGCGGATGTCCATTGCCCATGCCTTTCGCTACCGTGATGATGTCGGGGACGACGCCCTGTTGCTCGAAGCCCCAGAAATGGTGCCCAAGCCGACCGTAGCCCACCTGTACTTCGTCGGCGATGCAGACGCCGCCGCGGGCCCGCACCTGCCTGTAGACTGCGGCAAGGTATCCGTCCGGCAGCGATATTCCGCCGGCATTCCCGTAGACCGGCTCGGCGATGAAGCCGGCCAACCCCTCGCCCCGTGCATCGACGGCTTCAAGGGCGTCGACGACGGCCTCCACGTAACCAATCGTCGATTCCGAACCGCGGAACGCACCACGATAGGTATTGGGCGAGAGGACGGCGTGCACCCAGTCGGGCCGCGTCGTCAAAGCCTCCGGATTGTCGGCGATCGAGGTGGACACCGCATCGCTCGCAACCGACCAGCCGTGGTAGGCTTCGAGAAGGCTGAGCATATGCTTGGCGCCCGTGTGCGCCCAAGCTAGTCGCAGGGCGAGGTCGTTGGCTTCCGATCCGCTGTTGACGAGGAACACCGCATCCAGCCCTTCCGGCGCCAGGGAGGTCAGGCGCTCGGAAAATTCCGCAATGGCGCCATAGTGAAAGCGTGAATTGGTGTTCAGCCGCAGCCACTGTTCGCTGACCGCCTCCGCCAGGCGCGGGTGGCCATGCCCCAGAATGGTGACGTTGTTCAGCATGTCGAGATAGGCACGGCCCTCGACATCGAACATATGCTCCTGCCAGCCGCGCTCCATTTGCGGCGGTATTTCGTAGTAGTTCTTCTGCGGCCTTGCGAGATGGGCCTGCCTGAGCGCGAACAACGCTGCCGACGCCAGCTTCGGCGCATTGACGCCAACGCCCAGAAGGGCAGCCGGCGATGGACATAGTTCCGACCAGGCCATGGCCTCCTGCGGAGTGCAGAACAGCGGCGGTTCGACGCCTGGCAAGGTGGAGAGTTGTACGCGCAGCCCGCCGAGAGATCCGCTCTCACCGGATATGGTCCCGAGCGGTTGCCCGGGCTCGACCTCGGCTTCGTTTTCAAGCGACGGCTCAATCCCGTCGAGATGAAGGCTGACACCCTCGCCTGCCAGAACGAAATGGTGATCCTTCCGAATGACCTTCCCCGCGAATGGAGCAGCAACCGTGCTGCCGCCCGCAAGACAGACGTCGGAATGCAGCGTGAAGGTTGCGGATGGGGTGGCGCTCCGAGGCTTCGAGCGCGACAATCGGTATTCGCCGTAACGCGTGGCCGCAGTGCCCGTCTCGGCTGCCGCGCGCGCGAGCAGGCGCCAATCCATGTCGGACTGCGCCCAGTTTCCCGCAGCGAAATGCGGGCTTTGGACACCGAGATCGACGAAGGATATGGTCGCCGGGTCGATGTCGGGCAACAATGGACGCCAGTCCTCCATCGAAACCGCGGCCGTTTCGATGCCCACCGCCTTCAGGACCGCGACTTCCATGAGTTCGAATGGAACGGATACCGCCATATCGAATATGCGGCGTTCGAGCTCGAGATTGCCGCGAACATAGTCGTTCTCGGGATCGATCGAGATCTGCTGCTCGCTGCTGGCGACCAGAATGACCGCGCGGGCAACGACGAGCGGCCAGAGCGCGCGCAGCTCCTCCTCGGTGAGCGGATAGACCTCGTGATATGCCTTCACTGCAGGAAGAATGTACTGCGGATCGCCATCAGCCTGATGTAGCAGCGAGGCGCAGGTGACCGCCAGATCGCCGATCAGCCAGCCGCGAATGATGTCGCCGAAATCGATGACGCCGTCAGGGACCAGATGGCCCCGCTCATCACGACGGCTGACAACGTTGTCGCCGGTCACGTCATGGTGCACGGCCTGTAGCCGCAAGGACGGCGCCAGGGGTTGGATTCGCCTCACGGCTGACACCATCGTCTTGGCGATGCGATCACGTGCGGCGCTGTCGGTGATCGCCGACAACAACTGGACCGCGACCGGACCGGCGCGGCGCAGGTCCCATTGCAGGCTGCGGTCGAGACCAGGATGCGTGAAGTCGGCCAGCGACTGCGCCAGGCGGGCGCAGAGAGCTCCCAGTGCCGCCACCGACTCTTTCGGCAGGTGCTTGCGGTGCGTCAGCCCCTCGCCTTCAAGATACTCCAGCAGTCGAACCTGAAAGGTCTGGTCGCGCACGGTGACAGCGACGATGTCCTGCCCGTCCGTCGATGGGATGACGTGAGGAACGCGCGGCGCATCCTCTTTCGTGCCGATGTGGCGGATGGCTGCGTTCTGCGCCTCGAGCTCCACCGTCTCATAGGTCACATGGCATATCTTGAGCACGTAGCTTCGTTCGCCGGTATCGAGGCGATAGTTGCGATCCTGCTGGCTGCCGAGCTCGGTGATCGCTCCTGACAGGCCATAACGCGACTGAAGGATGTCGCCGGCTTCCGCAGCGGTCACGTCAGGGCGTGGCAACGTCGCGCGATCGGCAAGCGTCTCGTCAGTCATGGCATCCCCCGCGGCATGATTCGATTTCGCAGACTACGCAGATAATCGAATCCTTGCCACCGGCAAGCGAGGAGATCGCGGTCGATCGACGGCAAAGCCGCCGCGGCGATCAGCCCATGCGTTCCGATGCGTAGCTGCCCGGACTTGCGGGAAATACGATCGTGCGGTTGCCGTTCAGGAAGACGCGGCGATGGATATGCGCATGGATGGCGCGTGCCAGAACCTGGCTCTCCACGTCGCGGCCGATGGAGACGTAATCGTCGGCGCTCTGAGCGTGGGTGATGCGGGCGGTATCCTGCTCGATGATTGGCCCCTCATCGAGATCGGCCGTCACATAATGCGCCGTGGCGCCAATGAGCTTCACGCCGCGCTCATAGGCCTGCTTGTAGGGGTTGGCGCCCTTAAAGCTCGGCAGGAAGGAGTGATGGATATTAATGATCTTGCCGGACATCTTGCGGCACATGGCATCGGAAAGGACCTGCATGTAGCGGGCGAGCACAATCAGTTCGGTGCCGGTCTGGTCCACGAGATCAAGGAGCTGAGCCTCGGCCTGCGGCTTGTTTTCCTTCGTCACCTTGATGTGGTGGAACGGAATATCGTGGTTCACCACGACCTTCTGATAATCGAAGTGATTGGAGACCACGCCGACGATATCGATCGGCAGCGCACCGATCTTCCAGCGGTAGAGCAAGTCGTTCAAACAGTGGCCGAAGCGCGACACCATCAAAAGCACCTTCATGCGGCTGGCGCCATCATGGATTTCGGCTTCCATGTCGAATTTCTCTGCGACCGGCTTGAAGCCTTCCTTGAGTGCCGCAAGACCGACGCCTTCTTCTGAAATGAAGCTGACACGGGTGAAGAACTTGCCGGTATCGAGATCGTCGAACTGCGACGAATCGACGATGTTGCAGCCCTGATCGGCCAGGTAGTTCGCGATCGCCGCCACGATCCCGCGCGTCGACTTGCACGTCACCGTCAATACATAGCTCGTCATCTGTTTCCGTCCTTCTCGCGCCGCCTGTCGGCCCGCTGCTTAGATCAAAGAGAAAGTCACGGATAGAGCACCGCGCCTTCATTCGTGCAACTATTTGCAAGAGACGCCATCAGAAGCTTTCAGGTTCCTGGCGCCTCCCCGTCGCGATCAACTTACGGCAGAGCGTGCAAAACTCCGTTCCGCTTGCGTCGTCAAGACGCGTATCCCCGCCGTGGGCCGCACTTGCGCGGCCCCTTCGACGAAGTCACGTTTTCGAGATGACGGCCAACCGAGCGAAGCGCTCGCTTGATGGAAGCCGACGCCGCGCCTACATCGACAATAGAGATGTAATACGACGGATCCGGCGATATGCGGTTCGCAAGAGTGTGGTTGATAGCCTTGGCAGCAACCGGCGCAAGTTTGGCGCCCGGCGCGAGCTTTGCCGCGGATTGGCGGCGAGCCGGCGAGCCGCAGGTCCAGTCGATCTATCCCTATGCAAACCTGCCGGGCGTCAAGGCGCAGCCGGATCCAAAGGACGAGGAACAGTATAGCTGCCGGACGGAGACACGGCCGCTGCGCCGCGGATATGACAAAATCTTCCGGACCGGCGGGCTGCCAACCCTCGTCTACGTCTGCGATCGTGACGGCGTGGAAAGTGTCGGCACGCAGGTGCCGCTGCGCGGACACTATCAGCCGGTCCGCTGACCCGTTGGGCTGCCCAGGCGGTCGCCCCTACTGCGCATTATGAGTGTTCGGGAGCCCGTGCGGCCGGATTTTACGCCCAGCATTGTCCGAACGACAGCTCGCTGGCGACAGCGCGCCCAAGTCCTGATCGCAACCGCAATCAGCAGCCTGATCGGACGTCTTTACCTGCGCTGCTAATGTCTTTGGGGGAAGAAATGGGAAGACCTTATATCGGCCTTCACTTTGCATTTCTTAGGGAAATGGTGCCCAGAAGAGGACTCGAACCTCCACGCCTCGCGGCACAGGTACCTGAAACCTGCGCGTCTACCAATTCCGCCATCTGGGCGACGGAGAGCCATGTACGGGGGCGGCCCCTTGCTGTCAACAGGGTTTTTGAAGTTTTCCTGACAGGCAGCAAAAAAGTCGTTGATGCCACTCTTCGCCAGCGCGGTTGCAATCTGAGGCGGCCGCGATAGCGATTGCTGCAAAGGCGTCCTATATACACAGCAGAAAGGATCGTCTGATGGCCGGCTCTCGTAATTTTTGCCTGATCGCGCTCTTCTCCCTGCTGCCCTACACGGCGTTTGCGATGCCGCTCGGCGTGTCTCCGCCCGCCGCCGGCGCATCGGACATCATCCGTGTTGGGTCGACGATGTGTGACGCGCGCGGCTGCTTCACTTTCGGGCCGGTCCAATCGTTCCGCCCGTCCTATGTGCAGCCGAACTATCGGCCGCCGACGGCCACCGGTCCGACCTACTATCGGCCGGCTGCGCGAGGTCGCGGACCGCTCTATTACGATCCCCCGCCCGTGCGCACGGTGCAGCCGAAGGCACAGGGACAACAGTTCCATGTGGATTGGTGCCGTAACCAGTACCGGACCTACAATCCGAAGACTGATCGGTTCCTGACCTATGAGGGTATCTACAAGACTTGCAATTCGCCTTACGACTAGGCTCAGCTTTCCAGCGAAGTGCGATCGACATGGCCGAGATCCCGGCCGGGTTCGATGATGTCGCGCACGCGCTGCTTCAACTCCTTCGGACCGGGAAAGCCGCCATCGCGCTTGCGCTCCCAGATCAGGTCGCCATCGACCCGGATTTCGAAATTGCCGCCGGTGCCGGGAACGAGCGCCACTTCGCCGAGACTGTCGGTGAAGGTCTGCAGAAGTTCCTGCGCCATCCAGCCGGCGCGCAGCAGCCAGTTGCATTGGGTGCAGTAGAGGATCGTCACGCGGGCTTTCTTGTCGCTCATATCAGGGGTTTCCTTTCGTCACTCCGATTTAAGAACTGCCGTGGCGTGGCGCAATCCGTATTGCAATCACCGGGCGCTTGGTGTTCCTCTCGGAGCCAGAAATCGTACTGGAGATGCTGATGCGGGTCGCCGTCATCGAAAACATGAAAAGCACGCCGCTCGGCTCGCTGGGGCTGGCGCTGGCGGAAGCCAAGGCCGAGATCGAGCACTTCTACCCCTGGATCGACGGCAAGCTACCGGCAGGCATTGCCGATCATGACGCCCTGGTGGTGCTCGGCGGCGAGCAGAATGCGATCGACGACGCGAACTATCCCTACCTGCCAGGACTTGCACAGCTCATGCGCGACTTCGCCGAGGCCGACAAGGCGGTGCTCGGCATCTGTCTTGGGGCGCAGATCCTGGCGCGCGCCTACGGTGCGGAGAACCAGCTGAATGCCGGACTGGAGTTTGGCTGGCACTCGGTCAGCAAGTCCGAGGATGGGCACGCGGATCCGTTGCTCTCCGACCTCGAGGCGGATTTCACGACATTCCAGTGGCACAGCGACACCTTCACACTGCCGCAGGGTGCGACGCGTCTTGCAGTGAGCGAGCTTACTCAGAACCAGGCGTTTCGTATCGGGCACGCGGCCTACGGCACTCAGTTCCATTTCGAGGCCAGCGCATCTGTCATCGATAGCTGGAAGGGCGAGTTTGCGGAATCGATCGAACAGATGGAGCCGGGCTGGCATGAACGCTACGCGGCGCTTGCCTCCGCGCACGCCGCGGCATCAGATGCCACCGGCCTTGCCATTGGCCGCAATTGGGTCCGCATGATCCGAGCGGAAGTCCGATCACAGCCCATGGTCGCCGGCGTTTAAGCCGGCGACCTGACATCCCTAGCCGGCTTAGGTGGCGGAGCGGATCCAGACGAGCATTTCGCCGGGCGCGCGGTTGTCCCACAGATGGTAAGGCACAAAGCGGGCCGTACCCGTTCCGGCTGCCGGCGGCTCGGTCCGATAGAGCGTCGCACCCCAATCCGACTCATCCTTGGTCACAGCGATATCGAGAGCCACCGCACCACCGAGTTCGGCGATCTCAGCCGTCTTCGCGGATATATCCTCGCCGAGCCTGATTCCGTTCAGGCCTGCGCCGTTATCCGTCGCCTCGACGCAATAGACGAGCGGGCCACGCATCAGGGCAGTCCGTCCGGCATCCTGGCGCACCAGCGGGTTTGCCCAGAGAGCGCGTGCTTCGAGCGGAATGTTCAGGTCGATCTTGTCGCCATCGCGCCATTCGCGTTCGATGCGGGCGTAACCATCGAGTTCGACCGAGCCGAGATCGATTGTCTCACCGTTGACGGCAAGTGTCGTCCCCTTTGCCCATTCCGGGATGCGCAGCGAAACCGCAAAGCGTGCCTGCTTGCTCGTCTTGATGTCGAAGTGGACGGCCCCGTGCCAGGGATAGCGGGTCTTTTGCGTCATCTCGACATTGGCATCCGCGATCTTGAACCGCGCGCGTCCTTCGCCATAGAGGTGGACGGCGATCTCGTCATCCGCGACGCCATACATGTAGGAACCGATAGAGGCGAGCAGGCGGGCAATGTTCGGCGGGCAGCAGGGGCAATGGTGCCAGACCCAGCGATGATGCTTGCCGGCACTTTCCAGCGGGTTCTCGTAGAAGAACGTCTTGCCGTCGAGCGAGAGCCCGGCCATCGCGCCGTTGTAGAGTGCCTGCTCCATGATATCCGCATAGCGCCGGTTCGGGCCGCGGCCGAGCATGCGGTTTGCCCAGAACACCAGACCGACGGAAGCGCAGGTCTCGGCATAGGCGCTTTCGTTCGGCAGGTCATAATAGTCGGTGAAGCCCTCATTGGCGGCCGCCGGCCCGATGCCGCCGGTGACATACATCTGCTTGGTCGTCAGATCATCCCACAAGGTTTCTAGGGCGCCGGTCAGGCTGTCATCGTTGTATTCCGTCGCGATGTCGGCCATGCCGGAATAGAGGTACATGGCACGAACGGCGTGGCCGACGACCTTTTTCTGCTCGCGAACCGGCTGATGAGCTTGGCCGTACTCATAGGTCTTCTGGTGAAAGTCCGCTGCACTGCGGCCGTCGCGGTTCGCCTCGTCGGTGAAGAAGTGCGGCTCGGTTCCGCGCTCATCGACGAAGAACTTGGCAAGGTCCAGATACTTCTTCTCGCCGGTCGCGCGGGCAAGCTTGACCAGTGCCAGCTCGACTTCCTCGTGGCCGCAATAGCCGGGAATCTTGCCCGGGCCATGACCGAAGACAGTAATCATGTAATCGGCAAAGCGGCACATGATGTCGAGCAGCTTGCGCTTGCCGGTGGCCTGATAGTAGGCGACGGCGCCTTCCATCAAGTGGCCGGCGCAATAGAGTTCGTGGTGGTCACGCAGGTTGGTCCAGCGACGCTCGGGCTGAACCCGCTGGAACCAGGCATTCACATAGCCGTCCTTGTCCTGCAGTTTCTCATACATGTCGACGATGGCGTCGACCCGGGCTTCGAGCTCCGGATTGGCCCGGCGATAGAGCGAATAGGCCACCGTCTCGATCGATTTGCCGAGGTCGCTATCCCAGAACATCTGCGTCGAGCCGCCCCAGGGACCGATGGGGATCACGACGCCGGGGCTCGCCTTGGTGACGTCGATCGCCTGCAGCATACCCGCCGCGACGCAACGGTCGAGCAGCGTTTCAGCGGTGCTGTCGCAGATCGCGTCCTGGCGCTCCCCGAACAGTCCGTGCACATCGACATCCGGCACGGGAAGCGGGCGAAACTGGCGGTCTCTTTTCAACTTGTTCATGGCTTGATCCATCTTTCTTCAGAAGTCATTTCACCGCGCCGGCCATCAGCCCGCGCATGTAGTAGCGTTGCAGAAGCAGGAAAACGATGAGGCAGGGGATCGTCATGACGGCGACACCTGCCTGCACGGCGCCCCAGTTGATCGCCCCGAGACGGCCGGCGCGCACCGCCATCATCAGGACGGGCAGCGTGTATTTCTCGTTGCTGGAGAGCAGCACGAGCGCGGCCAGAAATTCGTTCCAGGCATTGAGGAAGGCAAAGATCGCCACGGTCGCGACGCCCGGCAGCACAAGCGGCAGCAGAACCAGCACGAGCATCTTCAGGTCATGGGCGCCGTCGATACGCGCGGCCTCCTCGATCTCCTTCGGCACCGCGTCAAAGGCGTTGCGCATCATGAACACCGAAAACGGCAGCTGCAGCGTCACGTAGACCAGCGTCAGGCCGAAGAGCGAGTTATTGAGCCCGAGCTTGGCGAGGATGATGAAGAGTGGCGTGAGGATCGACTGGAAGGGGATCATCAGCGTCGCGATGATCAGGATGAAGAAGACATTCTTCATCGGAAAGCGATAGCGCGAGAAACCGTAACCGGCGAGCAGGCTGATGACCACGGTCAGCACCACGGTCGCAACCGACACGATGAGCGAATTGAGTGTGTGCTGCCAGATGCCGGCACCGAAACTGTCGAGCGAGCGATAGGAATCGAAGCTGATACCGTTCGTCGGCCATGGCGGCAGCGGTGGCAGCCGCGCCTCCGTGCCATGCCGGAGTGAGGCCAGCAGAGTGATGACAAAGGGAGCGAGAAAGAAGATGGCAATAGCTATGCCGGTGCCGTGATAGGCGGCCTGCCCACGGATTTCACGGCTTCGCTTGCGACCGGTGACGAGGCTCATCAGCGCTCCTCCCCGACACGCAGCAGCCAAAGCTGCACGACACTGATGACCACGAGAATGGCCAGAAGCGCAATCGACAGCGCCGCGCCGTACCCGAGATTGAAGGACACGAAGGACTGGTTGAAGATATAGTAGACGACAGAGATCATTCGGTTTTGCGGCCCGCCTGAGGTCATGATGTAGAACTGATCGAAGGCGAGGATCGAGCCGGTCACGGAGATGATCAGCGCGAGTGCGATCGTCCTGCGCATCAACGGCAGCGTCAGAAAGCGGAAGCGCTGCCACCAATTGGCGCCATCGACGACGGCGGCCTCCGTCAGATCGGTCGGGATCGCCTGCAGCCCGGTCAGCAGGATGATCATTGTAAAGCCGGCTATCTTCCACACGACCATGACGCAGATCGTCAGGAATGCGCTGTCGAAGGTGGCAAGCAGATTGGGGCTCTTCTCGACAAGTCCGAGCGCCTTCAAGGCCGGACCGATGAAACCACTGTCGACATTGGCCAGCCACACCCACAGCAGCGATGCAGAGGCCAGACCGACGACGACGGGCAGGAAGATGACGGTGCGATAGGTGCTGACGAAGGCCCGCTGCCGCTCGACGAAAAGAGCAAGCGGAAAGGCGACCGCGAAGATAAGGATCGTCACGATGACCGTATAGTAGGCGGTGAAGTTCAGCGCCGCGACGAAGCGGCCGTCATTGAACATGCGGAAGTAGTTGTTGAAGCCGATCCACCGCTGGGCGCCCATCAGCGGCCAGTTGTGAAGGCTCATCCAGGCGGTAAATCCGACCGGCAGCACGAAGAACATGATCACCAGAAGCATCGCCGGAGCGATATAGAGGAGGCCCGTCCATTCCGGTCGTGGGGCACGTCTGCGCACGCATGCTGTCTGCTTTCGACCCGTCACGGTCATCGAAACACTCCGCATCATCCTAGTAAAATCGGCCGGAGGACTGCCACACCCTCCGGCCACGGCCTCTGGGAGATTATTGGCCGCTGTCGATGATCGACTGCATCTCCGACTGTGCATTCTTGAAGGCGCCGTCGACGTCGTCACCGAAGATGGCCGCATTGGTAAAGGTCGCCCACGGACCGTTGGCGCTGTTGATCAGATCGTTGAACTGCAGCGTGTAAGGTGTCTTGGCGACCGATATGGCCTTCAGGCCGACCTGCAACCTCGGATCGAGGCCCTCGAGCACCTTGTCGGCGATATCACCACGGGTCGGCAGGCTACCGTACTTCGCCATGATCTTCTGGCCGTCCATCGAATAGATATATTCGAGGAATTCCTTCACTGCGTCGATCTTCTTGGTGCCCTTGGTGATGACGAAGTTGTCACCGCCGGCAAAGGAGGACGGATTGCCGTCAACGCCCGGGATGAGCGTCACGCCGAAGTTGATATCGGGATGCTCGGTCACCAGCGTGCCGATCGCGAAGGCGCCAAGGCTCTGCTGGCCAATCTTGCCGTTGGTGAAGCTCAGGAAGTTGGCACCGTTGTCGCTGGCGGCACTTGCCGGGACGAGGTCCTTCTTCACCATGTCGCGATAATAATCGACCGCCTTGCGCATCTGCGGGGTGTCGAGCGTCGCCGTCTTGCCGTCGGCCGACAGGATATCGGCACCTGCACCCCAGGTGAGCGGCGTGAACGTGAAGATCATGCAGCCGCCGCAGCCGCCGCCGGAGAAATAGAAACCGTAGGTATCGTCACCGACCCTGCGGATCTTCTCGGCGTTGGCGGTGATTTCCTCCCAGGTCGCGGGCGCCCTTTCAGGATCAAGTCCCGCCTTCTTGTAGAGGTCCTTGTTCCAGGCGAAGACCGAGGTTTCGACCGACAGCGGCAGGCCGTAGACGCGGTCCTGATAGGTGCCGAGGCGGACGTGCGACGGCGACAGCGAATTGAAATAAGGCAGCTTCTTTGCCCAGTCTGTCAGGTCTTCCAGCTGTCCCGCAGCAGCAAAGGCCGGGTTATAGATGAGGTCCATCGACAACGCATCCGGCGCCTGGCCGCCAGCGATGGCGGTGGCGTATTTCTGGACAAGCTCCGAGAACGGCACCTCGGTCGCGACGACCTGGTTCTCGTGGCTGGAGTTGTAGGCTTCGACAACCTTCTTGAAGGATTCGCCGATACCGGAACGAACCCACATTTCGACTTTCTCGGCGGCCGATGCTCCGGACACCAGGCATAGGGTGGCAACGCTTGTCGCAGCCAACAGACGCTTAATCATGGCACTCCTCCCAAATTGGCGCACTCCTCCGCGCCGGTTCCTCATCTCCTGGGGCTTTGGGCCCCGCATGACTGCCGCACCACGAGGCGGCACGGCAATTTCCTGACGCCCGGCTCCACTGGGCGTCCCTCGGCCAGCGCCAGAATCGTCAATCCGGCCTGGCGCCCCAGCTCCTTCAACTCCATGTCGACGGAAGTGAGCGGTGGCCGCGTCTGGCCGGCGACAATCTCCCAATTGTCGAATCCGACTACGGAAACATCTTCCGGCACCCGAATACCGCGCTCGCGCAACGCATCGACAGCACCACGCGCGATCTGATCGTTTCCGCAGAAGATCGCGTCCGGCTTTTCGTCCTGACGGCTCCATATCAGCGCGACGGCCTCGTGGCCCCAGGCTTCCGCCCACCGGCCGAACATGACGATCCCCTCCCCGCCGATAACATTGCGGTAGGCACCCGCGCGCTCGCGAACCGAGAAGAAATCCTCCGGCCCCGTGATATGCGCGATCCGTCGACGGCCCATCTTCACCAGCCACTCCACCGCCAATCGCGCACCCTGCGCGTCGTCGGAGCGGAAGGTGACGCTCGTCGGCGTCCCTTCGGTGAAGGCGTAGACCACGGGGACATGCAGGTTCGACAGATCGACCGGAAGCTGCCGGTCCAATCGCTTGCCGGTGGCGATAATGCCATCCACCTGCTTTTCCAGCATGGCATCGACATGGGTCTGACCGAGCGCCGGATCGTCTTCGATGGCGCAGAGAAAAACCGACACGCCGTGATCGACGAGCGCTTCGGAAATACCGGCCATGACCGGCAGCGTGAAGCGCCCGTAGGTATCGTTGGTCAGCAGCCCGATAGTGAAACTGCGCTTGCTCAAGAGGCCCCGGGCGAGCGCATTCGGGCGGAAACCGACCTCGCCGGCAATGCGCTTTACCCGCTCCCGGGTTTCGACGCTCATCCGACCGGTTTCGTTCAGCGCCTTCGAGGCGGTGGAAATACTGACCCCCGCCGCCGCCGCGACGTCGTGGATGGTAATCCGGCCTCTTTTTCCTCCCGCGACGTTCACCGCGCTTCTCCCCATTTGCAGATGAGAAAAGCTTTTCCCAACCGAAGCGTCAAGTGAGAAAAGGTTTTCTCAAGCAAAAATCATACAATTGCCATCAGCGCCTCAGGAGCGGCCGCGAGTAACGAAAATCGCGGCAGGCCATGCCCGCCGCGATCCAAAGCTTGAGCGATGTGAGCTTCGATCAGCCTTTGATCGTCTCCTTGCCTTCTTCCAGCAGGCGGGCGGCCGCTTCGGCAGGCGTCGTCCGCTCGAATGCAAGCTCATCGGCAATCGGGCGGAAGACGCGCTGGTCGAATTGCGTCGAACCGAGCGGCGCAGGAGCAGGGTACTCGCCCACCTGATCCTTCAGCAGGTTTACATACTGCACGGTAGCCTGTTCGGCTGGATTGAGTTGCGGAAGAATCGCCTCGCGCACGGTAGGCGACATAGGCACGCCGCGCTCCACGCCAAGGATCTTGCCGGCCTCGACGTTATTGACGAAGAAATCGATGAACTTGGCGGCAGCCTCACCGTTCTTCGTGGCTCCGCCGACGCTCCAGATCAACGCCGGGCGATAGTAGTGGCCGGAAGGACCACCCTTCTTTTCGCGCGGCAGGAGCGTGATCGCAAGCTTGTTCTTGGAAATCAACTGGTAGCCGACGAGCTGATTGGAATAGGCCATGCCCATCGCCGACTTGCCGAGCGCGAGTGCGTTCGTGTCGATGGTGTTCTGGTCGAGCGTCTGAACGTCGGCAGCGACCGTGCCGCCCTTCTTGCGCAGATCTTCCCAGAACGTGTACCACGCCGTTGCATCGTCGGCATTGAAGCCGAGCTTGCCGTCGGCATAGAGGCTCTTGCCGCGCTGGCGCAGCCAGGCATCGAAGACGTAGGTGTAGCGCGCGCCATAAGGGCCGCCCCAGTAATTGTTCTTGCCGCCGGCCTTCGTCAGCTCGACTGCGATCTTGGCGTACTCGTCCCAGGTCAAATCCGCCGTCGGTACCGGAATGCCTGCCTTTTCAAAGGCCGTCTGGTCGAAGAACAGCGCGAAGGAGTTGAGGCCGAGGCCGATGCCGTAGAGCTTGCCGTCGACCGTCGTCAGCTTCAACATATCCTTGCCGAACGAGTCGACCTTCAGCGTCGAAGGCACGAATTCGTCGAGCGGCAGGCATGCGCCGCGCTTCGAATAGTCGGAGATCGTGCTCGGTTCGAGCTGGAAGACGTCGGGCACGGCGCGGCCGGCCATCTGGGTGGCGAGCTTTGTCCAGTAGCCGTTGCCGTCAAGCGATTCGCCGACGATCGATACGCCGGGGTTCTTGCTTTCATAGAGCCTGGCGACATCAAGCGTGCGTTTGGCGCGATCGTTCGATCCCCACCACATGGCGCGCAGCTTGGCATCTTCCGCAAAGGCCGGAATTGAGCTTGTGGCACCAAAGGCCAGCCCGGCAGCGACGCCTGCCGAACCCATCAGAAATGAACGGCGATTGACCTGCATGTTTCATCCTCCTCTTTCATTGCCCCGCCATCCTCCAACAGCTCTACGGGCTTATGCGGCGTAGATTACGCAAAAAATTCATCAATGCAACAAATTATCTTTTGCTTGCAAATTTGCATTATTTGCATAATCTTCGCCGTATGAACGAGATCAAGACCAAGAGACTGCGACAGGCCGACATTGCCACCATGGCGGGGGTTTCCGTATCCACCGTTTCCCGCGTGCTCGCCAATGAGCCCGGCATCAGCGAAAGCGTCCGCCAGCACATTCTCAAGGTGGCGGCCGAAAACGGCTACTCGGCGCGCACCGCAACCGGCGCGCTTCGTGGCACCCTCGCCCTGATTGCGAGCGACGGGGTGACCGGCGGGCTTAGCGTCTTCTACGAAGGGATCGTCGAAGGCTTGCGCGCCGGGGCGCTCGATGCCGGTGTCCCCTTCGAGGTGCGGCTGATCCGCGAGAACAGGGCCACGCCTGATGTGGTCCACGAGTACATGCAGACGGCCGGCGCCGGCGGCTTGTTCCTGGTCGGGATCGATCCAAGCGCCGAGTTGCGCGCCTGGTTAGAGGACGCGGCAATCCCGACGGTGCTGGTCAATGGCACCGATCCGAAGCTCAGGCTCGACGGCGCGTCACCCTCCAACTTCTTCGGCGCATATGAAGCGACGACCCGACTGCTGGATGCCGGCCACCGCAAGATCCTGCATCTGACGGGATCGCATCGAAACACCATCCGCGAGCGTGTGCGCGGCTTCAAGGCCGCGATCACCGACGCGGACGGTGCGGAAGGGCGCCTTGTGTCGATGAGCTTCCAGGGAAGCGCAATTCATGAGGCGCACGAGCTGACGTCCGCAGTACTCGCGGAGAAGGCCGGCTTTACCGCCGCCTTCTGCATGAACGACTTCATCGCCGTCGGCGTTCTCGAAGCCGTCACCGAAGCCGGGCTTCGGGTGCCGGAGGATTTCGCCATCGTCGGCTTCGACGATCTTCCCTGCGCGCTGATGACCAACCCGCCGCTATCGACCATGCGTGTCGATCGCGTGGCGCTTGGCAGGGAGGCGGTCAGTCTCATCGTGGCGCGATTCAGGGACCGCAACGCCCCCGCCCGCCAGATTTGCCATGCCGTCGTTCCGATTGCCGGCGGCACCGTTCCGAACCCCTGACATGAGCAATGCCGATGACCTATGATCCCGCCAGTTCAAATCCGCTTGCCAACAATCCGCTGAAGACGCGCGAGGACATGTCGCGCGCGCTTCGCGACCTCTTCGATCCGCTGCTCCCCTATTTCTCGGCCGGCAATGCCCGCGTCCGCCTTGACGGCGCAGCTGCGCATTTCGACCGCGCGGCAGCGGATCTCGAAGGCTTTGCGCGGCCGCTCTGGGGATTGGCGCCGTTTGGCGCCGGTGGCGGCGACTTTGCCGAATGGCATCGTATTGCCGAGGGTATCGCCAACGGTACGGACCCAAAGCATCCGGAATATTGGGGCACGGTCAACGGCCGAGACCAGCGCATGGTCGAGCTTGCGGCGCTCGGATTTGCCTTGGTGCTTGTGCCGGAGAAGGTCTGGGAGCCGCTTGGCGGCCGGGCGCGCGACAACGTGGTCGCCTATCTCAAGCATGCCCGGCAATTCGACTACGCCGATAACAACTGGAAATTCTTCCGCATCTTCGTCGACATCGCGCTCGACTGCGTCGGCGCCAATTTCGACCGGAGCCTGACCAAGCAGTATCTCGAGGAGCTTGAGGGCTTCTATCTCGGCGACGGCTGGTACCGCGACGGCAATGTTCGCCGGATCGACCATTACATTCCGTTCGCCATGCACTTCTATGGGCTGATCTATTCCAAGCTCGTCGATGACGACTACGCACAGCGTTACCGCGAACGCGCTCTCCTCTTTGCAAACGACTTCAAGCATTGGTTCGGCTCGGATGGCGCGACGATTCCCTTCGGCCGCAGCCTGACTTACCGCTTCGCCTGCGCCGGCTTCTGGTCGGCCCTCGCCTTCGCCAATCTTGAAGCGCTGCCCTGGGGCGAAATCAAGAGCCTTTGCCTGCAGCACCTGCGCTGGTGGAAGGACAAGCCGATGACCGACCGCGACGGCATTCTGTCGATCGGCTTCGGCTATCCCAACCTGCTGATGTCGGAAAATTACAATTCGGCTGGTTCGCCCTACTGGGCGTTCAAGGCGTTCCTGCCGCTGGCCCTGGCCGAAGATCACCCTTTCTGGACGGCTGAGGAAACGCCGCCTTTGGAAACTGCAAGCGTCCTGCCGCAACGCCATCCCGGTATGGTGCTCATGCGCAATGGCGGCGAGGTCGTCGCGCTGTCCTCTGGCCAGGAGAACCTGCAGATGCGGTTCGGCACGGAGAAATACGCGAAGTTCGCCTATTCCAGCCGCTACGGTTTCAGCGTCGAATCCGACGAGCGCAACTTCGCCGGCGCGGCCCTCGATTCCGCCCTCGCCTTCAGTGATGATGGCCTGCACTACCGCGTTCGCGAGACCAACCGCGAAGCCAAGCTTGCGGGTGATGTTCTTTATTCCAAGTGGTCGCCATTCCGGGATGTGGATGTCGAAACCTGGCTGGTGCCGGCGGCGCCATGGCACATCCGCGTCCACCGCATCAACACGCCCCGGCCGCTGCAGACGGCGGAGGGTGGCTTTGCGATCGCACGCCGGGATTTCGAGCTCGATACGCTGGTCGCGAATGGCTCAAGCGCCTATGCGATCGGCGAAGCCGATTTCAGCGGGATCACCGATATCGGCTCCCTGACGCCGCGCGCCGGTCTCACGCAGAAGGCTCCGCCGAATACCAACATGATCGTTGCGAAAACGCTGGTGCCGCAACTGCGTGGTGAAATTCCGGCAGGCCAAACGATCCTGATGACCGCCGTCCTCGCCGCCAACGACGCGGGCACTGTAACCGGCGCTTGGACCACTCCCCCAAAGGCTCCTGACGTTGCGGAGCTTGAAGCGCTTGTTGCGAGCGCGGGCATCAGGGTCAGCGCCATCGAGGCGCCAGGGCAGATGCCATGAAGCGCCCCTCCATCGCACTTGCGATGCAGCCTTCGCGAACGGAGCATGTCCTCACCGCGGAGGCCCTGCACCGGCTTGCCGAGATCGGCCAACTTCTCGATCCTCAACCGCTCCGGAGTTTTAGCGACGATCGCGCCCGGCGCATTCTCGCCGAGACTGACATTCTCATCACGGGTTGGGGATCGCCCTATGTCGGGCGCGAGGTAGTTGCGGCGGCCCCACGGCTGCGGCTGATCGCCCATGCGGCCGGAACAGTTAAGGGAATTGTCGACGAGCAGATCTTCGATGCCGGCATAGCCGTGACGCACGCCGCCGAGGCAAATTCGGTTCCCGTTGCGGAGTTCACGCTTGCGGCAATCATCTTCGCCGGCAAGCAGGTATTTCGCTTCCGCGACCTCTATCTGGCGGATCGCAATCGCGACCGGACGCACCCGATGCAACGGTTGGCGATCGGCAACTATCATCGCACGGTCGGCATCATCGGCGCCTCACGCATCGGCCGACGAGTGATCGAGCTCTTGCGACCGTTCGAATATCGCGTCCTTCTTTTCGACCCCACCGTCGATGCGATCGAGGCAATCAGCCTCGGAACCGAGAAGGCAGATCTGCCGACACTTATGACGCAGTCCGACATCGTCTCCGTGCACGCACCGTCGCTGCCATCGACGCGCCATATGATCGGAGCCCGGGAGCTGTCGCTGATGAAAGAAGGAGCGACGCTGATCAATACGGCGCGTGGCGCCTTGATCGACGAAGCCGCGCTGCTGGAGACGCTCAGCACCGGGCGGATCGACGCGATCATCGACGTAACGGATCCTGAAGTCCCGGAGACGGAATCGGCCTTCTATGACCTGCCGAATGTGTTCCTGACGCCGCATATCGCCGGCGCGGTAGGGCTGGAGCGCGGGCGGCTCGGGGATATGGCAGTCGATGAAATAGAGCGGTTCTCCAAAGGCGAACCGCTCCTCTATCAGATCCTGCGTCGCGACCTCGCCCTGATTGCTTAGCCGGCTTTCAGATTCGTCGAAGCGCCGCCCGCGACGATCTCAGGCATCAGGTCGGCGATCTTGACAACCTTGCCGCTGCGCGAGCTCGTCAGAGCAGCAATGCCGCACAGCACGGACATGGCGCCGGCGCGCGTCCCGGCACGCTGACCAAGCTTGTCTTCCATGCCCTGCTTGAAGATCATGTTGCGCATCCGGTCGTCGCCGCCGTAGTGGCCGCCCGAAGAATGCGGCACGACGATGCGTTCGACGGCCGGCTTGTCCTTCGGGAAATTGCGGACGAGCAGGATCGTGTCCTCGTCAGGCGTCTCCCATGGCTGCTTCTCGTATTGCCTGAGTTCGATACGCCCATGCGTGCCGTTGAAGGCGATGTGGTGGCCTTCGATCGGCTGGAAGGTGTTCAGCGAATAGGAAACGTGGACGTCGTTCTTGTAGCGGATGCTGACGACCATGGTGTCGGGGATGTCGATATCCTCGCGATAGACGCAGCCGTCTCGGAAGTAGCCGTCAATCTTCGACGGATCCTCGTAGAGCGTGTCGAGGAAGGGATCGGCCTCGAGGTCGAGGAAGTAGTCGCACTCACCCGAATGCGGACAGAGCTTGCAGCGTGGACCACGGAAGGGGCCCTTGCGCCCGTAGTTCTGCAGGTCGGCAAAGGAGGTGACGGCATCCGGATCGCTATCCAGATACCAGTTCAAAAGGTCGAAGTGGTGGGTCGCCTTGTGCACGAAGAGGCTGCCGGAATTTTCCGTGTAGGCGTGCCAGCGGCGGAAGTAGTCCGCACCGTGCTTGGTGTCGAGGTACCAGTGGAAGTCGACCGAAGTGACGCGGCCGATCTCGCCGGCGTTCAGCAGTTCCTTGATCCTGGCGGCCGTCGGCGAATAGCGATAATTGAACGAGACATCCACCCGCTTGCCGCTGCGCTTCTCCGCATCGAGGATACGGCGGATTTTGTCGACCGCTGTGGTCATCGGCTTTTCGGTGATGACGTCGATGCCCGCTTCCAGCGCGCGCACGACGATATCGTCATGCGTATAGTCGGGCGTGCAGACGATGACGAGATCGACCTGCTGCTCGGCGAGCATGGCATCGATGTTTTCGTAGATCGGCGCATTGCTGCCGATCATCGTGCGGGCTCGCTCGGCCCGCAGCGAGTTGGTATCCACGATCGCGACGAGATCCACATGCTCGCGCCAGCCGGCAAGCAGTTCCTTGCCCCACATGGTCGTGCCGCGGTTTCCCGTTCCAATCAAGGCAAAGCGACGTTTCTCCATCGAATGATCCTCCTCATGCGTATGAAACGAACAGCGTCCTGACGCCTGGCCGACAAAAACCGCGCCCCCTACCCGCGGCTCATGGCAAGGCTGTAACTAAACGGTTACCTGACGGCAGAGATGGTTTCCTGTCAATAGCCGATCTCGAATTTCGCGGATCAGGCAGAAATCGATGCGAGGGTCACGTGGACGATGTGGCGTTCCCAGGCATCGAGATTGCCGGGCTCGACCAGGTCGCGGCCGAAAATCGTCGAAAGCGTGTACTGATTGGACAGGTAGAAATATCCGAGCGAGGCAATCGTCAGATAGACATTGAGCGGATCGGCGTTTGCGATGAAGACACCGGCCTTCTTGCCGCGCTCCAGCACGTCGGAGAGTTCTCCAATCAGATGCGAATGCAGCTCCTTGAGCCGGACGGATTGGCGCAGCCAGCGCGCGCGGTGAAGGTTCTCGGTCCCGAGCAAGCTGAGGAATTCGGGATGCTTCAGAAAATACCGCCAGGTAAACAGCGCCAGTTCGCCAATGCCTTCCTGCGGCGTCCGGTCGCCGATATGCAGCTCGCGCTCGGCGGTGCGGATACCAACATAGGCCTCCTCGAGCACCCTGAGATACAGCTGCTCCTTGTCGCCGAAGTAATGGTAGAGCATCCGCTTGTTTGTCCCGGCACGCTCGGCGATGGCATCGACACGAGCCCCGCCCATGCCGTTCTCGGCGAATTCCTTGGTCGCGGCCTCGAGGATTGCTGCACGAGTCCGTTCCGGATCGCGTTGCAGTACACGCTCGGACGATTGCCGCCTTACTCTCTTCTTTTCCCCATTTCCGCTGGCGCCTTCCATCGGCTCACCTTTCTAATTTCCCCATTGCGCTCATAATACGTTGAGAACAGATTGTAAAAACGAGAAGCGAGAGGAGGGCTATCACATCAGCGCTTGACAGCCTCAACGCTTCTCCATAGCTTGTAACCAATTAGTTATTTGTTGCAAGAGAAACCAGCAAGGAGCGTGTGGAGGCGCTCCCCAAGGGAGGAGGAGAACAGATGACACTACGCGTAAGCAGACGTAACTTCATGGCGGGGGGAGCAACGCTTCTTTCACTGTCGGCACTGGGATCCAAGGCTTTTGCCGCCGACACCCGCTTGCGGCTTCTATGGTGGGGTTCGCAGCCCCGCGCCGACCGCACCAACAAGGTCTCGCAACTCTATCAGACAAAGAATGCGGGAACGTCGATCACCGGTGAATTCCTCGGATGGGGCGACTATTGGCCACGCCTGGCGACGCAGGTCGCCGGCCGCAATGCGCCCGACGTCATCCAGATGGACTACCGCTATATCGTTGAATATGCGCGGCGCGGCGCGCTCGCCCCGCTCGAGTCCTACATGCCGTCGAAGCTCAATCTTGGCGATTTCGACCCGGCGCAGATCGAGGGCGGCAGCGTTGACGGGCACTTCTACGGCGTCAGCCTCGGCGCCAACGCCGCAGCGACGGTTCTGAACACCACCGCGTTCCAGGAAGCTGGCGTCGATCTGCCGACGCAGGCAACCACCTGGGAAGAGTTTGGCAAGATCGGTGCCGAGATTACCAAGGCCGGCAAGCGCAAGGGCTTCTTCGGCTTTGCCGACGGCAGTGGCAACGAACCGCTCCTGGAAAACTATCTCAGACAGCGCGGCAAGGCACTCTACACGGCCGATTCCAAGGTCGCCTTCGGCGCAGAGGACGCTTCTGAATGGTTCGACATGTGGAGCAAGTTCCGCGAAGCGAACGCCTGCGTGCCACCTGATGTCCAGGCGCTCTACAAGGATACGATCGACACTAGCCCGGTCACGCTCGGCAAGGCTGCTGCCGACTACGCGCACAGTAACCAGTTCGTCGGCTTCCAGGCCGTCAGCAAGGACAAGCTGGCGCTGAACAACTATCCGCGCATTAAGTCGGATTCGAAGGGCGGCCACTACCGCAAGCCGTCGATGTTCTTCTCCGTATCCTCGCAGTCGAAGGTGATCGACCAAGCTGTCGACTACGTCAACTTCTTCGTCACCAACCCCGATGCCGCTCTCGCGCTCGACGTCGAACGCGGTATTCCGGAATCGAAGGCGATGCGCGACGTCGTGGCTGCCAAGCTTGATGCAACAGGCAAGATCGCGCTCGACTATGTCAGCGGCCTTGGTGACCTTGCCGGCAAGTTGCCGCCGCCGCCGCCCTCCGGTGCCGGTGAAGGCCAGGTCGTGCTTCGCACGATCGCCGAGCAGATTGCCTTCGGCCAGCTTTCGCCGAGCGACGGTGGCAAGCAGTTGGTCGACGAACTCAGCCGCATTCTCGCCAAAGGCTGACGCGGATGAGTGATGTGATGCGCACGACCGCCCCGGACGGTATCAAGAGTGAATATGGGGCGGCAGCCCAGGGGCGTTTGAAACGCCTCTGGACCGCCAATGCCCCAGGCTATCTCTTCCTTTTGCCGTGGCTGATCGGCTTCTTCGGGCTGACGCTCGGACCGGCCGTCATCTCGCTCTACCTCTCGTTCACGGATTTCGACATGATCCGGTCGGCCGAGTGGGTGGGCGCGGCAAACTACGTGCGCATCGCAACCGCCGACCCGAAATTTGCCGCAGCGATGCGGGTCACGCTGACTTATGTGGTGCTGTCGGTGCCCTTCAAGCTGACCTTCGCGCTCTTGGTCGCAATGGCCCTTAACAAGGGCGTTCGCGGCCTGCCGCTCTACCGCGCGATCTTCTATCTGCCATCGTTGTTGGGCGGCAGCGTGGCGATCGCCGTCCTCTGGCGGCAGCTGTTTGCCGGCGACGGACTGGTCAATGCCGCACTTGCCCACTTGGGCATCCAGGGACCGAGCTGGATCTCGCATCCGAGCTACTCGCTCTACACGCTCGTGGCACTCAGCGTCTGGCAGTTCGGCTCTCCGATGATCATCTTCCTGGCTGGTCTGCGGCAGATTCCGACCGACATGTATGAGGCGGCCAGCCTCGACGGAGCATCCAAGTTCCGGCAGTTCTACAAGATCACCCTGCCGCTCCTGACGCCTGTCATCTTCTTCAATGCCGTCGTCCAGACGATCGACGCCTTCAAGGCCTTCACGCCGGCCTTCATCATCTCGGGTGGGACGGGCGGGCCGATCAATTCGACGCTGTTCTACACGCTCTATCTCTATCAGGAGGCTTTCGGAAATTTCCGCATGGGCTACGCCTCGGCGCTTGCCTGGATCCTCGTGCTGATCATCGCGATCTTCACTGCCTTCTCCTTCCTGACCTCGCGTTATTGGGTGCACTACGATGACTAACGGGATCACCACTGCTGTCACGGCGCCGCCGTCTGATATCACCAAGCGCAGCTTTCCGACGTCAATCGCGATCCACACGCTGCTGATCCTTGGTTCGCTGCTGATGCTCTATCCGCTGCTGTGGATGGTGTCCGCTTCGGTCCGCCCAGAAAACGAGATCTTCTCGTCTACGTCGCTTATTCCGTCGTCGATCGACTTCTCGTCCTACCTGCGCGGCTGGATCGGGCTCGACATCACTTTCGGCCGCTTCTTCTGGAACTCGCTCGTCATCTCGATTTTGACAGTCATCGGCAATGTCGTTGCCTGCTCGCTGGCAGCCTATGCCTTTGCACGCCTGCGCTTTGCCGGCCGGAACTTCTGGTTTGCGATCATGCTCGGCACGCTGATGATCCCGTATCACGTGACGCTCATTCCGCAGTATGTGCTGTTCCTCAACCTCGGGTGGGTGAACACCATCCTGCCGCTTGTCGTGCCGAAGTTCCTGGCAAGCGATGCCTTCTTCATCTTCCTGATGGTTCAGTTCTTCCGCGGTATCCCGCGCGAGCTCGATGAGGCCGCCATGATGGACGGCTGCAGCGCCTGGCGCATCTATTGGAAGATCATGCTGCCGCTGTCGCTGCCGGTGCTTGCGACCGCCGCGATCTTCTCCTTCATCTGGACCTGGGACGACTTCTTCGGGCCATTGATCTACCTCAACGATATGAACACCTACACGATCCAGCTCGGTCTGCGCACATTCGTCGACTCGACCAGCGCATCGGATTGGGGCGGCCTGTTCGCCATGTCCACGCTGACGCTGGTGCCGGTGTTCTTCTTCTTCCTGTTCTTCCAGCGCCTGCTGATCGAGGGCATCGCCACGACCGGCATGAAGCGCTGATGCAATTACGGACATAGGTCAATGAGTATCAAGCGAGTTGCGATCGTCGGCTGCGGCATCGGCCGTTCACACATCGTCGAAGGCTACCTGCCGCATCCCGACAAGTTCAAGGTCGTGGCGATCTGCGACCTGAACGAGGAACGCCTGCGGGAAATCGGCGACGAATTCGACATCGCCAAGCGCACGACCTCGTTTGCCGATGTGCTTGATGACGCGAGTGTCGACATCGTCGATATCTGCACTCCGCCCGGCATTCACCTTGAGCAGGTGGTGGCAGCTCTCGCCGCCGGCAAGCACGTCATCTGCGAGAAGCCGCTAACCGGATCGCTTTCCGGCGTCGACACGATCATGGAGGCGGAGAAGACGGCCAAGGGCACGCTGATGCCGATCTTCCAGTATCGCTACGGCGACGGCATCGAGAAGGCGAAGCGGATCATCGAGGCGGGTATCGCGGGCAGGCCTTATCTGGGCTCGGTGGAGACTTTCTGGCGCCGAATGCCCGAATATTACTCCGTGCCCTGGCGCGGCAAATGGGCGACAGAGCTTGGGGGCGTGTTGGTAACCCATGCGCTGCACCTGCACGATATGCTGTTGCATCTGATGGGGCCGGTATCGAAGGTGTTCGGTCGCGTTGCAACTCGCGTCAACGACATCGAGGTCGAGGACTGTGCGTCGGCAAGCCTATTGATGCAGAGCGGCGCCTTCGTGTCTCTCTCCTGCACGCTGGGCTCCCAGGAGGAGATCAGCCGTTTGCGGCTGCACTTTGAAAACGTCACCTTCGAAAGCAATCATGAACCTTACTCGCCAGGCAAAGATCCATGGAAGATCATCGCCGCGAATGACGATGTGCAGGCGCGCATCAATGCCATCATCGGTCATTGGCGACCGGTCGCGCCGCGCTTTACCACGCAGATGGAGCATTTCCACGCCTTTCTCAGCGGCAATGGACCGCTGCCGGTGACAACAGGGGACGCGCGCCGCGCGCTGGAACTCGTGACCGCCATCTACCAATCGTCCGATACCGGCAGCGAAGTCATCCTGCCAATCGGATCGGACAGCCCGAAGTACGCCGACTGGCGTGCTCGCACGAAATAATGGACCAGGGAGGATCCTGAGATCATGGCAACAAGCGTCGTTCTCCAGAAGGTCGAGAAGCGGTACGGCTCCCTGGACGTCATTCACGGTATCGACCTGAAGATCGATCCCGGCGAGTTCGCGGTCTTCGTCGGCCCGTCAGGCTGTGGCAAGTCCACCCTGCTGCGCATGATCGCGGGGCTCGAGGAGATTAGCGGCGGCGCACTTCTGCTCGACAACGAGCGGATGAATGAAGTGGCGCCGGCCAAGCGCGGCATCGCGATGGTCTTCCAGTCCTATGCCCTCTATCCCCATATGTCGGTTTACAAGAACCTTGCCTTTGGATTGGAGACTGCTGGCTACAAGAAAGCCGAAATCCAGCCGAAGGTGAAGCGCGCCGCCGAAATCCTGCAGATCGAAAAGCTGTTGGAGCGCAAGCCGAAGGCACTCTCCGGCGGCCAACGCCAGCGCGTGGCGATCGGCCGCGCGATCGTCCGCGAGCCGCGCATCTTCCTATTCGACGAACCGCTCTCCAACCTCGACGCGGAACTGCGCGTGCAGATGCGTGTGGAGATTTCCCGGCTGCACCGCAGCCTCGGCAACACGATGATCTACGTCACCCACGATCAGGTGGAAGCCATGACCATGGCCGACAAGATCGTCGTGCTGAACGCTGGCCGCATCGAGCAGGTCGGTGCACCGCTCGATCTCTACAACAATCCGGCCAACCGTTTCGTGGCAGGCTTTATCGGCAGCCCGAAGATGAACTTCCTGCAGGCGCGCGTCGAGCAGGTCGGCGAAGCCGAGACGACCATCAACGTCTGCGGCAATTCCGTTCGCCTGCCGCGCAGGCTCAAGGCCGAGGCCGGACAAACCGTCACTTTCGGCATCCGCCCGGAGCATCTCTCCGTGCTTGAAAACAGCGGTATCACGCTCGCGACCGTCAACGTGGATCTTGTCGAGAACCTCGGCGGCGCGACGATGCTCTATGCAACGACGCCGGATGGGCAGCAACTGACGATCGCGCTCGACGGGCAGCAGAAGGTCGAACGGGGGACGAACGTGAAGGCCTCGTTCGACCCGGCGCGGTGTCACGTCTTCGACGCCTCGGGTGCTACCATCTAGCACGCTTGACAGCCGATCCCGCTCTGGCCATGATTTCAATAGGATAGGCCGCGAGGGGAGACTAGCGTGACGCCTGAAGATCGGATTTATGCACTCGGCATCTGGCAGGGTCCGATCGAGATTGAGCCTATCACCGGCGGCATCACCAACCGGAATTATCTGGTGCGGGATCGCGCGGTTCGCCGTGTCGTTCGGCTCGGAGAAGACATTCCCGTTCATCACATCAGCCGGCAAAACGAGCTTGCCGCCAGCCACGCCGCACACGCAGCCGGGCTTTCGCCGGCCGTAATCCATCATCAGCCCGGCGTACTGGTCCTTGATTTCATCGAAGCCAGGGCGCTGACACCTGACGACATAAAGAATCCCGCAATGCTCAAGCGCGTGGTGCCGCTCGTGCTCGCTTGTCATCGGGAGATCGCCCGACACTTCCGCGGCCCCGCCGCAATCTTCTGGGTGTTTCACGTCATTCGAGACTATGCGGCGCATCTCGCTGCCACCGGCAGCACCTATGTTGCGCGCCTGCCAGCCGTGCTTGAAAAAGCGGAGCGGCTCGAGAAGGCGGCCGGTCCCTTTGACATAGCCTTCGGCCACAACGATCTACTTGCGGCAAACTTCCTCGATGACGGCAAGCGCCTCTGGCTGATCGATTGGGACTATGCCGGCTTCAATACACCGCTCTTCGATCTCGGGGGGCTCGCCTCCAACAACCTGCTTGGCGAGGAGGACGAACACCAAATGCTGGAGATCTACTTCGGTCAGGCAGTGACGAGCGATCTCTGGTACCGCTACACGGCGATGAAATGCGCTTCGCTGCTGCGTGAGACGCTGTGGAGCATGGTCTCCGAGATCCATTCCACCATCGATTTCGACTATGCCGGCTATACGGCCGAGAATCTTGCGCGCTTCGAGCGCGTCTACGACCTTTTTGAACAGGATCGATAATATGACGAAGGAATTGCCAAAGACCGCCAAGGCGGTCGTCATCGGCGGCGGCATCATCGGCTGCTCGACGGCCTACCATCTCGGCAAGCTCGGTTGGACGGACACGGTTCTCCTCGAGCGCAAGAAGCTGACCTCGGGTACGACCTTTCATGCCGCCGGCCTCGTCGGCCAGCTGCGCACCAGCGCCAACATCACCCAGCTGCTCGGCTATTCCGTCGATCTCTACAAGAAACTGGAAGCCGAGACGGGGTTGGGCACCGGCTGGAAAATGAATGGCGGTCTCAGGCTTGCCTGCAACGAGGAACGCTGGACCGAAGTCAAACGGCAGGCGACAACGGCGCAATCCTTTGGGCTCGATATGCAGCTGCTGACACCGCAAGAGGCTTTCGACCTCTGGCCGCTGATGACGATAGACGACCTCGTCGGCGCCGCCTACCTGCCGACCGATGGCCAGGCCAATCCGTCCGATATCACGCAGGCGCTTGCCAAGGGCGCACGCATGTCGGGCGTCTCGACATTCGAGGATACCGAGGTTCTCGATCTCGAGATAGACAACGGCCGGATCCGCGCCGTGATCACCGAGCACGGGCGGATCGAGTGCGAGCGCGTCGTTGTATGCGCTGGCCAGTGGACGCGATCCTTTGCTGCGCGCTTCGGCGTCAACGTGCCGCTCGTCTCCGTCGAGCACCAATACATCATCACCGAATCCTTCGGCGTTCCGTCGAACCTGCCGACGCTGCGCGATCCGGACCGGCTGACCTATTACAAGGAAGAAGTCGGCGGCATCGTCATGGGCGGATATGAGCCGAACCCTATCCCCTGGGCGGTGAAGGGCATTCCCGAGGGCTTCCACTACACCCTGCTCGACAGCAATTTCGACCATTTCGAGCAGATCATGGAGCAGGCGCTTGGCCGCGTTCCGGCGCTCGAGTCTGTCGGTGTCAAGCAGCTGCTGAACGGACCGGAGAGCTTTACGCCTGATGGCAACTTCATTCTCGGCGAGGCCCCGGAGCTGAAGAATTTCTTCGTCGGTGCCGGCTTCAATGCCTTTGGCATCGCATCCGGCGGTGGTGCCGGCATGGCGCTGGCCGAATGGGTCGCCAGGGGCGAGCCGCCCTACGATCTCTGGCCGGTCGATCTCCGCCGCTTCGGCAGGCCGCATTTCGATACCGACTGGGTGCGAACCCGCACGCTCGAGGCCTATGGCAAGCATTACACGCTGGCCTTCCCCTTCGAGGAATATTCGAGCGGCCGGCCGTGCCGCAAATCGCCGCTCTACGACCGGCTCAAGGCACAGGGCGCCTGCTTCGGCGAAAAGCTTGGCTGGGAAAGGCCAAACTGGTTTGCCGATCTCTTCGCCAACGAGGAACCGAAGGATGTCTACACCTATGGCCGCCAGAACTGGTATGATGCCGTCGGCCGCGAGCACGAGGCTGTGCGCGAGGCCGCCGTCATCTTCGACCAGACCTCCTTCGCCAAGTTCGTGCTGAAGGGGCGCGATGCCGAGGCGGCGCTGTCGTGGATCGCCTCCAACGATGTTGCCAAACCGATCGGATCGCTGATTTACACGCAGATGCTGAACGACAAGGGCGGCATCGAATGCGACCTGACCTGTGCGCGCATCGCCAACGACGAATACTACATCGTCACCGGCACTGGCTTTGCGACCCACGATTTCGATTGGATAGCGCGCAGTATTCCGAGCGGAATGCATGCGGAACTTGTCGATGTCACCTCAGCCTACTCCGTGCTGTCTCTGATGGGACCGAATGCGCGCGCAGTGTTGGAGAAGGTGACCAGCAGCGATGTTTCCAACGCGGCGTTCCCGTTCGGCCGCGTCAAGACGATCGGCATTGCGGGCTGCCCGGTCCGGGCGCTGCGCATCACCTATGTCGGCGAACTCGGCTACGAACTTCATATGCCGATTGAATATGCGACGACCGTTTATGATGCGCTGATGGCGGCGGGCGGTCCGCTACAGCTTGTCAATGCCGGCTATCGCGCCATCGAGAGCTGCCGTCTTGAGAAGGGCTATCGCGCCTGGGGCTCGGATATCGGTCCGGATCATACACCTGTTGAAGCCGGGCTTGGCTGGGCCGTGAAGACGAGGAAGAACACGCCGTTTCGTGGCCGCGAGGCGATCGAACGGCAGCTCGCGTCGGGCGTCAAGAAGATGCTCGCCTGCTTCGTGCCCGAGGATCCCGATATCGTGCTGCTTGGCCGCGAGACCATCTATCGCGACGGCAAGCGTGTGGGTTGGCTTTCCAGCGGCGGCTTCGGCTACACGATCGGGAAGCCGATCGGCTACGGCTATGTGCGCAACCCGGGCGGTGTGAGCGAAGACTTCGTGCTGTCCGGTAGCTACGAACTCGACGTGGCGCGCGAGCGCGTGCCCTGTCAGGTCTCGCTGAAACCGCTTTACGATCCCGATATGGCGCGCGTGAAGGGATAGGCACTGAGCCCAGGCCGTCGTTCCTGTGCTTGTCACAGGAATCCAGCCACCGGCCGGCGCGGTGAATGACCATAACTCGTGGAAAAGAATCTCCTGCGCCCAAGGACTTGGGCGCTGGATCCCTGTGACAAGCACAGGGATGACGGGTTATGGGAGGGCAACGCGCTAAAACCCAGCCCTCGCCACAGATGGAAGGGCCTCGAAAATCCATACTGCGACGGCCCGCACCGTCGCGGCACCCTTCCTTAGAACAGCGGCAGCTTGTTGTCCTGGATCAGGATCTCAAGCTTGTTCGCCACATCCTCGGTCCAGCCGATATTGCCAGTCAGCGCCGCCGGGAAAAGGCCCGCCAGCCCGAACAGGGCTTTCGACACCGCGCCGCCATTGCGCGGCACGTCGGCCAGGAGCGCAGCAATTTCCCCCGCGCGCGGGTCGCGCAATTCGTAGCGTTCGCCATCCCGGTTAACGCCAAGGACATAGCGCATCCAGGCAGCCACTGCGATCGCATAGGTTTCCGCCTTGCTGCCGTTCGCCAAGGCTTCGGCGGCCGGCTCGAGGAGGCGCTGCGGCAGCTTCTGCGTGCCGTCCATGGCGATCTGATAGGTGCGGTGGGCAATCGCCTTGTTCGCAAAGCGCGCTATCAACTCGTCGGCATAGACTTCAAGATCGATACCGGGCACGGGATCGAGCGTGGCGGCGGCCGCGTTCATGTGGCGGCGCGCAAGCGCCGCAAGGCCGACGTCATCCATGACGTCGCGGATAAATTCATAGCCGCCTATGTAACCGAGATAGGCGAGCAGCGAGTGCGCGCCGTTCAGCATCCGCAGCTTCATCTTTTCGTAAGCGGAGACTTCCTCGACCATCAGCGCGCCGGCCTTTTCCCATTCCGGGCGGCCGTTGGCGAAGTGATCCTCGATCACCCATTGCGTGAAGGGTTCGGTCTCGATGGCCACCAGATCCTGCCTCCCGGTGAGTCTTTCGGCATCGCGATAGGTGGCATCGGTACTTGCCGGCGTGATGCGATCGACCATGGTCGATGGGAAGGGCACGTTCTTTTCGATCCACTCGCGAAGCTCCGGATCGATGCGAGCGGCGAACTCGAGCACGAGCCGCTTCAGGACGGCGCCGTTGCTCGGCAGGTTATCGCAGCTGAGCGGCGTGAACGGCGCGATACCCTTGGCGCGGCGGCGTGCAAGCCCCTCGACGATGTAGCCGATGACGCCACGGGGCGCATGGCGGTTGGCAAGGTCGGCGGCAATGTCGGGATGCTTCAAGTCCAAGCCGCCGGTCGCGGAATCGAAGCCATAAGCCTTCTCCGTGACCGTCAGACTGACGATCTTGATCGCGGGGTCCTCAAGCCGGGCAAGGAGATCGCCGGGATTGCGGGTCGCCACATGCGCGCGCAGGATCGGACCGATGACATTCGCCGTCGTGCCCGATGTATCGCGCACGAGCATCGTATAGAGGCCGTTCTGCTCATTCAGGTGATCGGCGACGTCGGCTGTCCGCAGGCTCGCAACCTCGATGCCCCAATCGCCACCGGCGGCCGCAATCGCGGCATCCGTGAACGGCGCGAAATGGGCGCGAAAGAATGCGCCGGGACCGAGATGCAGGATACCCGGCTTCAACCCGTTGCGATTATAGCCGGGAAGCTTGGCAGTCGGCGCGAGGTCGGAAAGGCTCGTCAGACGTTCGGTCACAGCTTGTATGCCTTCTTCGCATTTCCGTAGGAGAGCTCGCCGGCGACGATCTCGGCTTCCTTGCGAGACATGCGGTGTTCGGTCACGAACTGCGCCAGGAAGCGGCAGACCTCGCGGCGCCAGACATCGTGGCGCGCCGGGATCGACAGAAGCGCGCGTGTATCGTCGTTGAAGCCCGCCAGGTTGGCGAAACCGGCCGTCTCCACCACCTGGTCGAGATAGCGGCGAATGCCGTTCGGGCTGTCGTGGAACCACCAGGGCGGACCGATCATCAGGCAGGACCAATGGCCGGCCATCGGTGCCAGCTCGCGGGCATAGGTCGTCTCGTCGAGAGTGAAGAGGAGCACTCGCAGGCCCGGCGCATTGCCATACTTGGCGAGCATTGCTGAAAGCCCGCCGACCCAATCGGTCGGCGTCGGGATATCCGCGCCCATGTTCGGGCCGCGGGTCTGGAACAGTTCGCGATCGGTGTTGCGGCGCGAGCCGGCATGGATCTGCATCGTCATGCCGTCTTCGGCTGAAAGCCCGGCCATT
This sequence comes from Rhizobium sp. RHZ01, assembly GCF_014851595.1. NCBI lineage: Bacteria > Pseudomonadati > Pseudomonadota > Alphaproteobacteria > Hyphomicrobiales > Rhizobiaceae > Rhizobium > Rhizobium sp. RHZ01. Next base: position 141,666 of record NZ_JACUZZ010000005.1, read on the forward strand.
TCGGTCAGCATCTGGCCGCGGTAAAGTTCCGTTTCCTCGGCGCTCAGCGTCCCCTTGTGCGCCTTGTCGAGCAAGCGCTGCTTGTCAGCCAGCGGCAGGTCGGCCGTGAAGGCCGTCGGCACGCCATGGTCGGTGGCAGTCGCGCCGTACTGGCGGAAATAGGCGCGGCGCTTGCGGTGGGCATCGATCAGCCCATCCCACTTTGTCACGTCGCAATCGGTCAGTTCGCCAAGCCGAACCAGGTTTTCGCGGAAGCCGACGGCATCCGGGTCGGTGACGCTGTCCGGCCGGTAGGTGGTGCGGACGCGGCCGATCCAGCCGTCTTCCGCCATCTTCTGGTGATGCACCAGCGGGTCGAGCGCGCCCTCGGTCGTGGCGATCGTCTCGATGCCGAAGCGCTTGTGCAGGGCGCGCGGGCGGAACTCCGGCAGCGCCAGCTGCGCATTGATATGGTCGTAAAGCGCATCCGCATTTTCAGGCGTTAGCGGCTCTTCACAGCCGAGGACGGCCGACATCGCATGATCGACCCAGAGGCTGGAGGGCGTACCGCGGAAGAGATGGTATTGCGCGGCGAAAGCGCGCCAGATGTCACGGCCCTTGGCAACCGGCTTGCCGTCGAGGCGAGGCACGCCGAGATCGTCGAGTTTGACGCCAACGCTGTGCAGCATCCGGAAGAGATAATGGTCCGGAATGACAAGCAGCGAGGACGCATCCTCGAACGGCTTGTCGTCGGCAAACCACGAGGGTTCCGTATGCCCGTGTGGGCTTACGATCGGCAGGGCCCGAACCGTCTCGTAGAGGTCCCGCGCGACCGTGCGGGTTGCCGGATCGGCCGGAAAGAGCCGGTCTGGATGAAGAAAGCCGTTACCAAGATCCATGAGAATTCCTCCCTGAAGGGCTACCGCCCTACCCCACAACGTGGGGCGCGGCAAGGGCTTTTAGTAACCAAACGGTTCACTTTTGCAAATCGCACGTCACCGCCCTCGAAACGATTGACCGTGCGGACTATTTCCGCTTTTCAGATGGCATGACATTGGCCGGTTGCGGCGAGGAGGTTCCATGTCCGAAGAGACGAACCGCATTACAAAGCTCGAGGAAATCGTTGCCCATCAGGCAAAGACGATTGAGGAGCTGTCCGACCAGCTGGCCGAACAATGGAAGGCCGTGGAGCAGACGCGGGCCAAGCTGGACAGGCTGACGGAACGGTTTCTGTCGCTTGAGGAGCAATCGCTGGAAGCGCCGGCGAATACACGGCCGCCGCACTACTGAGCAGGGTGCCGCCCTTGTCTTCGGCTGCCAGAATACCTATTAAAAGGGAGTGAGGACGACCTCCCCCTCTATGGGCATCAACTCGGGACGACCCGAACATTCCCACTAGGGGTAGACCATGCGTAAAACCGCAGACCGTGTCCGTCACGCCATCAGCTTCGAAATCATTGGACTTTCCCTTGTCACGCCGCTCGGCGCGCTGGCCTTCGGCATGCCTATGGCCGATATCGGCGTGATCGGCGTCGCCGGCGCGACGCTCGCGACAGCCTGGAACTATCTCTACAATCTCGGCTTCGACCATCTGATGCAATACCTCACCGGCGGCACGCAAAAGAGTGTTGCGGTCCGCGTCCTGCATGCGGTCATGTTTGAGGTCGGGTTGCTGCTCGCCCTACTGCCGATGATCGCCTGGTACCTCGACATCAGCGTCATCCAGGCGCTGACGATGGATGTGTCCTTCGCGCTTTTCTACGTGGTCTACGCGTTCGTTTTCAACTGGGCCTATGATCGCATCTTCCCCCTGCCGGATTGGCAGCTGGGAGGGCAAGCACAGCAAAGCTAACCGAAAAAGACGGGACCGCCGCGGCCGGCGATCCCGTTTGCAATGCCTCAACTGTCGTGAGCGACGTGTCGCTCAGACATTGCCCATGCAGAGATACTTCATCTCCAGATAGTCATCGGCACCGTGGCGCGAGCCTTCGCGGCCGAGGCCAGACTGCTTGATGCCGCCGAAGGGTGCCGTTTCCGTCGACATCAGGCCGGTATTGATTCCGACCATGCCGTATTCCAGCGCCTCTGCGACACGCCAGACCTTTTTCAGGTCGCCGGCGAAGAAGTAGGCGGCGAGGCCGAACTCGGTGTCGTTGGCCTGGGCGATCACATCCTCGACCGTATCGAAGCGGAAGAGCGGCGCGACGGGACCGAACGTTTCTTCGCGCGCGACCTTCATCTCGCGGGTGACGCCGGTGAGCACGGTCGGTGTGAAGAAGGTGCCGGCACCCTCGACGCGCTTGCCGCCCGTCAGAATCCTCGCTCCCCTCGAAACAGCATCTGCAACGTGGCTCTCCACTTTGGATAGGCCCTGCTCGTCGATCAACGGGCCGATCGTCACGCCAGCCTTGAAACCGTCACCGACGGCCATCGTCTCGACTTTGGCCGCAAGTTTGGCGGCGAAGGCATCATAGACTCCTGACTGGACATAAAGGCGGTTTGCGCAGACGCAGGTCTGGCCGGCATTGCGATACTTGGACGCCAGAGCGCCCTCGACCGCTGCGTCCAGATCCGCATCGTCAAAGACGATGAAGGGCGCGTTGCCGCCAAGCTCGAGGCTGATCTTCTTGATCTGATCGGCGCACTGGCGCATCAGAATGCGGCCGACCTCCGTCGATCCGGTGAAGCTGATCTTGCGCACCTTGTCGTTGCCGCAAAGCTCCTTGCCGATTGCCGGGCCGTCTTCTCCGACGATGACGTTGAAGACGCCGGCCGGAATACCGGCCTGCTCGGCGAGAACGGCAAGTGCCAGCGCCGACAGCGGCGTCTGCTCGGCAGGCTTTGAGACGACCGCGCAGCCGACAGCCAGCGCCGGGGCGATCTTGCGAGTGATCATCGCGGCCGGAAAATTCCAAGGCGTGATCGTGCCGACGACGCCAACCGGCTGCTTGATGACGATCATGCGCTTGTCGCTCGACGGCGCAGGGATTGTCTCGCCATAGATGCGTTTGGCCTCTTCCGCATACCATTCGACATAGGCTGCAGCGTAAAGGATCTCGCCGCGGGCCTCGGGGAAAGGCTTGCCCATTTCAGCGGTCAGGATGGCGGCCAGTTCATCGGCATGAGCGACCATCAGGTCATGCCATTTGCGCAGAATCCCGGCGCGCTCCTTTGCGGGCCGCGCGGCCCAGGCCGGCTGAGCAGCGTAGGCGGCGTCGATTGCTTCCCGCGTCTCGCCAGCCCCCATGTCGGGCAGCGAGGCGAGAACCTCGCCGGTGGCAGGATTGAGGACGTCAAAGGTCTTGGTCGCGCCGCCGGCCGTCCAGCTACCGTTGATATAGCCGGCATCGCGCAGGAACGGCGAGGAAAAGGGAACGTGTTTTGTCAATGCAGTTGTGAATGCCATGTCATGTAACTCCAGGCAAAGAAGGGCTGGCCCTACTTACCGCTTGCTTCGAGGATCGAGGCTTCCAAAATGTCGAGCGCTTCGCCAAAGACACTATCCTGGATCGTGATCGGGGCGAGGAAACGGATGACGTTTCCATGCACGCCGCACGTCAGCAGGATCAGGCCTTTCTCAAGCGCAATCAGGCGAACCTTGTTGGCGAAATCGGCGCTCGGCAGCTTCGTCGTCTTGTCGTTGAACTCGACAGCGTTCATGAAACCCGGACCGCGGATATCGACGATTTCTGGCACCTTTTCGCGCAGTGATTCCAGGCGCTGCTTCAACCGGTTGCCAAGCTGATTGGCGCGATCGCAGAGATCTTCGTCCTTGATGACGTCGAGGACTGCGTGAGCCGCAGCGATGCCAAGAGGATTGCCGCCATAGGTACCGCCGAGACCGCCCGGTCCGGGCGCATCCATGATCTCGGCACGACCCGTGACGGCGGCCAGCGGGAATCCGCCAGCGAGGCTCTTTGCCATCGTCATCAGGTCGGGTGCGACCTCATGATGATCCATCGCGAACATCTTGCCGGTACGAGCAAAGCCGGTCTGCACCTCATCGGCGATCAGGAGGATGCCGTGTTGGTCGCAGAGTTCGCGCAGCGCCTTCATGAAGGCGACCGGCGCCGGGTAGAAACCACCCTCGCCCTGAACTGGCTCGATAATGATGGCGGCAACGCGCTGCGGATCGACATCGGCGGCAAACAGCTTCTTCAGCGCGGCCAGCGACTGATCCGGCGTCACGCCATGCAGCTCGACCGGGAACGGGACATGGAAGACATCGCCCGGCATTGCGCCGAAACCGACCTTGTAGGGCACGACCTTGCCGGTCAGCGCCATACCCATGAAGGTGCGGCCATGGAAACCGCCGCCAAAGGCAATCACGGCGGAGCGGCCGGTCGCGGCACGGGCGATCTTCACCGCATTCTCGACGGCTTCGGCACCTGTTGTGACGAAGATCGTCTTCTTCTCGAAGTTGCCGGGCGTCAGCGCATTCAAGCGCTCGGCCAGATGCACGTAACTCTCGTAAGGCACCACCTGGTGGCAGGTATGGGTGAAATGATCGAGCTGATCCTTGACGGCGGCGATCACGCGCGGGTGACGGTGACCGGTGTTGAGGACGGCAATGCCGGCCGCGAAGTCGATATAGCGTCGACCTTCCTTATCCCAGATCTCGGCATTTTCTGCGCGATCGGCATAGATCTGCGTCGTCATGCCAACGCCACGCGAGATTGCGGCATTCTTTCGGTCTGTGAGTGTGGTCGCGGCCATCGGTGCGTTCCTGCTCTGGAATGGATGAACTATCTTGCATAACTTCGGCAAGACATGTAGAAAATTCCTACATTTTTCCTGCAAGAAATCAAGCGGCATTTGCCGCTTCAAACTGCTGTCGTTTTCAGCGATGGTCGTTCAAGAAAAATCAGGGTCGGATAAGGCCTGAAGAAGACAGACGAACCGGGATTATTTGGCTTATGAACAACGGTACGCCCGTGCGCTACAAAGTGGCGGAGGCGGCAAAATCAGCAGGCGTTTCCGCATCGACCTTGCGCCTTTGGGAAAGCCAGGGCCTCGTCGTTCCGGACCGGTCGGAAACCGGGCACCGGCAATACAGCGCCGAGGACGTCGCACGGTTAAAAAAGATAGCCTGGTATCGAACCGAGCGCGGACTCAATCCGGCCGCCATTCGCGAGGCATTGGAAAGCGAGGAACCATCTGAAAATTCGGATGCGTCGGACGCCTCGGATCTAGGTCGGCGGCTGCGCAGTCTGCGCCACGGCGCCGGCAAGACACTGGATCAGGTTGCCGGTGACGCTGGCATTGCTGCCTCGACACTGTCGACGCTCGAACGCACCTCCCAGGGGGTGAGTTTCAAGACGTTGCACGACCTTGCGGCATATTATGGCACCACGGTTTCCAGGCTTTCTGGGGAAGAGCGCGACGACATGCCCGAGGTCGTCCGCGCCGGCGCTTGGCGCACATGGCCGGAAACGACGCCAGGTGTGACGGTGCAGCTTCTGGCCGAGGGCCGCACGATGATGGATTGCCACCGTTTCGTGCTCGCACCCGGTGCGGCGAGCGAAGGCGCCTACCGACACGAAGGGGAGGAGTTCATGCACGTACTCTCCGGGAGGCTGGAGCTGGTCCTCGATTCCGATCAGTTCTTCGATCTCGGACCCGGCGATTCGCTCTATTTCGAAAGCCGTCGCTATCACTCCTGGCGCAACCGTCACGATGGCGAAACCGTCCTCATCTGGATCAATACACCGCCGACATTCTGAGCCTTGGCGGTATCGCTCGCCATGGCTTTGCGCTATAGGCCACAAGTGACAGTTCGAGTGTGAGATGAGATCGATGGCAGCCATCATACGTTACCATGAAGGTGATATTTCCGCGGCAGATGCCGCCCGCTATACCGGAGCGATTGCCATCGACACTGAAACGCTGGGCCTTGTGCCGCGCCGCGACCGGCTGTGTGTGGTGCAACTCTCACCGGGCGACGGCACGGCCGACGTGATCCGCATCGCCGCCGGGCAGAAGGAAGCGCCGAACCTCGTGGCGCTGCTTGCCAATGGGCAACAGAAGATCTTCCACTATGGCCGCTTCGACATTGCCGTCTTGTTCCACACCTTCGGCGTCACCATGCAGCCGGTGTTCTGCACCAAGATCGCCTCACGTCTCTGCCGAACCTATACCGATCGGCATGGACTGAAGGACAATCTCAAGGAAATGCTCGACGTCGATATTTCCAAGACGCAGCAATCCTCCGACTGGGCTGCCGCAACTTTGTCCCCTGCGCAGCTGGAATACGCGGCCTCTGACGTGCTTTACCTGCACGCGCTGCGCGACAAGCTGACCGAGCGGCTGGTGCGAGACGGCCGCATCGATCATGCCAACGCCTGCTTCCAATTCCTTCCGACGCGCGCCAAGCTCGATCTGCTCGGCTGGGAAGAAGCCGACATTTTCGCCCACAGCTAAGACGTTTCTGGATTTTGCACGGATTGAACCGGGCGCGGCGATGCGCGTACCGGCCATTAGTAATTCGTTAACGCCGCTTCGATAGATTATTTGCCAATTTTTATGCATTCGACGGCGCGATGGAGCGCCGCGTCGGGCAGACCGAACTGCCGGGGAATGCAACGGGCCGGATGAGCGCGGCCTTCTTGTAGCCTGCCTTCACCGCACTTTACGAAAGAAGGAGCATGACATGTTGTCTCCGGTTCGTGCAGCGTCAAATGGAAGCCTTTCCTCCCAGAGCCAGACCGCGGCCGTCAGTACCGATGGCCTGGTGCGCGCGGCCAGCGCCGTTGCTCCCGTGCATCAGATTCAGGGCGCCGATCTCAATTCTTCTGTTGCCGGCAAGCTCAGCATTCTTCTGCTAGCTGTCCGGGCGCGGATGGTCGACGCCCTTCTCGATGTGCTCAGTGCCACGAGCGAGGCGCTTGCGATCCCGCGCGAGGACGACGAAACCGACCTAGCCTTTGCCTCCCGCATGGCAGCTGCGATCGAGAAGCTGCCGCCGGCGAAGATCGAAAAAGTCGAGCGGCAGCTTGCGATGCAAGGCCACGCAGTTCCGCTTCGCCTGCTTGCAGAGGCGCTCCGGAACCCGGCTGGACCGGAGGCTGCCCGCATCGCCACCTATCTTGAAACGATCCGCGACAAGGATCGCGATCTCGCCGCCCGCGCCGTGGTTCGCTCCTACGGCCAGAACGACGCCTCGCCGACGCGCCAGGAACAGCGGACGGAAATTCGCATCCATCGGGACAATCTTGCTGGGACTGCGCAGGTACCTCTGCCGACAAAGCAGGAACCGGAATCTGCACGGCCGCAGACCGCACTGGTTGCCGCGGCCCATATCGATGGCGGCGACGAGCGGACCGAACTCATCAAGAACGATGCAGTCGCTGACGAGCCGATCGTCAATCCGACCGCCAAGGCGTCCGCCGAAGAAACGCTCGCGGAGCCTAATCAAGATGTGCAGGAGAGCGTGCCGCCCAGGCACGCCGCGGATCCGGCACGGGAAACCGTGCAAGCCGAGACCGCTCGGACAACGTCCAAGGGCGACCCGATCATTCCGAAGAGCTGGCCGGCGATATCAGCCTCGCTGTCGAACGATACCACGAAGCTGATCGTTACAATCATTCAGGACCAGGAAACAGAAGTGCTGCTGGAAGCCGCCGATCCCGATCCTGCGGTCGAGATCGATATCATCCTCGACGAAACGGTCCTCGCCGATCTGCCGGAGGAATTGACCACCCTGCCCGATCTACATCCATTGCCGGAGGGCATTGCGCGCCAATCGCCCCTCATCGCGGAACAGCCGGCAACCGAAGCGGCCGCAGCGGCTGCAAAAAGACACCCTGCCGCGGAACCGCCAGCACCCTTGACGGTGCAGCAGGCGATCGACGAGACCTATGCGCCGGTGCTCATGAAAATCGTCGAGGGCGTGCCGTACGCCACGCAGCCTTACGAGTTCTCGAAGGACGAGGCCGACGATAGTGGCGCCCACGCGATGTACCGCGAGGACCACAACGGCGGCGAGCCGTCGGAAGAGGAAGAGCGGCAGGGCGAGCCGTCGGACGACGACGAAACGGACATCCTGATGGACAGTGAGGCGGCTGCAGCGATTGCCGCCCGAGAAAGTCTGATCAAGGCCGGCACGCCGCCTCACCGCCCGGCGCCGGCCCTGCCAATCGCCGTGAGTGGCGACGAAGCCTATTCGCTCTACCGACGCAAGGTCGACTGGGAATAGCTCGCCATTGCAACGACAGTACAGAAACGAAGAACCCGCCGGATCGCTCCGGCGGGTTCTTTTGTTCTTCAAGCCTGCTGGCGATTATTCGCCGCCGCGGTTCTTCAGAGCCGCGCCGAGAATGTCGCCGAGCGAAGCGCCGCTGTCGGACGAACCGAACTGAGCAACAGCTTCCTTCTCTTCCGCGATTTCCAGAGCCTTGATGGACAGCATGATCTTGCGGTCCTTCTTGGAGAAGTTGGTGACGCGGGCGTCAACAACCTGGCCAACCGAGAAGCGTTCCGGACGCTGCTCGTCGCGATCGCGCGACAGGTCTGCGCGGCGGATGAACGACGTGATGTCTTCGTGGTCGACGAGCTTCACTTCGATGCCGCCGTCGTTGACTGCGATGACTTCGCAGGAAACGACTGCATTCTTGCGCAGGTCGCCCGAAGCTGCGGCTTCGCCGACAGCGTCCTTGCCGAGCTGCTTGATGCCGAGCGAGATGCGCTCCTTTTCGACGTCAACATCGAGAACGACCGCCTTAACGACGTCGCCCTTGTTGAACTCTTCGATGACCTGTTCGCCTGGACGGTTCCAGTCGAGGTCGGAGAGGTGCACCATGCCGTCAACATCGCCGTCGAGGCCGATGAACAGGCCGAATTCGGTCTTGTTCTTGACTTCGCCTTCGACTTCAGTGCCAGCCGGATGGTTGCGAGCGAATGCCGCCCACGGATTTTCCAGCGTCTGCTTGAGGCCGAGCGAAATACGGCGCTTGGACGGATCGACTTCGAGAACGACGACTTCGACTTCCTGGCTCGTGGACAGGATCTTGCCGGGGTGTACGTTCTTCTTGGTCCAGGACATTTCCGAAATGTGGATCAGGCCTTCGATGCCCGGCTCCAGCTCGACGAACGCACCGTAGTCGGTGATGTTCGTGACGGTACCGGAAATCTTCTTGCCTTCCGGATACTTGGCCTGGATGCCATCCCACGGATCCGACTCTAGCTGCTTCATGCCGAGCGAGATGCGGTGGGTTTCCTGGTTGATGCGGATGATCTGAACCTTGACCTGCTGGCCAATGGACAGGATTTCCGACGGATGGTTCACACGGCGCCATGCCATGTCGGTGACGTGCAGCAGGCCGTCAATGCCGCCGAGGTCAACGAACGCACCGTAATCGGTGATGTTCTTGACGACGCCGTCAACAACCTGGCCTTCTTCGAGGTTCTGAACGATTTCAGAACGCTGCTCGGCACGGGATTCTTCCAGAACCGTACGACGCGAAACGACGATGTTGCCGCGGCGCTTGTCCATCTTGAGGATTTCGAAGGGCTGCGGGTTGTGCATCAGCGGGGTAACGTCGCGGATCGGACGGATGTCGACCTGCGAACGCGGCAGGAAGGCAATCGCGCCGTCGAGGTCAACCGTGAAGCCGCCCTTGACCTGGTTGAAGATAACGCCTTCAACGCGCTCACCAGCTTCAAACTTGGCTTCGAGCTTGACCCAGCTTTCTTCGCGGCGAGCCTTCTCGCGCGACAGAACTGCTTCGCCAAGAGCGTTTTCGATGCGCTCGACGTAAACTTCGACTTCGTCGCCGACCTTGAGCGAGCCGTCCTTGGCCTTGGCGCCGAATTCCTTGAGTAGGATGCGACCTTCGACCTTGAGGCCGACGTCGACAACGGCAGAGTCCTTCTCGATTGCCGTTACGATGCCCTTGGTGACATAGCCTTCAGCCAGGTCGTGCTTGGCAAAGGATTCTTCGAGAAGGGCCGCGAAATCTTCGCGAGAGGGAGTAGCTACTGACATGTAATCTCCTGCATATCCGAATCCGGATACGTATGCGCCGGTTGGTTCGTGTTGAACGGGCCTGAACCCAGTCCGCTTCCTGTCGGGAAGCAATCCGGCGCTTGGACGGAATTTCAGGCTTAGTCTTCGGAAGCAGCCCAGGCAAAGCTTGGGCAAATCGCTCGAATTAGGTATTTCGGCTCAAAGCTGCATCGATGATCGATTTCGCAGCTTGAAACGCGGCCTCTATACTCATTTCCGACGTATCAAGCAAGTGCGCGTCTTCGGCTGGTTTCAAAGGGCTGTCGGCCCGTCCCATGTCGCGTTCGTCGCGGCGCTTGACGTCGTCGAAAATGGCATCGAAATCGGCAATTCCTCCCTTGCCTGTTATTTCGTCGTAGCGGCGTTTAGCCCGAACCTCGGGACTTGCCGTTACATAGAGCTTTACCGGCGCCGCCGGGCAGACGACGGTTCCGATATCACGGCCGTCGAGCACCGTTCCGGGCGCCATTTCAGAAAACCGCCGCTGCGCCTCCACCAGTGCACGCCGCACCGAAGGCATGACCGCGATCTTCGAGGCCGCCTCGCCAATCTCATGCTTCGAAAGTATATCGCGATCGAGACCGGCCAGTTCAACCTCGCGCGCCATCTTTTCTGCCACCGCCTCGTCGTCGAGCGTCAGGCCGGCATCGAGCAAAGCCTTTGCCGTCGCGCGGTAGGTCAGCCCCGTGTCGAGATGATGAAAGCCGTAGGTCTCCGCGATGCGGCGCGAGAGCGTTCCCTTTCCTGCGGCTGCGGGTCCATCGATGGCGATCGTAAACTGTTTGGAGCTCATCTGTCCGTTCATTTCTCCGCCAATCCGCCGTAGCGGCGGACGAGATCGACCATGTCTTCCCGACCGGACTCTTCACCGAGGCCGGCAACAACACCTTCGCGATCAGCAACCGGTCGGTTCTGGCTGACCTTCCACTTGCCTTCAATCGCTGCAATCTCGATTTCGACGCCGATGATGCCTTTCATCTGCGCGCGGATGAAATCATCAGGCGCATCACCCACTGCCCAAGGCCTGTCGCGTGGGCCTTCCTGTTGCGTGGTGATCGCGTTGATCTGCTGAAGCAGCCAGTCCGCGTCGTCGATGACACGGGCCCTGCCCCTGACCTGTACGATCGCGTAGTTCCAGGTCGGCACGACTTTACCGGTCTCCTGCTTCGTCTGGTACCAGGATGGCGTGATGTAGGCATCGGCGCCCTGGAAGACGGCGAGCACATCCGCGCCGGCGTCGATATCGCGCCACTGCGGATTGGCCTTGGCGAGGTGAAGGCGCAAGATCCCCTTTTCGGAGGCTGCGGCATCCAGATGGAAAGGGACCGAATTCGCCATCAAGCCGGAAGCACCCGCAGTGATCAGCATGCCGAGCGGATGTGCCCGGATCAAGGCGTGCTGGACACCCAAGTCTTCCTCACGAAAATGCGGCGGCTGGTACATTTCTCGCACCTATCCCGGCAGCCGGCCACGCGCCGATCTACCCTGCAAATGAACAATCGCCGGCTCACTATCACAAATGGCGGCGCCGGTCATCTGGCGCGCATGAGCGATGCATGAAGTTTGGCTTTGACATGCCGTGCTGCAACGATTATGGGGACCGGCTTATAAATTCCGAATAGAACGCCGGGTTTCACGGCATTTGCCGAATCTTGATTCGGCCATTCTCACGAGGCTAACAGTGGCGAAAGCTGAACTTGGAACGAAGCGTACCGATCCGGAAACCGGCAAGAAGTTCTACGACCTGAACCGGGATCCGATCGTTTCTCCCTATACGGGCAAGTCCTATCCGCTCTCCTTCTTCGAGGAAACCTCTGCTGCCGCAGCGGCTGAAGCCCAGGATGAAGAGGAAGTGGCAGAAGTCGATACCGAAAGCACGGAAGTCGAACTGGTGTCGCTCGAGGACGCAGAAGAAGGCGCATCCGGCGACGAGATTCCAGATATGGGTGATGACGACGTCGAAATCGAAGGCGACGACGACGACACCTTCCTCGAAGCCGACGAAGACGACGATGACGACGACATGAGCGACATCATCGGCGTCACCGGCGACGAAGACGAAGTCTGATCGGATTAAGTCTCGGCCCGGACGAGAAAATTTCGCCGGGCCGATTTTTTTGGCTTGCTATCTCCAAAAACCGGAAGTAAGAAGCCGCCACTCCGCGAGGCAAGCGCTTCGCGAAGCATCCCAGGACCGGCCTAGCCGGACCGCCTTGATGGGGCTATAGCTCAGCTGGGAGAGCGCTTGCATGGCATGCAAGAGGTCAGCGGTTCGATCCCGCTTAGCTCCACCAAATTTCTCCCGACACGAATAACACTGGCTGTTCGACGCGTTTGGAACCACTTTCGTCTTAACGGCTGTCGCGCCCGAGGACTGTTCGCTCGCGGTCATTTCCTCATACACTGCTTTGCCAATTTTTTAGCAACTGCGGGTATGTATGGTTCCGATGCCGACTGATCGGCAGCCTGGAGCCTTGGTTCAATGACACGAGAAAGACGGCGGCGCATCATACACACGCGCAGAACGACGACCGGCCTGGTGCTTGCCGGCGCGATTTCCTTTCTGGCGGGTATGACCGATGCGACCGGACTGGCGCTGACCGGTGATTTCGTGTCGTTCATGACGGGCAACACAACGCGCGCCGCCCTGTCGCTCGGCGGCGGCGATCTACGGCATGCGGCCATTCTACTCTCGGCGATCATGGTCTTCGTGCTTGGCAATGCGGCCGGGATCGTGATCGCGCATTTCGCGGACCGGCGCACCTTCGCCGTGCTTTCCTGCGTCAGCATCGCGCTGGCTACCGCCTCTCTCATGATGGGCGAGAGCGTGGCGATGCCGCGCTTCTATCTCATCGTCGCTTCGATGGGGATGGTGAACGCGGCCGTGGAGCAGATCGAGGGGCTGCCGATCGGGCTGACCTATGTGACCGGAGCGCTCTCGCGTTTTGGGCGTGGCCTTGGGCGCTGGATTATCGGCGACAAGCGATTGGAGTGGACGATCCAGATCGTACCGTGGGCCGGCATGTTTGCGGGCGCGGTGATGGGCGCGCTGCTCACACAGATCGCGGGTGCGGCGGCCCTGTGGGTGATTGCCGTCTTTGCGATGCTGGTTGCGCTCGCCTCTCTGCTCATACCCAAACGCCTGCAACGTCGGTTTAACGCCACGCCACGTTCGGAGGTACGCACGAAATGAAGTCGCAATAGAAGCCTATCGAATCAGATAGATGGCGGGCGGAAACCGCTGAAGGAAGACATCCTTGTTTCTCTTTTCAAAGCTCATCTGGATCTTCGGGCAGCCATTGTCGCTCGCTTTCCTTTTCGTCCTGTTTGCCCTGGTGACGGGCCTTGTCCGCTGGCGTGCGACAAGTCTCGTTTCCTCGGCGGTTGCGGGCCTGATTTTGTTCGTCACGCTCTACACCACCGTCGGCAACTACCTTCTGCAGGGTCTCGAGGATCGGTTTGTCAAACCGCAGGATCCGGCAAGCCTGCAGTGCATGATCGTCTTGGGCGGTGCATTCGAGAACGAGGTGAATACCGCCCGCCACGGAATAGAGCTCAATGCCGGGGCCGATCGCTTCGTCGAAGCGCTGCGCCTGGCGCAGAAATTTCCGCAGACGCGAATCCTGATTTCCGGCGGCGATGGGTCGATCTCCGGCATCTACGAAGGTGACGCGGCGATATCGGCGCGCTTCTTCCCGATGTTCGGCATTGGCCGAGACCGCCTGGTCGAAGAAACGACATCGCGCACGACCTTCGAAAACGCGATGAACACCAAGGAGCTTCTGGCAAGCCAAGGTCTTTCGAACTGCCTGCTGATCACCTCCGGCTACCATATGCCGCGATCGGTCGGCATCTTCCGTAAACTTGGAATCGACGTCGTGCCGTGGCCGACGGACTACCGCACTGACGGGCGAGAAAGCCTTGGCTTCGATTTCACGCAGCCGAGCCGGAATTCCCAGAACCTGGCAACGGCAATCCGCGAATGGTTCGGGCTCGTCGGCTACTACCTCGCCGGCCGCACTTCAGAGCTCTATCCGGGCTGAACTAGCTATTTCTTGGAGATCGTCACGAACTTGGTGCCGCGCACACGGGCTGTGACGACACAAGGCTCCTTCGCCTTGTCGGCATCCGGACGATCGCAGAAACGCGGGTGCATCTTCATTGCCAGCACCATGTTGCCGAAGCGCTTCACGAAGTCATAACCGTAGACCTGGGCGGTCGCGATCATGAAATAGCCACCCTCGGCGACCTGCAGATAGAAATTATAAGTGCAGCCGTCATCATTGCACTGCGGACCCTTCTCGCCGTCGCAGGTGAGCTCACCCTCGTTGACGACGGCGTCGATCAGACCGTCATTGTTGATATCCTGGCGGAGGACGAAGCCGTCCGAAAATTCCGCCTTGGTGCACTGCTCCTGAAAGTGCTTCTTCTCATAGACCTCCGGATCCGAGATAAGCGATTGCTGTGCGAAGGCCGCAACTGGGGCGACGAGTAGCGCGGCAAGGTTCAGAGCGATCAGGAGCGTTTTCACGAAGGGTTTCTCTTTTGGTCGAATAAGGACGCTGTTGGCCGGACAGTTTGCTTGATCCGGCTTGCGCCGCCCTTGCCGCCGTGATTCATATTCGAAAGATACGCGCCGGTTCTGGAGGACTGCATGCCGCTGTTCGTCTATGTGGATTATGCCGGCGTTGCGCTTTTTGCGGCAACAGGCGCGCTCGCGGCCTCGCGGAAACAGCTTGACCTGATCGGCTTCCTGTTCTTCTCCATCGTCACGGGGACGGGTGGCGGTACGGTGCGCGACATTGTCCTTGGCCGTGTGCCGGTGTTCTGGGTTCTGAACCCGACTTACGTCATCGTCTGCTGCGCCATCGGCGTCCTGGTGTTCTTTACCGCCCACCTCGTTGAATCGCGCTATCGCTTGCTGATCTGGCTCGATGCCGTAGGGCTGTCGGCTTACTGCGTGATGGGTGCCGCGAAGGGCCTCGCCGCCACGGGCTCGCCAACGATCGGCATCGTGACCGGGACGTTGACGGCGACCTTCGGTGGCATCCTGCGCGATCTACTGGCCAACGAGCCGTCCGTGCTGTTGCGGCCCGAAATCTACATCACGGCAGCACTGGTCGGCGGCGGCATATTTACGGCTGCGAACGCGCTCGACCTGCCGCTCTATGCGGCCTCTGCCGTCGGTGTCGTCGCGGCATTCTCAGTGCGCGGCGGCGCGCTCTATTTCGGTTGGACCTTTCCGACCTACAAGGCAAAGCCCGGCCGGCATCCTGACGATGTGATGTGAAATCAGCGCCGCTTCGCGCGCAGGCGGATCACGACGTCGACGTGGGCGATTTCCAGCCCTTCCGGCGGCTCCGGCAGATTGCCGATCGTCAGATTACTGACCGGGATATCCAGCACGTCGTTTTCGCCTTCGACGAAGAAGTGATGGTGGTCGGAGACGTTGGTGTCGAAATAGGTCTTGGCGCTTTCGACCGCGAGAACGCGGATCATCCCTGCTTCGGTAAACTGGTGCAGCGTGTTGTAGACGGTCGCCAGCGACACCGGCACTCCCGCCTGCACGGCCTCCTCGTGGAGTTCCTCGACCGTCAGGTGCCGATCGCCTTTGGCGAAAAGCAGGTCACCGAGCGCGACGCGCTGGCGCGTCGGACGAAGGCCGGCGTGTCTCAGCCGTGCCTCAATGGTAAGCGGGGCCTCTGCCACCATCCGACGAACTCCGGTTTAATCTAGCGTCAAGCAATCAGGTTTCATTAGCCATATAACTTTTGCGCAAAAGCGTTTCAATAGTTTCAATGGGGACAAAGAGTGCGAAAACGCCGCAAAATCGGGCTTTTGGCGCAATTAGTGCTGGCCGGGGGCTTGGCCTTCCTGTATGCGACCACCAAATAAGGCGCGCAGCCGGTCCTCCGGAGGTTGGATGAAGCTCAGTCATGCTTATGCTTCATTTTCCGCTGAACTTGGACTAAACGTTCACATCCATCGGCATAGTTGCGGGGGGAATTAGAGTTTTCATGGCGACGAAACAATCCAGCTTCAACTACGAGGAAATTCTGGCCTGCGGCCGCGGCGAACTGTTCGGTCCGGGCAACGCACAGCTTCCTCTCCCGCCGATGTTGATGGTTCATCGCATTACCGACATTTCCGAAACCGGTGGCGCCTTCGACAAGGGCTACATTCGCGCTGAATACGACGTGAAACCCGACGACTGGTATTTTCCCTGCCACTTCCAGGGTAACCCGATCATGCCCGGCTGCCTCGGCCTTGACGGCATGTGGCAGCTGACCGGCTTCTTCCTCGGCTGGCTGGGCGAGCCCGGTCGCGGCATGGCGCTTTCAACCGGCGAAGTGAAGTTCAAGGGCATGATCCGCCCGACCACGAAGCTGCTTGAGTACGGCATCGATTTCAAGCGCGTCATGCGCGGCCGCCTGGTTCTCGGCACCGCCGATGGCTGGCTGAAGGCCGACGGCGAAACCATCTACCAGGCAACCGACCTGCGCGTCGGCCTGTCCAAGGACAAAGAAGCCTGATTGCACCGGGCGTAGTTGCCCGGTTTCCAAGTTAGAAAAAACGAAAAGGTCGAAACACATGAGACGGGTAGTTGTTACGGGTCTGGGTGTTGTCTCCTCGATCGGCAATGATGCCGCCGAGGTCACTGCGTCGCTGCGCGACGCCAAGTCCGGCATTTCCTTCTCCAACGATTTTGCTGAGCACGGCTTCAAGTGCCAGGTCTGGGGTCGCCCCTCGCTTGATCCGACGGATCTGGTCGACCGCCGCGCCATGCGCTTCCTGAGTCAGGGCGGCGCCTGGAACCATGTGGCAATGAAGCAGGCGATCGCCGATTCCGGTCTGGAAGAGAGCGACATCAGCAACAACGAGCGCACCGGCATCATCATGGGCTCCGGCGGACCTTCGACGCGCACGCTGATCGAAGCTGCCGAGATCACCATCAAGAACAACAGCCCGAAGCGCATCGGCCCGTTTGCCGTGCCGAAGGCGATGTCCTCGACGGCATCGGCAACGCTCGCCACCTGGTTCAAGATCCACGGCGTCAACTACTCGATCTCGTCGGCCTGCTCGACCTCGGCACACTGCATCGGCAATGCCGCAGAGATGATCCAGTGGGGCAAGCAGGACGTGATGTTCGCTGGCGGCCACGAAGACCTTGACTGGACGATGTCGAACCTCTTCGATGCCATGGGCGCCATGTCCTCCAAGTACAACGAGACGCCGGCAACGGCGTCGCGTGCCTATGATGTCAGCCGCGACGGCTTTGTCATCGCCGGCGGCGCGGGCGTTCTCGTCCTGGAAGAACTGGAGCGTGCCAAGGCGCGCGGTGCAAAGATCTACGCTGAAATCGTCGGCTACGGCGCGACCTCGGATGGTTACGACATGGTCGCTCCGTCGGGCGAAGGCGCGATCCGCTGCATGCGCCAGGCGCTCGCGACGGTGAAGGGCGATGTCGACTACATCAACACGCACGGCACCTCGACCCCTGTTGGCGACAGCAAGGAAATCGGTGCAATCCGCGAAGTCTTCGGCGACAAGATCCCGCACATCCAGTCGACCAAGTCGCTGACGGGCCATTCGCTGGGCGCAGCCGGCGTGCAGGAATCGATCTACTCGCTGCTGATGATGCAGGCCGGGTTCATCGGCGAAAGCGCGCATATCACTGAGCTCGACCCTGAATTCGACGGCGTTCCGATCGTTCGCAAGCGCATCGACGATGCCAAGATCGACATTGCCCTTTCCAACTCCTTCGGCTTCGGCGGCACCAACGCCACGCTCGTCTTCCAGCGCTACAACGGATAATAATATGACGGGAATCATGCAGGGTAAGCGCGGCCTCATCATGGGTGTCGCGAACAACCATTCCATCGCCTGGGGAATTTCGAAGGCGCTGGCAGCACAGGGAGCGGAACTTGCCTTCACCTATCAGGGCGATGCTCTCGGCAAGCGTGTTAAGCCGCTGGCCGCCGAAGTCGGTTCAGAATTCGTTCTGCCGTGCGACGTCGAGGACATCGCCTCGGTCGACGCCACCGTCGATGCCATCAAGGAGCGCTGGGGCACACTGGACTTCGTCGTTCACGCCATCGGCTTTTCCGACAAGAACGAGCTGAAGGGCCTTTACGCCGACACCACGCGCGACAATTTCAGCCGCACGATGGTGATCTCCTGTTTCTCCTTCACCGAGATCGCCAAGCGCTGCGCGCCGCTCATGAATGCCGGCGGTTCGATGCTGACGCTGACCTACAATGGCTCGACGCGCGTCATCCCGAACTACAACGTCATGGGTGTTGCAAAGGCTGCTCTCGAGGCGTCGGTGCGTTATCTGGCTGCGGATTACGGGCCGAGCGGGATCCGCGTCAATGCGATCTCTGCTGGCCCGATCCGGACGCTTGCGGGCGCTGGCATTTCCGATGCACGCGCAATCCTCTCCTGGAACCAGCGGAACTCGCCGCTGCGCAAGACGGTGACGATCGATCAGGTCGGCAATTCCGCCCTTTATCTGCTGTCGGACCTGTCGGCAGGCGTTACCGGCGAAATCCATTTCGTAGATGCAGGCTTCAACATCACCTCGATGCCGACACTGGACGCACTGCGCACGGCAGACGTGGAATAAGGACCGAAGCCGGGCTTGGAAACGAGCCCGGCTTTTCCGAAACGCATCCCCTAGGGATGCGTGACCTGCCGCAGAATAGCAGCCGAATCTCTGGCGCCCCAGCGGGTCGCAATCTTTCCGTTTTCGACGACAAACCACTCCATCGCGGTGAGCTCGTAGCTCTTATCAGTCGGGTCGTGACCCACGAGACCGCGGAAGAAGCCGGAATAACGCCCGCTTTCCCGGTAGCGGACGACGACGTTCTTCCCCTCGGCGGCGATATCGAGGATCTCGAGGTTGATGTTCATCCCCTCGTGAAGCTCACGCCAGATAGGCTCGACCTCATCGAGACCGCCATATCCCAGAACACCGTAAATCCGCGCATCGGCGGCAAAAAGCTCGCGCAACGCCGCTATGTCGAAGCGGTTGAACGCCTCGACATAGGCCGTCACGAGTTGCTTGTTTGCTTCCGCATCCATAGCTCCCCCTCCCCTTTGGGCTGTTCCGCGGCTACTTCTTCGCCCACAGCACCTTGAAGCGCGCATTGCGGCAAGTTTCGCCGCTCTCCTTGAAGTTTGCTGCAAGCACCGGCTCGTAGGGCAATCCGCGATTGGCAACCAGCAAGAGACGCCCGCCTCCGCGCAGCGCTGAGGCAGCGGTCTTGATCATCGCCTGACCGAGTGACGGTTCCGCCGCATGTCCTTCATGGAAGGGCGGGTTCATGATGATGAGGTCGTACCTGTCCTTGACCGGTTCGCTCGCCAGGTCATGCCAGAAGAAGCGCGCCGGCACGTCGGGGCAGTTCTCCGCCATGTTGCCCTTGGCGGCTTCAAGAGTCGCGTGATTGGCCTCGTAGAGGTCGAGGCGACTGACACCCGGCGAGCGCTCCGCCAGTTCGACGGACAGATAACCCCAGCCGGCGCCAAAGTCGGCGACATCACCGGTGAAATCGGCAGGCAGACGCGAGGCGAGCAACTCCGAGCCATCATCGACGCGGTCGTGCGAGAACATGCCGGCCGCGGCCAGGAAACGGCCATCCACGCGCACGGACGGCTTGGAAAACTTGCTGACGACCTCACCAACGTCGGCCGGCCGTCCGAACCAGAGCGCCACGCCGTGATATTTCGGCATGTGTTCGATCTCGAGGCCGAAGCCCTCCATACGCTTACGGAGCGACTGGACGCCATCCTCCTTGCCGCCGGCGATGACGATCAGGCCGCCCACCTTCACGTGCTGAAGCGCGGCAGCGATATTCGCCTCGTTCTCGCCCTTGTGCTTGTTGCAGAGAACCAGCGCGGCATCGTAGTCCTCGCCTTCGATCTCAGGCGTGGTTTCGATCCGCTGCGAGAGGAGTTGCCTAAACAGCGGCCGGAAGCCCTGTACGGCGCTCAGCGAGGCGGCAAAGCCCTCCGGCAGGGCAAAGCCTGCCTCGGCGCCGAGGAAGAGCACACGCTCGCCCTCGCCGGGCGCTTCAACGGTACCGCTGGCAAAGGGATGGAACAGGGTCTTCAGGGTTTCGCGGCTCATGATCTCTTCTCGCCTTCGGATACAAAAAGGGCGCGGGAAAACTCCCACGCCCTCGAACGGTTTGAAAGGCGCGGCTTATTCAGCCGCTTCCTCCTTCTTCTTGTCGGACTTTTCGGCAGCCGGGAGTTCCTGGCCAGTTGCCTGGTCGACAACCTTCATCGACAGGCGGACCTTGCCACGCTCGTCGAAGCCGAGGAGCTTGACCCAGACCTTCTGGCCCTCCTTGACGACGTCCTGCGTCTTGGCAACGCGCTCGGATGCAAGCTGCGAGATGTGGACGAGGCCATCGCGGGCGCCGAAGAAGTTGACGAAGGCGCCGAAGTCGGCGGTCTTGACGACCGTGCCTTCGTAGATCTGGCCAACTTCCGGTTCAGCAACGATCGAGTGGATCCACTTGCGGGCCGCTTCGATTTCCTTGCCGGACGAGGACGCGATCTTGACCGTGCCGTCGTCTTCGATGTTGATCTTCGCGCCGGTCTTTTCGACGATTTCGCGGATGACCTTGCCGCCGGAGCCGATGACTTCGCGGATCTTGTCGACTGGAATGTTCATGACTTCGATGCGCGGTGCAAACTCGCCGAGCTGGCCACGGCTCTCGGTGATGGCCTTGGCCATTTCGCCGAGGATGTGGGCGCGGCCACCCTGAGCCTGGCCGAGAGCGACCTTCATGATCTCTTCGGTGATACCAGCGATCTTGATGTCCATCTGCAGCGAGGTGATGCCGTCTGCGGTACCCGCAACCTTGAAGTCCATGTCGCCGAGGTGGTCTTCGTCACCGAGGATGTCGGAGAGAACCGCGAAGCGGTCGCCTTCGAGGATCAGGCCCATGGCGATACCGGCAACCGGCTTGGCGAGCGGAACACCAGCGTCCATGAGTGCAAGCGATGTGCCGCAAACGGTCGCCATCGAGGACGAGCCATTCGATTCGGTGATCTCGGAGACGACGCGCAGGGTGTAAGGGAACTGCTCAGCAGACGGCAGCATCGGACGGATGGCGCGCCACGCGAGCTTGCCGTGACCGATTTCGCGGCGACCTGGGGAACCCATGCGGCCGGTTTCGCCAACCGAGTAGGGCGGGAAGTTGTAATGGAGCAGGAAGCGCTCCTTGTACATGCCCGTCAGGCTGTCGACGTACTGCTCGTCTTCGCCGGTGCCGAGCGTGGCAACGACGATCGCCTGCGTTTCACCGCGGGTGAAGAGCGCCGAACCGTGAGTGCGCGGCAGGAGGCCGACTTCCGAGACGATCGGACGAACGGTTTCGAGGTCGCGGCCGTCGATACGGCTCTTGGTGTCGAGGATGTTCCAACGAACGATCTTCGCCTGCAGGTGCTTGAAGATCGCGCCGACTTCTTCGGCCGTGTACTTGGCTTCGCCTTCTTCCGGCAGGAAGTGTGCCTTGACCTTCGCCTTGACGGCGTCGACGGCAGCGTAGCGTTCAGCCTTCTGCGTGTTCTTGTAGGCGGTGCGAAGCTCGGCTTCGAAATGCTTCAGCATCTCGCCTTCGAGTTCGGAGTAGTCTTCCGGCTGGAAGTCACGCGGTTCCTTGGCAGCCACTTCAGCGAGCTTGATGATCGCATCGAGGACCGGCTGGAAGCCCCGGTGGCCGAACATGACGGCGCCGAGCATGACTTCTTCATTAAGTTCCTTGGCTTCGGATTCAACCATCAGAACGGCGTCGTGCGTACCTGCTACAACGAGGTCGAGGATCGACTCTTCCATCTCGTCGAGATGCGGGTTCAGAACGTATTCGCCGTTGATGTAGCCGACGCGGGCGCCACCGACCGGGCCCATGAAGGGAACGCCCGACAGCGTCAGAGCTGCCGACGCAGCAACCATCGACAGGACGTCGGGGTTGTTTTCAAGGTCATGCTGGATGACGGTGACGACGACCTGCGTGTCGTTCTTGTAGCCTTCCGGGAAGAGCGGACGGATCGGGCGGTCGATCAGGCGGGAAACGAGGGTTTCGTTTTCCGACGGACGGCCTTCGCGCTTGAAGTAGCCGCCGGGGATCTTGCCGGCTGCGTAGGTCTTTTCCTGGTAGTTGACGGTCAGCGGGAAGAAGTCCTGGCCCGGCTTCGGCGCCTTGGCGGAAACGACGGTGGCGAGAACCACGGTTTCGCCGTAGGTCGCGAGAACGGCACCGTCAGCCTGACGGGCGATCTTGCCGGTCTCGAGCTTCAGCGGGCGGCCTGCCCACTCGATTTCCACACTATGAGTATCGAACATATGTCTTGTCCTTCAATGCGGGAACATGCGCCTCGCCTTCCAAGGCACGGTGCACGGTCAACCGCAATCGGTGTGACGCATCATGGGCAAGACAACGGGAGGCTTTACATTCATCGGTCCACAAGAGACCGGGCCAAAGCTTGTGAGGCTCTGGCCAAAAGCATCCGGCAATCCTGCCCCATGACAGGTCAACGGTTGGTTTAGCAGAACCGGCCCATCCGGGTCTGCCGGGCAATTCGCCACGCGTGGCGGGATGGGGAAGTCTCTCCCCGAAAAAATCCGGCGGGCGTCCCAAGGGGAACGCCCGCCGAAAAAAGCCTTAGCGGCGGATACCCAGGCTGGTGATCAGCTTGGTGTAACGGCCTTCGTTCTTCTTCTTGAGGTAGTCAAGAAGCGAGCGGCGGCTGGAAACCATCGTCAGCAGACCACGTCGGGAATGGTTATCCTTCTTGTGGTCCTTGAAGTGGCCGGTCAGGTTGTTGATACGCTCGGTCAGGATGGCAACTTGAACTTCCGGAGAACCGGTGTCGCCTTCGAACGTTGCGTATTCCTTGATCAGAGCCGTCTTGCGCTCAGCAGTAATCGACATCGGATGTTCCTTTCTATGAGAGGAGATTAGGTCGCCAAAAGCCGGGATGTCGTCCAGCTTCGGCCGCGAATGCATCCGGGCAGAGCCCGATTGCTGGCGCTGCGTATAAACCAAATGCGCTGCAATTGAAAGAGGCATGCCGCAGATGGCCGATTCGTCACTTTCCAGCTATGGCATCGCGGATCATGGCATTGTAGCCCTCTGGATCCTGCAGCATGGCGAAGTGGCTTGCGTCCTTGAGGATCACCAGCTTCGAACCTGGAATTTGTTTGGCCATCATCTCGGTATGGTCGAGCTTGATTGCCTCGTCGTGGTCGCCGATCGTCAAGGTGACGGGTACCTTGATCTTGCCGAGGTCGTCGGCTGTCCAGGCAGGCTGGCTTCCCCACATCGCGGAGATCTGGGTGACGAAAGCATCATACTCGTTCGGCGTCGGCGACAGCTTCTTGTAGGTCTCGCCGGCCGCATCGATGTAACCGCTGAAGGTCTTGTTGGTCATGACGTCGGCTTTGACGCCGTCCGTCGTCACATTCGCCGCCTGCGCGATCACGCGCGTCAGCTTCTCCGGGTTCTTCATCGCCATGTCGATGCCGATGATGCCGCCATCAGACCAGCCGACCAGGGTCACCTTGTTTAGCTTCAGATAATCGAGCAGAGCGACATAGTCGGAAGTCATCAGATCATACCCGAACGGCTGCTCGCTGCGCGTCGAGCGGCCATGCCCGCGGCTGTCGGCGACGATCACCAAATGATCCTTGGCAAACTCGGCCACTTGATAGCCCCAGACATCGGCGCTGCCGAGTCCGCCGTGGATGAACAGCATCGGCTCACCCTCGCCGTATTCGGCGTAGTACATCTTGATGTCGTTGACGGGGGCCATGCCGCTCGTCTTTGCGGTCGGCATTGGCGGGAAGGCTGGCAACGTTGCCCAGCGCTCCGAGGAATAAGCGTTGGCGGCTATCAAAACCGCCGAGAAGAACATCAGGATGCCGGCTGCAAGTCTGCGCATAACTGTCTCCCTGATCTGAAGGACCCGACGGCCCAGATCAGGGAAACATATCCCAATGCCGAACATTGACAATTGCTATCTGTGGTTTGGCCGACCCACCGCAAAACCGGAGGTTTAACGACCCTCAGCCAAAGACCCGCTTTGGGCGGAACTCGCCCTGACCGATCTCGCCGATCGCGATCAGCTTGCCGCGGGACGTCGCATAGGCTTCGCTTTCGGCAACCGGCGCATCGCGACCCCGCACGAGGATCGGATTGCCCATCTTCAAACGATGCGCCTGGTCGTCATTGACAACGAGGTGCGGCAGTGAGGAGAGCGCTTCGCTGGTGTCGATCAGCAGGGCATCCAGCGCTGCAAGCCGTTCGTCCGCGTCTTCGACTGCCTCGATCGCGACGAGATCGGCAAGTGGTATCATGGTCTCTTCGGCAAAGGGCGCGACAAAGCTGCGACGCAGGCCGGAGATATGGCCATAGCAGCCGAGCTCGCGGCCGAAATCGCGCGCCAGCGCACGCACATAGGTACCCTTGCCGCATTCGACTTCGAAATGCGCCGTATTGGCATCCTGGCAGGACAGCAGCGTCAGGCGGAAGATCTCGACTTCGCGAGAGGGGATTTCCACTGCCTCACCGTCGCGCGCCAGATCGTAGGCGCGCTCGCCTGATATCTTGATGGCGGAAAACTGCGGCGGAACCTGGCTGATCACACCTGTGTACTTCGGCAGGAGGTCGCGGATCTGCTGTTCGCTCGGGCGCTTGTCGGAGCTCTGCGTTACATCGCCCTCAAGATCGTCGGTTGCGCGCTCCTCGCCCCAGGTCACGGTGAATTCGTAGATCTTGCGACCGTCCATCACGTAGGGAACGGTCTTTGTCGCATCGCCAAGGGCGATTGGCAGCATGCCCGAGGCCAGCGGGTCAAGCGTGCCGGCGTGACCGCATTTCTGCGCCTTGAACAGCCATTTGATCTTGGAAACGGCTTCGGTGGAGCCGAAATCGACCGGCTTATCAAGGATCAGCCAACCCGAGATCGGGCGGCCCTTCGGTTTACGTGGTTTGGACATCAGTCTCTTCTACTAATCTTCTTCGGTATCGCCGTGATCGAGATCGCGGCTCACCTCAGGCGAGCGCAGCAACTCGTCGATCTTCTTGTAATTGTCGAAGCTCGTATCGTCGCGGAAGCGGACCTCCGGCATGTACTTCATCTGCCGAAGCTGGGACCCGAGGCGGCCGCGAATGTATTTTGCATTGCGGTTCAGCGCGCCAATCACCGCATCATGATCCGTCACACCAAGTGGCGTCACATAGGCCGTCGCGATCTTCAGATCGGGCGACATGCGGACTTCGGAGATGGAAATGACGGTCTTCTCGATCACGTCATCGCGCACTTCGCCGCGCTGCAGAACCTGCGTGATCGCGGCGCGAACCTGCTCGCCGACGCGCAGCATGCGCTGCGAAGGTGCGGAGGTTGTTGGTCTTGTTGCCATTTTTCTTTGCCTCAAAAGGTTCGGGCGCCGGCCTCAGTTGATCCGGCGCCCGTCCAAATTTCCAATATCACACGATCAGAGCGTACGGGTGATGTGCTCGACGCGGAAGCACTCGATCGTGTCGCCGGCGCGGATGTCTTCGTAATTCTCGAAAGCCATACCGCATTCCTGGCCGGAATGCACTTCCGAGACTTCATCCTTGAAGCGCTTGAGCGTCTTGAGCTTGCCTTCGTGGATGACGACGTGGTCGCGGACGAGGCGAACGCCGACACCACGTTCGACCTTGCCTTCGGTAACGCGGCAACCCGCGACCTTGCCGACCTTCGTGATGTTGAACACCTCGAGGATCTCGGCATTGCCGAGGAAGGTTTCGCGACGCTCTGGCGACAGCAGGCCCGACATCGCTGCCTTCACGTCATCCACCAGATCGTAGATGATGTTGTAGTAGCGGATTTCGATGCCCTGGCGCTCTGCCAGCGTACGAGCCTGTGCGTTCGCACGGACGTTGAAGCCGATGATCGCGGCGCCAGACGCCTCGGCAAGCGAGATATCCGATTCCGTCACACCGCCGACAGCCGAGTGAACGATGCGGGCACGAACTTCGTCCGTACCGAGCTTTTCGAGTGCGCCGGCGATCGCTTCAATCGAACCCTGCACGTCGCCCTTGATGACCAGCGGGAACTCCTTGACGCCTGCAGACTGCAGCTGCGTCATCATCTGTTCCAGCGAGCCGCGCTGGCCCGAATGGCGGGCGGCAGCCTTGTCGCGAGCGAGGCGCTGACGATATTCCGAGATCTCGCGGGCGCGGCTTTCGTTTTCGACGACGGCGAACTTGTCACCTGCCTGCGGCGTGCCGGAAAGGCCGAGCACCTCGACCGGCATGGCCGGCGGGGCTTCCTTGACATGATCGCCCTTGTCGGTGACGAGGGCGCGGACACGACCCCAGACATCGCCGGCAACGATGATCTGGCCGGGCTTAAGCGTACCGTTCTGAACCAGAACGGTGGCAACCGAACCACGGCCGCGGTCGAGCTGGGCTTCGATGACCGTGCCTTCCGCGGTGCGGTTCGGGTTGGCCTTGAGGTCCAGGATTTCGGCCTGCAGCAGGATGGCTTCCAGCAGCTTGTCGAGGTTCAGGCCCGTCTTGGCGGAAACTTCGACGTCAAGAACTTCACCGCCCATCGATTCCACGAAGACTTCGTGCTGCAGGAGTTGCGTGCGCACCTTCTGCGGATCGGCGGTCGGCTTGTCGACCTTGTTGATCGCCACGATGATCGGAACACCAGCGGCCTTGGCGTGGTTGATCGATTCAATCGTCTGCGGCATGACGCTGTCGTCAGCGGCGACGACCAGGATCGCAATGTCGGTCGCCTGCGCACCACGGGCACGCATCGCCGTGAAGGCGGCGTGGCCGGGGGTGTCGATGAAGGTGATCTTCTGACCGTTCTGCTCGACCTGATAGGCGCCGATATGCTGCGTGATGCCGCCAGCTTCGCCGGCAACCACGTTGGCATGGCGGATGGCGTCGAGCAACGAGGTCTTGCCGTGGTCAACGTGGCCCATGATGGTCACAACAGGCGGACGCGAAACGCGATCGCCCTCTTCGTCGGCAACGTTGAAGATACCGAGTTCGACGTCGGATTCCGAAACGCGCTTGACGGTGTGGCCGAATTCGCCGGCGATGAGTTCAGCGAGGTCGGCGTCGATGACGTCGCCCGGCTTCATCATCTGGCCTTCCTTCATCAGGTACTTGATAACGTCGACCGCACGTTCGGACATGCGCTGCGACAGTTCCTGGATGGTGATGGTCTCCGGCAGGATGACTTCGCGAACAACCTTTTCGCGGGTTTCCTGCATCTGGCTGCGGCGGAACTTTTCCTGGCGGCGGCGCATGGCGGCCATGGAACGGCCACGTGCCGTGCCATCTTCGTCGACGCCGGCAGTACCGATCGTCAGCTTCCCGCGGCGACGTTCGTCGTCGGTCTTTGGACGTGTCGTCACCGGCTTTGCCGGTTCCGGGCGTACGACGCGACCACGAGCGGGTACGCCGCGCGGGGCGCCGCGGTCCTCATCTTCGCTGTCACGGCGACGAGCGCCCGGCGCTGCGGCCGCGGCCGGAGACGGCCTCGCGGGAGCCGCGGACGGCGCCGCATCGGGGCGGCGTGCGGGCGGAGTCTGGGCCTGAACACGCGGCGCTTCAGTGCGCGCCTCGACCGCAGCGGGTGCGGGAGTTGCAACGGCCGTGGCAGCTTCGGCAACGCGCTGAGCCTCTTCGGCAGCGCGACGCTTAGCCTCTTCGGCTTCCGCGGCCTGGCGCACAGCCTCTTCGGCGGCGCGGCGCTTTTCTTCCTCGGCGCGGCGAACCGCATCCTCGGCATCGCGAACTTGTGCCATGGCAAGCGCGCGCCGGCGGGCATCCATTTCTTCCGGCGAGAGGTGGTTCAAGACTACCGGACGCGGACGATCCTGCTGGCGCGGCTGCGAAGACGGCTGCTGCGGACGTGACTGCTGGCCACCGGACGGATGAATGCGTGGGGCAGGGGCCTGCGGTGCGCGCGGCTGATGCGCGACCGGGACCGGCTCGGCGGCACGGGCGGGCGCCGCCGCAGTGCCCGGCGTAATCGGGCGCTCGTCTTCCGGACGCATCGGACGCCGCTTGCGGGTCTCGACAACGACCGCCTTGGTGCGGCCGCGGCCCATATCCTGGCGCACGGTGCCCTGGCTCATGCCCGACGGCTTCAGGGTCAGAGTCTTCTTGCCCGGTCCGTTCAGTGTCTTGTCGTCATTGCTATCGGTCATTCGTTCCCGTTCCTTCGGACAGGGAGCGATGACGTCATCAGGCCCTGTCAATCAAATATGTCGATCAATGATCTGGGGACCGGACAAGTCCGGTGACCGCATCATTGTTTTTGCCGGCCAGCGCCGCCCGCTGCCCGGGACTGACCGCCATTGCGGTACTGTTCGAGCATCTTTGCGCGCTTCACTACACCCTCACCCGCCTGCCCTGCAAGCACTGCAGCATGGATAAAAGCGTTCTGGCCCATCAGGCCTTCCATTTCGCTCTCCGAGAAGAGACGGTAGGAAGGTACTTCCTCCTCGGTCTCCATTCCGAGGTGCCAGGCCTTGCGGGCCTGGTCGATTTTTCTCACGCCATCTTCGGCGGCATTCGTTGCGTGGAACACGGCGATCGCGGCTCCACTCCTGACTGCGGCATCCACTTTCGCGGAGCCGGTAACGAACTGCCCCGCCTTGCGAGCCATGTTCATCATCTGCATCAGCTGCTGTACGAGCAGCGTATCGACGGTTTCGCCGAGCTCGGCTGCCGCCTTCACATCCGCTTTCAAGGCACGCGCAAAGAGCTTCTTCGCCACGGCCTTGTCGACCAGCGAGCGATCGATCTTGACCCAACATCCGCGTCCCGGAAGCTGGCGCTTCAGGTCGGCGACCACAGTCCCATCAGGAGCAGCAACGAAGCGGATCAGCTCATCCTGCGATCCGCTTTCGCGTGTCACGATGCACATGCGACCATTCACGTCATATCCTGCAAGATCGTCGTCCTCAGGAGAGACGCTCGGCTCACGCGCGGACATTATACTTCCTGCTCGGCCTCGGGAGCTTCTTCAGCTTCCGCGTCCTTTGCGAGGTCTTCCTCGGTGATCCAACCAGCCGCGAGGCGGGCCTGGACAACCATCTGCTCGGCCTCGACGCGCGAAACGTCGAACTTGGAGAACAGGCCTTCGAACTTCTTGGTCTCGCCGTTCTTGCGCTCGCTCCAGCCGACGAGATCGTCAGCGGCGCAGCCGGCGAAGTCCTCGATCGTCTTGATGCCGTCTTCGCCGAGCGCGACCATCATCTGAGCGGTCATGCCGTCGATTTGACGCAGTTCGTCGGAAACACCGAGCGCCTTGCGCTTCTCGTCCATTTCGGCTTCCAGGCGCTCCAGATATTCGCGGGCGCGCGTCTGGATTTCCTGTGCGGTGTCTTCGTCAAAACCGTCGATCGAGGCAATTTCGTCGAGATCGACGTAAGCCAGTTCTTCAACTGCCGCAAAGCCTTCCGACGCCAGAACCTGGCCGACCATTTCGTCAACGTCGAGCGAATCCATGAACAAGTTGGTGCGCTCGTTGAATTCCTTCTGACGGCGCTCGGATTCCTCGGCTTCCGTCATGATATCGATGTCCCAGCCAGTCAGCTGCGATGCCAGGCGGACGTTCTGGCCGCGGCGGCCGATAGCCAGCGACAGCTGCTCGTCCGGAACCACGACTTCAATGCGCTCTGCATCTTCGTCGAGAACGACCTTGGCGACTTCAGCCGGCTGCAGGGCGTTGACGACAAAGGTCGCCGGGTCCTGCGACCACGGAATGATGTCGATCTTTTCGCCTTGGAGTTCGCCGACGACGGCCTGAACACGCGAACCGCGCATACCGACGCAGGCGCCGACCGGATCGATCGAGCTGTCGTTCGAGATCACGGCGATCTTGGCGCGCGAACCCGGATCGCGGGCAACCGACTTCACCTGGATGATGCCGTCGTAGATTTCAGGCACTTCCATCGTGAAGAGCTTGACCATGAACTGCGGATGCGTGCGCGACAGGAAGATCTGCGGGCCGCGCTGTTCACGACGAACATCATATACGTATGCGCGGACGCGATCGCCATAGCGGACGTTCTCGCGCGGGATCATTTCGTCGCGGCGGATGATGCCTTCGCCGCGGCCGAGGTCGACGATGACGTTGCCATATTCGACGCGCTTGACGGTGCCGTTGACGATTTCGCCGACGCGATCCTTGAACTCGTCGAACTGGCGGTCGCGCTCGGCTTCACGAACCTTCTGAACGATAACCTGCTTGGCGGACTGAGCAGCGATACGGCCGAAATCCATCGGCGGCAGCGGATCGGCAATGAAATCGCCAAGGGCTGCATCCGGGTTGCGGTCGCGGGCCAGCTCAAGTGGAATCTGGGTCGAATAGTCTTCGGCCTTGTCGACAACTTCGAGCAGACGCTGAAGACGGATTTCGCCGGTCTTCGGGTTGATGTCGGCGCGGATGTTGGACTCGGTGCCGTAGCGGGAGCGCGCTGCCTTCTGGATCGCGTCTGCCATTGCGGCAAGTACGATCTCGCGGTCGATGACCTTTTCGCGCGCCACTGCATCTGCGATCTGCAGAAGTTCGAGCCGGTTCGCACTGACTGCCATTGTCTTATCTCTCCGTCTTGGCGTCCCGGGTTCCCGTCCCTCGAGCCACAAGTTGATCGGTTATTCTTCGTCTTCCGCTTCGTTCTGGTTCGCGGCCTCTGCCTTCGCCAGCTTGTCGGCGCGCAGGGCATCACGGATCAGATCGTCGGTCAGAATGAGCTTTGCATCGGCGAGAGCCGTGAACGGAATAACGATATTCTGCTCTTCACCCTCGGAAACCTGGTCACGCTCGAGCGTGAAACCGTCTGCGTCGGTCGCAACGATCTTGCCACGGAAGCGCTTGCGGTTGCCGACCATGATCGACGTTTCGCACTTCAGAAGGTGTCCCTGCCAGCGCACGAAATCGGATTTCCGCACCATCGGGCGGTCGATACCCGGCGAAGACACTTCGAGATGATACTCTCTATCGATCGGATCTTCCACATCGAGAACCGGAGAAACGGCCATCGAGACCTCTTCGCAGCCTTCGACATCCATCGTTCCATCATTGCGTTCGGCCATGATCTGCATGGTGGCGCCGTTCTGGTTGAGCATGCGTACACGGACCAGGCGATAACCCAGGTCGATGAGCACAGGCTCGACGATGTCGGCAAGGCGCTGGTCGAGACCGGTCTCGGTGATCAGCCGCGGCTCAAGTTCATTGTCTGCTTTCGTCGGATCCGACAAGCGATACGCTCCTCGCAATTTCATGCTTTTTGGATGATCGCGGTAATAAAAAAGAGCGGGTCCTTGCGGCCCACTCTTCATCAAAACGATCAAGATTTGAGAGCCATATAGGCCCGTTTTCAAAAAATTGCAAGGTCCGTCGCCAACCTTCGGCCCAATGGGCGCCCGAGGTAGCCAGCGGCGTCATTCAGCATATATTGGCTCCGAGGACCGTCATCGGGAGGGATCGTGCCTTACACTTCGTCGACACTGGCGCCGCTACGGCACGAAACCTACCGGAGGATCTGGTTTGCAAGCCTCGCTTCGAACTTCGGGGGACTGATCCAGGCGGTCGGCGCCGCCTGGATGATGACGACCATCACGGCATCGGACAATATGGTTGCGCTCGTGCAGACATCGACGGCACTGCCAATCATGCTCTTTTCGCTTGCATCGGGCGCCCTTGCAGACAGCTTTGATCGCCGCCGGGTGATGCTGATTGCGCAATATTTCATGTTTGCGGTTTCGGCCGTGCTCAGCATCTCCGCCTACTTCGGCTGGCTTTCGCCCTGGCTGCTCCTCTTTTTCACCTTCCTCATCGGCTGCGGCACGGCGTTGAACAACCCGTCCTGGCAAGCCTCGGTCGGCGACATGGTGCCGCGCGTGGATCTGCCGGGTGCGGTGACCTTGAACAGCGTCGGCTTCAATATCACCCGCAGTGTCGGACCCGCGATCGGCGGCGCCATCGTCGCCGCTGCCGGCGCGGCTGCAGCCTTTGCCGTCAATACAGTGAGCTACTTCGCGCTGATCTATGCGCTGCGGCGCTGGAAGCCGACCCCGCCGGCCTCGACCCTCCCGAGGGAGACGCTCGGCAGCGCCGTCTTTGCCGGCCTTCGTTACGTGTCGATGTCGCCCAACCTGCAAAAGGTGCTGCTGCGCGGGCTCGTCTTCGGGATCAGCGCCAGCTCGATCCTTGCACTGCTGCCGATCGTGGCGATCAACCTTGTTGTCGGCGGTCCGCTGACCTACGGCCTCATGCTCGGCTCTTTCGGCATCGGCGCCATCGGCGGGGCTATCCTGAACGACCGGCTGCGCGAACGCTTTTCGAGCGAGGCGATCGTGCGGATTTCCTTTACCGGCTTTGCGCTGAGCGCAGTGATCGCCGCTTCCAGTCCGATTGCCGCGCTGACCTGTGCCGGGCTGGTGATCGCAGGCGCATGTTGGGTGCTGGCGCTCTCGCTGTTCAATACGATCGTGCAGCTGTCGACGCCGCGTTGGGTCGTCGGCCGCGCCCTGTCGCTCTATCAGACGGTGACCTTCGGCGGCATTGCCGGCGGCAGCTGGCTCTGGGGCGCGGCAGCCGACCGCTATGGCGTTGCCAATGCCCTGCTCATCTCGGCCTTCGTCATGCTCTTCGGCATCGTCATCGGCCTGCGCTTTGCCATGCCGGCCTTTGCCTCGCTCAACCTGGACCCGCTGAACCGCTTCATCGAACCGGCGCTCGGCCTCGATATCACGCCGCGCAGCGGTCCAATCGTCGTCCAGATCGATTACGAAATCGCAGACGCGGACATTGCCGACTTTCTGGCCCTGATGGGCGAGCGGCGACGCATCCGCATTCGCGACGGCGCGCGCAATTGGGCGCTGATGCGCGATCTCGAAAAACCGGGCCGGTGGACGGAGACCTACCACGCGCCGACCTGGGTCGAATACATCAGGCACAATCAGCGCCGCACGCAGGCCGATGCGGAAAATATCGAACAGTTGCGGGCGCTCCACCGAGGCGAAGAACTGCCGCAGGTGCATCGACTGATCGAGCGCCAGGCCATTCCGCCCAGCGATGACGTCTTCTACAAGGCACCGATCGACCTGCATCATTGAGGCAAGACATGCATTCCTTCCGCCCCGCGCGCCGTTCGGATCTGGCTGATATCATTGGCTTGCTCGCCGAGGACGACCTCGGCAGCGCGCGCGAAATCGTTTCGGATCCGCCGGATGCAAGATATGTCGCTGCGTTCGATGCCATCGAAGCCGACGCCAATCAGCTGCTGGCGGTCGCGGTGGATGGGCGCGATCGCGTCCTCGGCTGCTTGCAGCTGACTTTCATTCCCGGCCTGTCCCGAACAGGTGTTTGGCGTGGGCAGATCGAAAGCGTGCGCGTCGCCAAGAGCGCGCGTGGCACGGGCCTAGGCTCCGATTTCATTGAATGGGCTGTTGCACGCTGCGCCGAGCGCGGTTGCGGTTTGGTACAGCTGACCTCGGACAAATCACGGCGCGACGCCATCCGTTTCTACGAGAAACTGGGATTTGTCGCGAGCCACGAGGGGCTGAAGCGCAACCTCTAGGCTCTAGCTACTTCAACCTTCCGATCATCGATGCCTCGGGATAGCAGGTCGGCGTCAAGCCGTTTTTCTCCTGCCACTGGCCGATGGAACGGCGGGTCTTGTAACCGGGGAGACCATCGGAGCCGCCGACGTCGTATCCCTTTTTCTCCAGCGCCTTCTGCATCGTCGCGACGTCGGAGCGCAGCATTTTGCCGACATCGCCCCAAGGCCCCTGGAAAGCCCCGGACCCATAGGCGATGCGATCGGCCAGGTTGCCGATAAAAAGCGCATAGAGGTCGGAGTTGTTGTATTCCTTCAGCACGTAGAAGTTCGGCGTGACGACAAACTCCGGACCGTCGCGCCCAGCAGGGACGAGCATCATGCCGGACGCCTTGCCCTCGCCGGAAGGGAAAGCCTTGCCTGATATGCGCGTGATACCGAGTGAGACCCAGTGCGACACGGGCTTGGCGAGGTCCGGCCCCTCTTGCGCGCAGGATACACCATCGGGGATGCTCACTTCGTATCCCCAGCCACGACCGCGCTGCCAGCTCTTCTGGGCAAGGAAGTTCGCAATAGAGGCAAGCGTATCGGGAACCGATGTCCAGATGTTGGGGTGGCCGTCGCCATCGAAATCGACCGCATATTTCAGATAGCTGGTCGGCATGAACTGCGGCTGGCCGAGCGCGCCGGCAGATGACCCCTTGAATTCGGCCGGCGTCGCGTCACCGCGATCGATGATATGCAGAGCGGCGAGCAATTCGGTGCGGAACATGTCCTTGCGCGTCGACATAAAGGCCTTGGTCGCCAGCACCTCGATGGCGGAATTCGGGATCTTGGCAGCCCCGAAGCCGGTTTCGCGCCCCCAGACGGCAAGGACGATCGAGCCGGGAACCCCGTAGGCTTTTTCAATCTTCTTCAGCGTCGAGGCATATTGCGCGGCAAAGCCGCGGCCGGTGCTCTCCAGCCGCTTCAGCCGATCCTCGTTGAAGTACGGCGCGGGCGAGGAGAATTCGGCCTGCGTCTGCTTCTGCTCCTTGGCAGGTGGGAAGCCGGGAGGGGCGAGATCGGTCAAGGTCCAGTTCAGCTCGACGCCCGCAAAGGCTGCTTGAAACGCCTTCTCGGAAATGCCATTGCGCTGCGCCTCCGGCCAGAGATCGGCCCTGACCCACTTTTCGAACTGCGCTTCAACATCGGCCTTGGAAGCGGAAAAAGCTGGCGGGCCTGACAGTGCCAGCAGCGCCGCCGTCGCGATCAAGAGGCGCCCGAAAATGCGCTTGCTCATGCTTCCCCCTAGATTGCCGTGCGGGCTCTGAGCGCCGCCTGCAGCGTTCCTTCATCGAGATAGTCGAGTTCGCCACCGACCGGGACGCCATGGGCAAGGCGCGTGATCTTGACGTTCAGTCCGGTCAGCTGGTCGGTTATATAGTGTGCTGTTGTCTGCCCCTCGACGGTGGCGTTGACCGCGATGATCAGTTCGCGGATGCCGCCGGCCGTGACGCGCTCGATCAGGCCGCGAATGTTGAGATCATCCGGGCCGACGCCATCCAAGGGAGACAAGGTGCCACCGAGGACATGATAGGCGGCGTTCAGCGCGCCGGCGCGCTCCAACGCCCATAGGTCGGAGACATCTTCGACGACGATGATGACGGACTGGTCGCGCCGGTCGTCCGTGCAGACCGTGCAGGGATCTACCGTATCGACATTGCCGCAGAGAGAGCAGATCTTGACCTTGTCGTAGGCCTCGCCCATCGCGTTCGACAGCGGGCCGAGCAGTTGGTCTTTCTTCTTGATGAGATGCAAGGCAGCGCGGCGCGCGGACCGCGGACCGAGGCCGGGGACCTTTGCCAGAAGCTGGATCAGTTTTTCGATTTCGGGGCCGGTGACTCGCTTTGCCATGAGCGGTTATTAGCCCATATGCTGCAAAAACGGAAACATGTTGGGAGCGCCGCTTGATGAAAATCCTCGCCGTCTGCATCGGCAGTGCCGAGCGGCTGCCCGGCAAGAGCTACAAGACGGGCATCTACAAGCATCCCATCACCGGCAGCGTGCTCGTCGATGCGGAGGGCGTGGTCGGTGATGCGATCTGCAACCGGAAGCATCATGGCGGCGTCGACCAGGCCGTCTATCTCGAGGGGTCGCTGACGCTCGACTGGTGGTCGAAAGAGCTTGTGCGGCCGACCGTGCCAGGCACATTCGGAGAAAACCTGGTGATCGACGGTCTCGACAACCGCACCGTTTCGGTCGGCGATCGATTCATAGCCGGCGATCTTGTTCTGGAGGTTACCAGTGCGCGCATTCCCTGTGCTACCTTTGCCGCCCGGATGGGTGACCCGCGGTTCGCCAAGCGCTACGCGCGAGCTGCCCGGCCGGGCATCTATTGCCGGGTGCTTCACGGTGGAGCAATCACCGCCAGATCAACGGTCGACTATCAGCCTTATGACGGCGAAAAGGTTACGATGCCGGAGATGATCGCCACCTTTGGCAAGACCCTCGCCGCCCAAGATCGCAACCGCTATCTGGCGGCTCCGATCCACTACAAACTTCGGAATATTCTGGAAGTGCAGGCCGGCGCCTAGCGCAAGCGCACCTCAAGGGCCGCCAAAGCCGCCCGTCCCTCCGGCCAATCGCCAAGCCCACTGGCTCCGTTGATGTGACCGCGGGCACCAATATTTGTGAATTGGCTACCCCACTCATCAGCCCTGGCACGTGCGTAGTCGAGCGAACCGTACGGGTCGTCGCTGCTTGCTACGACAAGCGAGGGGAACGGAAGCGCCCCGAGAGGTGTTTCGGCAAAGCCGGCTGCTTCCGGCGGGTAGGCTGCGGCGCGCGGGTCCGGCGGCGCGACGAGCAAGGCGCCGCTGGCGCGATGCCTGGCCCGCCGTGCCCAATGCGCCACCAGCAGGCAGGAGAGACTATGGGCAACGAGAAGCGGTTCGGCCTCCGCCTGCCCGACTGCCCTGTCCAGCGCCTCAATCCAGTCCTCAATGTCCGGCTGATCCCAACTCGAGGGTGAAAAGCGCCGAATGCGACGGTCGGCCGTCTCCCATCGGGACTGCCAGTGGGTTTCGCCAGACCCGCCAATGCCGGGCACCGTGATGATTTCTCTCATCGCTTCCTTCCTGTTGCTCGACGGACAAGTTGCGCGAGAGGGTGCGCAAATGACATAAGAAATCATCGGCAAAGTCATCGCTCAGCCGATAGATTAAAGGCGGACATTCATGGCCGATTTCATGAGCCGACAACTCGACCCAACTGACATGATGATTATCGAGATCATGCAGGCTGATGGGCGCATTTCCGTTTCCGAGCTGGGGCGCAAGGTCGGCCTGTCGCAGCCGGCAGCCTCCGAGCGGCTGAAACGCCTGGAGGAACGGGGGATCATCAAAGGCTACGGCGCCCGTATCAATACCGCGGCGCTCGGGCTGGGCATGATGGCCGTGATCCGGCTACGCACGACCCACGAACATATCCGCACCTGCCTCAAGCAATTTGCCGACATGCCGCAGATCATCGAAGTTCTCAGGCTGACAGGAGAGGATTGCTTCGTCTTGAAAGTCCTCGTCCCCTCGCCCTCCGAGCTTGAAGTCATCGTCGATAGCATCGCGCGCTATGGTGCGGTCACCACCTCGCTCGTCTTGCGTGGGGAGCCGACCAAACCCGTCGGTCGCGAACTGATGAAATTGGCGCGAAACCACGTCTGAGGTGATTTCAACGGCTGCCACTTGCTGACGAGAAGGAGCCTCCTAGTTTTTCATCCACGGGGTGCAAATCGAAGGAGGCTCGCATGTCCATCGCAAGACTTATCGCGGCGGCAGTCATCGCCGCAACGGCCACTACCTTCCTATCAGCAACGCCGGCTGCAGCCCGCGTCAAGGTCGGCTCGTTGGGCTGTGATATTTCTCCCGGATTCGGCGTCATCATCGGCTCGAAACGGACGCTAAACTGCATATTCACGCCGTCCTCGCCCGATCGACCAAGCGAACGCTACACCGGCACGATCACCAAGTTTGGTGTCGATATCGGCGCTCTCGCTGGCGGCGGATTGATCTGGCTCGTCTACGCGCCGACAAACCGGCTCGACGGCGCCCTGCAGGGCAGCTACTCCGGCGTCGCAGCCAATGCGACGGTCGGCCTCGGCGTCGGGGCGAATGTCCTGATCGGCGGTTTCGAGGGCTCGATTGCTCTGCAACCTGTCTCGGCTGAGGGCACGTCCGGTCTCAACATCGCGGCAGGCGTTGCCAATATGATCCTGACCTGGGTGCCGCCGGCACCACCGCCACCAGCTCCCAGGCGGCATGTGTCACAGCGATAGCCTAGCGCATCGCGATCGCCAAAGCGGCGCCGGCCATCGTTCCGGCGCTGGCGCGGTTGGCCGCGCGAATAGCACGACGGCTCCTCAGGAAGCGCCGGGCTTTGGCAGCAAGCAGCGTCCAACTGAAGTCGATGAAGATCAGCACGAAGAGCATGGTGGCCACGAGTTCTGCCCAACCGACGATCGTTACCCCGCGAACGTCGATGATCGAGGGCAGCAGCGCCATGTAGAACATCATGATCTTCGGGTTGCCGAGCGTCACCGTCATGCCGGCGAGGAAAAGCCTTGTGGGTGATTGCGCCTCGGGCAACGCTTCGCCATCACTATCGGGCGACGCGAACCACATTTTCCAGGCAAGATAGAGCAGGTAGCAGACGCCGAGCCACTTGATGGCAACGAAGGCATAGTGGAAGGTTTCGGCGATCGCCGCCAAGCCGGCGACGGCGCAGGTCAGCCAAATTGCTTCGCCGAGCCACATAGCTGACAGGAAAGGCAGAACGTCACGGGCGCCCTTGGAAATCACCCGGGCGACGAGTGCGGCAACGCTCGGACCAGGAGAGCCGGCGGCCACGAACAATGCGCAGGCAAAGACAAACAGACTGGTCAACGTCATCGGCAATCCTCCTGTTGCGTGACGGAAGCGATGCCAGCGCAGCTGACACCGCTCTCTTGGTCTACCGGCTGGTCAGAACGGCATCTTGAAGCCAGGAGGAATCGGCAGGCCGGCGGTCAGCGCCTTGGTCTTTTCGGCAGCGGCGGCTTCCGCCTTGTCCTTGGCATCCTTATGCGCGGCAACGATCAGGTCTTCGAGGATTTCGACATCGTCTTCCTTGAAGAGGGACGGGTCGATCTTCAGGCTCTGCATCTCGCCCTTGCCATTGAGGATCACGGTGACGAGACCGCCACCCGACTTGCCTTCCGCCTGGAGTTCGGCGATCTCCGCCTGCATCTTCTCCATCTTGGCCTGCATTTCCTTGACTTTGCCCATCATGCCCATGATGTCGCGCATCGTCTCGCTCCTTCTCGATACTCTAGAAAATTATGTCGTCGCCGGGCAGGATGTCGCCCTCTTCGGATTCGGCAGCGGCAGGCGCCTTGACTTCCTCTTCCTCTTCCGGCTCGGGCGCCCTTACGCGGACGTCGATGATCTTGGCGCCCGGAAACTGGGCGAGGATCGCCGCCACATCCGGATCTTGGCGCGCGTCGCTGACCTGCTGCGCCTTGGCGTTGGCTTCGGCCTCGACGATCGTCGGCTGAGCTTCCTCGCGGCTGAGGCTGACGATCCAATGGATGCCTGTCCAGTCCTTGAGCTTGACAGCCAGTTCGTTCAGCAGCGTACCGGGGGCGCCTTCGGTCAGATTGACGTCGAGGCGGCCGGGCTCGATGCGCACCGGGCGTACGAAGTTGCGCACCAGCGCCTTGACCTTCACATCGCGCTTTTCACCGGCCAGATTGGCGATATCGGTGATCGAGTTTACCGAAACCAGTGGTTTCGGCGCCTCGGCCGGCTTCGTCTCGACGCGGCCGACCGGCACGTTCTGCGGGTCGGGATTAGGGACGGCGCGCAGCATCGCGGTCGGGCCGGCGGGCTGCGGGCGCGGGATCGACTCGGTCGATGCCGCCAGATTGCCTTGATAGTTCACCGTTGCGCCGCCACCGCTGTTGCCCGATGGGACGGATGGACGGCCGCCACCGTTCGTCTCGGAAAACTCCGCGAGGCGACGGGCGGCGTCTTCCGGCGCCGGCAGATGGGCGGCATGTGTCAGTCGGATCAGCACCATCTCAGCGGCGCCGGCCGGGCGCGAGGAGCCTTCGGCTTCCGGAATGCCCTTTAGTAACATCTGCCAGATGCGCGACAGCGTCGTTACCGCCACGCTCTGCGCGAATTCGGCGGCCTTGGTACGTTCGATTTCGCTGAGCGAAGGATCGTTAGCGGCATCCGGCACGTATTTCAACCGCGTGACCAGATGCGTGAAATCAGCGAGATCGGTCAGCACGGCAACGGGATTGGCACCGGCTTCATACTGGCTTTCGAATTCGCCGAGCGCTGCTGCGACATCGCCTTTTACGATATGATGAAAGAGATCGACGATGCGGGCGCGGTCGGCAAGGCCGAGCATCCCGCGCACCGTTTCCGCCAGCACCGCGCCGCCGCCATGGGCGATCGCCTGGTCGAGCAGCGAGAGACCGTCGCGCGCCGAACCTTCGGCGGCACGGGCAATCATCGCCAGCGCATCCGGCTCCGCCTCGATGCCTTCCTTCGATGCGATCGTGGTAAAGAGCCCAACGAGATCGGAGGCACTGATGCGGCGCAAGTCGAAACGCTGGCAGCGCGACAGGACGGTGATCGGGACCTTGCGGATTTCGGTGGTAGCGAAGATGAACTTCACATGCTCCGGCGGCTCTTCGAGCGTCTTCAGCAGGCCGTTGAAGGCCTGTGTCGAGAGCATGTGCACTTCGTCGATGATGTAGACCTTGTAGCGCGCCGAAACCGGGCGATAGCGCACCTGCTCGATGATCTCGCGGATATCGTCGATACCCGTGTGGGATGCAGCGTCCATCTCGATGACGTCGACATGCCGGCCTTCCATGATTGCCTGGCAA
Organism: Rhizobium sp. RHZ01; assembly: GCF_014851595.1. Lineage (NCBI taxonomy): Bacteria > Pseudomonadati > Pseudomonadota > Alphaproteobacteria > Hyphomicrobiales > Rhizobiaceae > Rhizobium > Rhizobium sp. RHZ01. The sequence goes on from NZ_JACUZZ010000005.1 coordinate 182,163, forward strand.
TGCTCACCCGGGATCCGCAGATCGATCGTCGGCTTGTCGATGTCAGCGGTCTTGTAATTCAGCGCGCGAGCGAGGATGCGGGCGGTCGTCGTCTTGCCGACCCCGCGCACGCCGGTCAGCATGTAGGCTTGGGCAATACGGCCGGTCTCGAAGGCGTTGGTCAGGGTCTGAACCATCGGCTCCTGGCCGACCATCAGATCCGTGAAATCCTTGGGGCGGTATTTGCGTGCCAGCACCCGGTATCCGGTGCCCGTCGAGGCGGCATCTTGTGACTGTCGCTCGGTGTCGCTCATCGCCCTGCTTATCACCCGGACTGCCCGAGCAAGAATGGAGAGAAAGGTGGGAGGCTGGCACGATGACCCGTGCCGGGCTCGTTAGGGCTGCTTCCTTCCGGACCTGACCCGGTTGGCGAGTGGCTCGTCCACCACCAACCTCCCGGATGCACATATCGGCAATATCGCCATCAAAAGCAAGCCAAGCTCAAAAAAAACTGCTAGCCTCAGGAAAACATGGAGGAATGCCTGTTGGACGAATTCAAACTCGACCGTCGGCTGGAGAGCGATAGCGACCGAGTTATTCAGACCGGGCTCTGCGATCTCAGGCTGTCGAAGGACGCCCGCTGGCCGTGGCTGATTCTCGTGCCACGCAGAACGGATATCAGCGAAGTCTTCGAACTGACGCCCCTCGATCAGGTGTTGCTGACATTCGAGACGGAGATGGTCGCCTCCGCCCTGAAGAAGATCACCGGCGCCACAAAAATCAATATTGGGGCCCTTGGCAACATCGTCCGTCAGCTTCATGTTCATGTCATTGCCCGCTTCGAAGGCGATGCCAATTGGCCAAATCCCGTCTGGGGTTTTGGCAAGGCTGAACCTTACGCGGCGGATAAGAGAGATGACCTTATAGAGAAGTTGCGGGAAGCCCTTTCATCATGAGCCGTTCGCTTTTCGATTCGGATGTTCCGCATCCGGAACCCAGTAGCCTGACTGCCTTCGCAGCCAATGACCTGATCCGTGATTCCGAACATCGCGACGAGACATCCGTCGACAAGGCGCTTGCCAAGGAAGGAACGCATATCTTCGCCTTTGCCGGCGACAAGCTGGTCTTGAAGCATGACGGGCAGGTGCTTGATCCGCTGTTTGCACGCTACGAGCTGAAGGACCTGCGGCCCAACTGGGATGAGACCGTCCTGCTCGGCTATCGAAAAACCGGGGAGCCGCGCCTTGCCGTGCCGGTGGGTGTTCCGGAAGAAGAGTTGGCCAGCCATTACAAGCCTTCGGATGGCCGTTCGCTATTTCGCGAGATGCTGATCGACGAGGTTCTACTCGGGGAGTTTGCGCAGGGAGCGAGCCTCATCCGCTGGAACCGCGACAACAAGTTCTGCGGCCGCTGCGGCTCGACCATGGAGATCCATATCGGCGGCTACAAGCGCGTCTGCACAGCCTGCGGACATGAAATCTTCCCGCGCACCGACCCCGTCGTCATCATGCTCACGATCGACGAGGAGCGCGATCTCTGCCTTCTTGGCCGCAGCCCGCATTTCGCTCCGGGCATGTATTCCTGTCTTGCCGGTTTCGTAGAACCGGGTGAGACGATCGAGAACGCTGTGCGCCGTGAGACGCTGGAAGAATCCGGAATTCATACCGGACGGATCCGCTATCACGCTTCGCAACCCTGGCCGATGCCCCATACGCTGATGCTTGGCTGCTTCGCCGAAGCCAAGTCCAAGGACGTCAAGTACGATACCCAGGAGCTGGAGGACTGCCGCTGGTTCACGCGTGAAGAAACGCTTGAGATGCTTGAACGCCCCGGCGTGACCGGCAAGGCACCACCGCCCAAGGGGGCGATCGCCCATCGGCTGATGCGCGATTGGATAGAGTGGAAAAGCAATAAGGCCTGACAGAACGAGGCCCCTGACATGGCACGCTCCGAACGCCTTCTGACGTTGCTGCAAACCCTGCGGCGCTATCGCCGGCCGGTCAGCGGCGCTGTGCTTGCCACCGAAACTGGCGTCAGCATCCGCACGCTTTATCGCGATATTTCGAGCCTGCAGGCACAGGGCGCCTTGATCGAAGGAGAGCCAGGTCTCGGCTACGTGTTGAAGCCGGGTTTCATGCTGCCACCGATGATGTTTTCGCAGGACGAGATCGAGGCGCTCGTCCTCGGTTCGCGATGGGTTGCGCGTGCCGCCGATCCACGCCTTGCCGCCGCCGGCGCCGATGCCCTCGCCAAGATCGCCGACGTGCTGCCGCATGAGATGCGAGACGAGATCGAGACCTCGACGCTGCTCGTCCATCTCCGACCGCCCGTTGCCGACAAGGCTGATCTCAGTGCCATTCGCAAGGCGATTCGCGCCGAACGAATCCTCAAGTTGACCTACTCGGATGAGGGCGGAACCGTCTCCGTCCGCAATATCTGGCCTTTCGCGCTGAGCTATTTCGAGCAGGTGCGGGTTGTCGTTGCCTGGTGTGAATTGCGTCAGGATTACCGCCACTTCCGCACCGACCGGATCGTCGAAATGATCCCTCAGGACGGCCGTTATCCGCGCCGGCGCGCGGTCCTGCTCAAGGAATGGCGAGACCAGCAAGATATTGCATCCTGACCGCGACACTACTGCCATAAACTGACAGTGGTCAGCGCTATTATCGGTACCAATCCAATAGGAGGACCGATGATGATGAGCCTGAACCTGAGCCGATCTACGTGCGGCAACCATGCTGTCGACGAGACCTCTTCCGATGCAGGATATCCGCAATCCACGCTGCTGCGCATGATGCTGAACGCGTCGCGCCAGATGGCGCATCGCAGGTGTTCGCGCCTCGATCCAGACACCATGCCGGAGTGGAAGAAACGCGATCTCGGCTTCGTCGATTGGGGCAGCCCCTGCCACGAAGGCTAGCCGCACACGACACAACTCCCAAGACGCATGACCGACCGCCGCCGCTGCCAACGAGGCAGCGGCGTTTCTTCGCCTGCCACCCTGTCACAACGAGGACGACCCGATGAACAGCCCGAACCTCATCATTCTCTACGTCAAGGACCCGGCCACAAGTGCCGGTTTCTACCGGTCCTTGCTCGGCCGAGAGCCTGTCGCCGAAGCCCCGAACTTTGTCGCCTTCGCGCTTGATGGCGGCTTCACGCTCGGCCTCTGGCGGCTGAGCAAGGTTACCCCGCAGCCGTCCGCTACGGGCAGCCGCGCCGAGATCGCCTTCATGGTTCCCGGCGAGAACGGCGTGTCGACGCTTTACGAGGATTGGCGCAAGCGCCAGTTGCCGATCGCGCAGGACCTTACGGACATGGATTTCGGCCCGACCTTCGTCGTGCTCGACCCGGACGGCCATCGCCTGCGGGTGTGTGAGCCGGACAAGTAAATCACAAAGAAAAGGGCGCCCGCAGGCGCCCTTTTTCATTTCTGCAGTTGGCCCCGCATTGGGTGGCCCTTGTAGACGCCGAGGATGCGCACCTTCTCGGAAAAGAAGCGCAGCTCCTCCAATGCACGCCGGACATTCGGATCGTTCGGGTGACCCTCAATGTCAGCATAGAACTGCGTTGCGACGAACTTGCCGCCGAGCTGATAGCTCTCCAGCTTGGTCATGTTGATGGTGTTGGTCGCAAAGCCGCCAAGCGCCTTGTAGAGTGCGGCCGGGATGTTTCGGACGTTGAAGACAAACGTCGTGACGAGCTTCTCCTCGGCCGAGCCGCGATGCGCCCATTCCTCGTCGCGTGAAAGGATGACGAAGCGGGTGACATTGTTTTCCGTGTCCTCGACATTCTCGGCAACGATGTCGAGACCGTAGAGATCGGCGGCAAGGCGCGGCGCCAGCGCCGCCATCGAGCGGTCCCCGGTTTCCTTGACGAGCTTTGCAGCACCTGCCGTGTCGCCAGCGATCACCGGCTTCCAGCCGTGCGAACGCACGATCTTGCGGCACTGCCCAAGGGCGTGGATGTGGCTGTGAACCGTGCGGATCTCATCCTTGGTGACGCCCGGGAGCACCATCAACTGGAAGCGGATCGGCATGAAATACTCGCCGATGATGTGCAGGCGCGACTCCGGCAGCAAGTGATGAATGTCGGCGACGCGGCCAGCGATCGTGTTCTCGATCGGGATCATTCCGATATCGGCATCGCCATTCTCGACCGCCACGAAGGCATCCTCGAACGTCTGGCACGGCAGCGGCTCCATGGTCGGAAACATGTCACGGCACGCCATGTCGGAGTTCGCGCCGAACTCACCCTGGAAGGCGATCCTGTTGGTGGTGATGTTCATGGAAAATCCGTCACTTCGTTCTTGCGGAGAGAATGCGCCGCGCCTTTTCAAGGTCGGCGGGAGTATCGACACCGAGCGGAACCGTGTCAACGATCTCGACATCGATGCGCATGCCGGCTTCCAGCGCGCGCAGCTGCTCCAGCGACTCGCGCTTTTCCAAGACCGATGGTCCGAGCGTAACGAAACGCTCCAAGGCCGAGCGGCGGTAAGCATAGAGGCCGATATGGTGATAAAGCGGTCCATCACCGTAGGGTGCCGTCGTGCGGGTGAAGTAGAGCGCCTTCAGGCGGCTTTCCGAGATCGGCGAGCCGACGACCTTGACGATATGCGGTGCCGTCTTGTCGGCCTCGTCCTCGATCTCGATCGTCAGTGTTGCGATGTCGACGCTCGGATCCTCCAGCGGGCGCAGCGCGGCGCGAACGGTTTCCGGCTCGATCGTCGGCAGATCGCCCTGCACGTTGACGACGAACTTGGCTTTCCCCTCCGGATCCACCTTCATGAGCGCCTCGTAAATGCGATCCGAACCGGACTGATGATCCTTGCTGGTCATGATGACTTCAAAGCCTGCCGCGGCCACGACATCATGGACCTGTTGGTCATCAACCGCGACAACGACGCGGCCAATTTCGGCTTCCTTCGCCCGCAGCGCCACCTGCACGATCATCGGCAGCCCGCAAATATCGGCGAGCGGCTTGCCTGGAAGACGGGTCGATGCCATGCGGGCCGGGATCAGCACGAGCACGTCATCTAAATTTGGACTGGTCATTGTTCGGGCCTTCTAAACCGGGCGGAAAGGTGTCAAAAAGTCTCACGCAACAGGCCATTTAGACTGTTGCAACGAATAGCCAAAAGACATAGGTTCCGCGCGATTTCAAGATGGTCCGGTTTTATGTCTGCCGGCTGCAAGGGGAGCATTGCAGATGAATTCATACGTGAATATGGCTGTGGGGGCACTGCTCGGAACGGTTTTCGTTCTGATGACCGTCTCCATCGCGTCGGAGGGAATTTTTCATTCGGAGAGCCCGGAGAAGGAAGGTTTCGCGATCGTCGCCGAAGAGGCCGCTGCCGCTGGTGGCGGCGAGGCCGCACCGGCTGCAGCCGTTCCGATCGCACAGCTACTTGCAAAGGCGGACGCCAAGGCTGGCGAGGCTGTTTTCAAGAAGTGTCAGGCCTGTCATGACGCGACCAAGGGGGGACCGAACAAGGTTGGTCCGAACCTCTTCGGTCTCGTCGATCGTCCGATCGCCACGCATGAAGGCTTTGCCTACTCGTCGGGCATGAAGGACTTCTCCAAGGGCGGCAGCGAGAAGTGGACCTTCGATCATCTGAACCACTTCCTGGCAGCACCGAAGAAGTACGTTGCCGGCACGGCAATGGGCTTTGCCGGTCTTCCGAAGGACACGGATCGCGCCAACGTCATCCTTTACCTTCACACGCTGGCCGATTCGCCGGTTCCGCTTCCGGATCCGAACGCACCGGATAGCGCGACGCAGTAAGTCGCTGCTCGGTTCCAGACGAAAATCGAAGCCCGGCTGACGCCGGGCTTTTTCTTTGCCTAGCCGCCGAGCAAAAAGGCCCAGAACGAAACGGAGATGGCGCCAAGCGCCGTCGTTAGCGTGATCGTCGAAGCTGCCAGGCTGTGGCCGACACCGAAACGGTTGGCGATCAGCCAGGCGTTGACGCCCGTTGGAACCGACGAAATCAGCACCAGGGCCGCCGTCCAGTCACTGGCAAGCCCGACCAGATGGCTCGCCGCCCAGACGCAGGCCGGCAACAGCAACAACTTGAAGGCGGAGGTGACGCTGGCGATGCCGGCGTTGCCTGAAATGCCGTATTTCTCAAGCGCCATGCCGAGCGAAATCAGCGCGACCGGCCCGGCGACACCGGCGATCTGATCGATTATGGCGCCTACCGGTCCCGGCATGGTGAGCCCTAACAGGTGCATGGCAGCACCGCCGGCCAAGCCGATCACCAGCGGGTTTTTGACGAGATTGTGGGCGATCTGGCGCACCACTTTGGCGATGCTGCGCTCCTTCTTGCCGGCGATCTTGTGCTCGGCGCGCTCCATCAGGATGGTTCCGATAATCATCATCACAGGCAGATGGACCGCGATCAGAATCGAGAGCGGCACGAGCCCCTTGTCACCGACCGTGCGCTGAACGAGCGGCAGTCCGATGAAGATGGTGTTGGCGAAGGCTGACGATACACCGGCAAGCACGCCAATGCGGTCATCGCGCCCGAAAAAGCGCGTCGCGGCGATATGGGCCGCGACCCAAGTCACTCCGACGCCCGAAAAATAGGCGATCCAGAGACGGAAGGGCGAGGCACCGTGAAAATCGGCGTTGGCGATCGTGCGGAACAACAACAGCGGCACGGCGATCTTGAAGACGAACTCGCTCAGCGCATCGCCGATCTCCGCCTTCATCAGCCGTATTTTCACGGTCAGCCAGCCGATAAGGATCATGATAAAGATGGGAAGGACGTCGAAGATGATGGCTGACATTCAATGCGGCTGCCTTGCGAGGGAATAAGCATGCCTAGCAGCAAAACGGCCGTGATGACAAACCGCCAAAACATAAAAGCAAAAAAAGCGGGCTCTGCCCGCTTTTCCGCATCCGGTCCTGCCGGATAGCCGGTCTGCAATGCTGCCAGTTCATCCGTGGTCAGCGTTACTCCGGTATCGTCGAAGGGCGTCATTCCCTTCTTCATTGGCTGCCGCTCGGAAGCCGCTCATGCCAATGTCATTGAGGATGCTTATAGGACGGGGAAATGACATGCGGATGACGGATTCCCGCTATATGAAATGCGAGGGACCACCAGCCGCACGCTTATAGGTGGGACGCAACCGTGTCGTCTTGGCATGCGCAAGCTCAGAAGTCGGCCACGGCCACCAGAGCAACGCGGTGTCCCGCTGTATTTTCAAATGCTCTTGTGCCCACGGGCAAAATCGTGCGATGTCCGATGCCGGCTGGGGAGACCAACATGGGGGTAAATTTTGCCAACAGGTAAAGTCAAGTGGTTCAACCAGGACAAGGGCTTCGGATTCATCACTCCGGATGACGGCGGAACCGACGTCTTTCTTCACATCACGGCCGCTCAACGAGGCGGGATCGACACCGTGAAAGAAGGAATGGGCATAGCGTTCGAAGTCGCGCAGGACCGTCGAACCGGCAGAACGTCTGCCGACAATGTCCGGCAAGTTTGAAAACGGTCAGTGCGGCCGAAGGGCCGCACTGACTCCGCCGCTCGGAGACGACATGAAGCGTACTTTGGCTGCCTGCCTCGTCATTCTCTTTGCCGCCGGGCCATCATTTGCCGATGACGCGAGTTCCAAACTTTCATTTTTTTACGACAGCTGCGTTTCCTCTGGCCCGGACTTCGAGCGCACGGCTGAGCGTGCGAAAGCCGACGAATGGCCTTCGATGGCAGAGGATATGGCGCTGACCTTCACCCCGATGGAGAATCCGGAAGCGCTGGAAGGATGGATCGTCAGCGGCGGCGAAGCTGAGAGCTTTCAAGCGCTGGTGGTCTCGCGGGCGGATGTCGGCGGCAAAACCGTCGAAGGCTGCACGGTGGCACTGGGGGACGTCGACGCGGATGTTTTCGAGAAAGCGCTGGTCGAGAAGGTGAACGCTGTCTCGGCGGGTGAAGAGCAAGGGCAGGATCGCGTTTACAAGCGATATACCGCCACCATCAACGGGCGCAGCGAGGCGATCACCTTGACGCTCCCGCTCTATGCAAAGGGTTCCGATCAGATCATCGCCAGCACCGTGGCAGAGCAGCAGATCGAACACTAGCTCGCCGCCGTCGGCCATGCGCCCTTATCAGATGATATGAGATTTTAATGTCGGAGGCCCGTCGTCCGAATGGAACGGCTATGGCTTTGTCCGCATCCTGTGACGACAGGTCACGAACCCCGGCCGCCCGTCGAGGGCATATTCACGTGCCCTGTTTGCCAACCAGCAGGAAACGTACATGCATCCCCAAAGGAAGCCATTTGTCGTGGAGATCAAGAAAACACGTCGTCTTTTTCCAGGGTCGCCATCAAAAAGCGACTTTCATTTGGAGAAAGCCAGCCCCGACGACGAAAAGCGCGCCCGCGAGGCTGCGCAGGGCACACGACCAAACGACGAAAGATAGTAAATTAGGATGGTAAGCAGGAACCTCCCCCATGAGTATTTCTTCCTCAACGGCGCACTTTCCGACGGACCGGTTATCGGCCATATCGACGGCACACCGATCCCCGCTCGCGTAGTCGACACCAGGGGCAGCCGCTATCGTTTTGTTGGAATTGCCCGTCGTGATCGACGTGGCAGGCTCGATGTCACTGCCTTGCGCAAGAACGAGTGGCTCGTAAAGCCCGACCTGATCTATGCTGCCGCTGCTTGAGACGCGCCTTTTGAACGCCGCGGTCACGGGGGGGCGGCCGGCGACATTTGACCCGTCACAGTGCATTTTTGCGATGAGATAGACGGCCCAGCGGCATTTCCGCTTCCCATGCGGCGAAAATTCGCTAAGACCGGTCACCGGCTATCACCTAACCCGGGACCTTCCCTTTCATGACCAAATTCGATGTTCTGACTGTCGGCAACGCGATCGTCGATATCATCGCGCGTTGCGACGACCAGTTCCTCATTGACAATGAGATCACCAAGGCCGCGATGAACCTCATCGATGCCGAGCGCGCAGAACTTCTCTATGCGCGCATGGGACCGGCGGTGGAGGCCTCCGGCGGCAGCGCCGGCAACACGGCCGCGGGTGTGGCGAGCTTCGGCGGCAAGGCCGCCTATTTCGGCAAGGTCGCGGAAGACCAGCTCGGCGAAATCTTCGCGCACGATATCCATGCGCAGGGTGTTCACTATCAGACACAGCCGAAGGGGACATTCCCGCCGACCGCGCGCTCGATGATCTTCGTCACCGAAGACGGCGAACGCTCGATGAATACCTACCTCGGCGCCTGCGTCGAGCTCGGGCCCGAAGACGTCGAGGCCGATGTCGTCGCCCAGTCCAAGGTCACCTATTTCGAAGGCTACCTCTGGGATCCGCCGCGCGCCAAGGAAGCGATCCGCGAATGCGCCCGTATCGCCCACGAGAACGGCCGTGAGATGTCGATGACGCTTTCCGACAGCTTCTGCGTCAACCGCTATCGCGGCGAATTCCTCGACCTGATGCGCTCCGGCACCGTCGACATCGTCTTCGCCAATCGTCAGGAAGCGCTGGCGCTCTATGAAACCGACGACTTCGAAGAAGCGCTGATCCTTATCGCCAAGGACTGCAAGATCGCGGCCGTAACGATGAGCGAGAACGGCGCCGTGATTCTCAAGGGCAGCGAGCGCTTCTACGTGGATGCTATCAAGATCAGGGAACTGGTCGACACCACAGGCGCGGGCGATCTCTTTGCCGCCGGCTTCCTCTATGGCTACACACAGGGTCGGACGCTGGAAGACTGCGGCAAGCTCGGCTGCCTCGCGGCTGGCATCGTGATCCAGCAGATCGGCCCGCGGCCGATGAAGTCGCTGGCCGAGGCCGGCAAGCAGGCGAACCTTATTTAAAGGCTTCGCCTGGATAAGCGCCCCAGATTTCCGACTGCGCCACCCATCCTTCGGCGCCGTCTATCTTGGCAAAGCACCAGTCGCCATTGCACTCGCCGATGTTCATCATGACGCCGGGCTCGAGCTTGGCGACGACGCTTGCCGACGGCTGGGCATCGCGGCGCATGTTGACGTAGACAGACTTACCCTTGCCCTTCATCCACGGGGCGGCGATTGCCGCACGCGAGCCCGACAGCAGCGATTGGTTGACCCAACCCTCGGTGCCGTCGGCATCGCGGATCTGGCGCCAGTTGTCGTATTCCTGAATGATTTCGACCGGCAGGCCGGCCTTCAGATACATCCATGAGGCCGCATAGTCGGTGCCAGGGCCGATGCGCAGGTTGACGCGCTTGGACTTGAGCGTGACGAAGCGCGGCAGCGGCAGGCCACTCGGTCCCTTTGCAGCCTGTGCGGAGGCCATTTCAGCCGTTCCCGCAGAAAGCACGAAACCGATCGCAAGGGCGAGGCAAGATTTCAGGACTTTGCTATGCATGGGACTTCCGTTTGCTCAGAGGAGGGCAGGACTGCTGCCTGATTCCGGGAATTCGACATTCCTGCGCACGCTGAGCGAGTTTTGTTTGTCTTCGCGCGCGGGTCTGGTAGAAATTCCCCGGAACGGGAAAATTATCCCGCGTCTTGGTTAAGGACCTCTGAACAAGTTAGCGCCGGCGCACATGACGACGAAGAAAAAACCGAAGGTCTACATCACGCGGAAGCTGCCCGATGCGGTCGAGACGCGCATGCGCGAACTCTTCGACGCGGAACTCAATATCGACGATGCACCGCGCTCCAAAGCCGAGCTGATCGCCGCCGTCAAAAGCGCCGACGTGCTCGTTCCGACCGTCACCGACCGGATCGATGCCACGGTGATCGAGGAGGCCGGGCCGCAGCTGAAATTGATCGCCAGCTTCTCGAACGGCACCGATCACATCGACGTCGAGGCGGCGGCTCGCAAAGGCATCACCGTCACCAATACGCCGAACGTGCTGACCGAAGACACCGCCGACATGACCATGGCGCTGATCCTCGCCGTTCCACGCCGCTTGGGTGAAGGCGCGCGGGTGCTGACCGACCATCCCGGCGAGTGGCCCGGCTGGTCGCCGACCTGGATGCTCGGGCGACGGATCCACGGCAAGCGCATCGGCATCGTCGGCATGGGGCGGATCGGGACCGCCGTTGCGCGCCGCGCCAAGGCTTTCGGCCTCTCGATCCACTATCACAACCGCAAGCGCGTCAACCCGGCGACCGAAGATGAGCTGGAGGCGACCTACTGGGAGAGCCTCGACCAGATGCTCGCCCGCGTCGACATCGTTTCTGTCAATTGCCCCTCGACACCGGCAACGTTCCATCTGTTGTCGGCCCGCCGTCTGGCGCTGCTGCAGCCGACGGCCTACCTCGTCAACACCGCCCGCGGCGACGTGATCGACGAAGCGGCACTGATCAAGAGTCTGCGGGAGGGAAAGCTGGCGGGCGCCGGTCTCGACGTCTTCGAGAATGAACCGGCGGTCAATCCGAAGCTCGTCAAGCTCGCAAATGAAGGCAAGGTCGTACTTTTGCCGCACATGAGCTCGGCGACGATCGAAGGCCGCATCGACATGGGCGACAAGGTGATCATCAACATCCGCACCTTTATCGATGGCCATCGCCCGCCGAACCGCGTGCTGCCGGGCCGCTAGGCCGGAACAGGCTTGCGCATCTCGATCGATGTCGTCCTGGTGAATCCGGGATGGGCATTTTCAGCAGTCTTCTCAAATCCCCAGCGGATAAAGACATCGTGGTTTTCGACAAGCTCGATGCGCGTTTCGAGCCTCAGTGATGGCAGGGAGTGGGACCGCGCCACCTCTTCCGAGACCGCCAGCAGCCGACGGCCGATACCCCGGCCCTGCGCGTCGGGCGCGATCGCCAGCTTGCCGACATAGAGGCAGGCTTCTTCTGGTCGCAGAAAGACGCAGCCACATAAAGCATCGCCTTCCATTGCCGCATAGGCGATTTCAGAACGCGCCTTATCGGCAAGCGTCGTCGGCGTGAGCTTCAAGGCGGAGGATGGCGGATCGATCCGGTCGTTCATATAGGCGAACGACGACAGGACTAGCGCCAGCAACTCCTCCCAGCGTTGAAAGTCTTCATCGATCCGAATGATGTTCATGACGCCGGGCTCTGTTTCTGGCGACGCCTCTTGTAGCGGATCGTGTCGAAGCGGGCGGCAAGCGCATCATAGAGCAGCAGCCGTCCAATCAGCGGTTCGCCCGTGCCGGTGACGAGCTTGATCGCTTCCATTGCCATCAGCGTGCCGATCACGCCGGTCAGCGCACCGATGATGCCGGTCTCCGCACAGGCCGGGATCAGACCCGCCGGCGGCTTCTCGGGGAAGAGATCGCGATAGGTTGGGTTCGGTGTGCCATCCTCCACCGTTTCGTAGGGCTTGAGCACTGTGATGGAGCCATCGAAGCGACCAACCGCGCCTGTCACCAAGGGGATTTGCGCAGTCTCGGCAGCGTCGGCCGCCGTATAGCGCGTATCAAAATTGTCGGAGCCGTCGATCAGCAGATCGAAGCCTGAGAGATGGCGGCGCGCCGTGTCAGGCGAGAAGCGCTCTTCGAAGCGGATCACGTTGACGTGCGGGTTCAACCTTGCAATCGCTAAGGCGGCGCTCTGCGTCTTCAGTTCGCCGATCGTGCCGGAATCGTGGATCACCTGCCGCTGCAGGTTGGAAAGCGAAACGCGGTCGTCATCGGCGATACCGAGCGTGCCGACGCCGGCGGCTGCGAGATATTGCAGGACCGGCGCTCCCAGCCCACCGGCACCGATGACAAGCACGCGGGCGGATTTCAGTTTCTGCTGGCCTGCGCCACCGATCTCGGGAAGCAGGATATGGCGCTGATACCGCGCGATTTCTTCCGGGCTGAGCGGTTCCATGGGCGCGATGCTAGCATGGCCTTTGGTTGAGGAGGAAGCGGCATCGGTCATTCGAAAACCTTTCCATCGGCGACGGTGAAGAATTGCGCGCGCTCGCCGAGAGCGGAAAACATGGCGCAGTCCGTGCCTGTCATGAAGGCCTGGCCGCCGAGCGCGTCAATGAGGTCGAAAAGCGCAGCACGCCTGCCTTCGTCGAGATGCGCGGCAATCTCATCAAGCAAGAGAATCGGCGCATGGCCCGTGAGATTAGCCACCAGACGGGCATGGGCAAGAATCAGTCCGACCAGCAGCGCCTTCTGCTCGCCGGTGGAACAGCGCGATGCTTCCATCTGCTTTTGCCGGTGGCAGACAAGCAGATCTGCGCGATGGGGGCCGTCGAGCGTGCGGCCGGCCGCGGCATCGCGGTAGCGGCTCTCGGCAAGCATAGCCGCATAGTCATCCTCAAGATCAACGGCGGGGCGCGAGACCTGACCATCCATAAAGCCCGCAAGCTCCAGCGCAGCGGCGGGAAAGGGCGAGGTTTCGCGCGTCTCGTCGATGAGGCGGGCAAGAAGACCGAGCATCTCCTGGCGTGCCATCGCCATGGCAATGCCGAGGCTTGCCATCTGCTGTTCGAGGCCGGAGAGCCAGGCGGGATCGAAGCGACGCTCGTCGAGCAGCTTGTTGCGGCTGCGCATGGCGCGCTCGAAATCGCTGGCACGGCGGCCATGGGCCGGATCGAGCGACAGCACGAGCCGATCAAGGAAACGGCGGCGCTCGGACGAACCACCGGTGAAGAGGCCATCCATCGAGGGCGTCAGCCACAGGAGACGGAGATGGTCGGTCAGTTCATCGGCCGACTTTGCAGGCGTGCCGTTGATCCGCAGGCGGCGGGAAATGCTGTCGTCGGTGGTATCGACACCCGTGCCGATTTCCACCTCGCCTTCTATGCCATCGAGCTCCGCGAAGATCGAAAATCCGGCCGTCGCACCGACACGGGTGACATCGCCATAGGTGGCACGACGCAGGCCGCGGCCCGGCGACAGGAAGGATACGGCCTCCATCAGATTGGTCTTGCCGGCGCCATTGTCCCCCGTCAGCACCACATGCCGACCGTCGAGCGACAGCGAGACAGACGCATAGTTGCGAAAGTCGGTCAGCTTGAGACGGGACAGGGAGACCTTGTGCGGCATTCGATATCCGGATTCGTGGTGCCCGAGAGCTAAGCGCAACGGGGCCGGATGGCAAGGGTGCGGGTGTAGTCGGGATGCCGATGATGCATGGGTGCGCACCTGGATATTGGCCACATGACCGGAGAATCGTATGATGACGTCGAGGTTGGGGGGACTTCGATGAGACGTTTGACGAAAACACGGATGGCAATCGGCGGTGTGGCGGTCTTGTTGGTCGCCTATCTGCTTGTCACTTATTTCCTCATTCCCGAAATATGGATCCATCGCGACGCCAGCCGTATTGCGGAATTCGGTCCAATGGTGACGACCACCAAGCAGGATATTCCCGGCGACCCCATCAATGTTGGGCTCGTCGGTTCGAAGGAGAACGTGCTTCGGGCATTTGCATCGGCTGGGTGGGACCCGGCCGACAAGATCACGCTGTGGACATCAGCCGAAATCGGCTTGAGCGTCGTGCTCGATCGGCCCGACCTCGACGCTCCCGTGAGCCCATTGCTGTTCGAGGGCCGCCAGCAGGATCTGGCATTTGAAAAGGCCGTGGGCAAGAGCGCCGACGAGCGCCACCACGTCCGTTTCTGGCAAACCAAGAGCAGCGGTGCAGATGGGCAACCGCTGTGGCTTGGATCGGCGAGTTTTGATCGCGGGGTAGGCTTCAGCCACGATACCGGCCAGATCACCCATCACATCGCGCCTGATGTCGACGCTGAGCGAGATCTTGTTATCGGCGATCTTCAGGCAGCCGGGCAATTGTCGTCGACTTACGAGATCGCGGGCATCGGCGCCACGAGGACCGGCCGCAACGGTGGCGGCGATCCCTATTTCACCGATGGAAAGGCGCTGATCGGCGTGCTGCGCGCTGTCGGCGCCCCTTAACGCGCTTCGCCTCGCGCACCTTCATCGTCGCCAATTTGCGGTTCCAAATAGCGTCGAATAGTTGAAAAATGCGGGCCGAATCGCGAGAGGTGCGCCGTTGAAGATAGCCGCAGCACAGACCATCGTTTCGCCTGACATTACCGCGAATGGCCGAACAATCCGGAGCATGATTGCGGCCACCGCTGCTGATGGCGCGCGGGTCATCAATTTCTGCGAAGGCGCACTTTCGGGATATTCGAAATCGCAGATCCTGCATCCCGAGGACTGGGCCAGCTTCGATTGGCGGCAGCAGGAGGCCGAGCTTCGGGCAATCGCCGATCTCTGTGGTGATCTTCGCATCTTTGCGGTTGTCGGCGGAGCACATCGGCTGGCGGAGGGCTACCCCCCGCACAACAGCCTGTATGTCTTTTCCGAAACCGGAGCGCTGCTTACCCGCTATGACAAGAGGTTTCTGTCGAACAGCGAACTTGGCGGCTGGTACTCTCCCGGCACCGCGCCGATCACTTTCGATATCAACGGCTACCGATTCGGTTGCGCGATCTGCATCGAAGCTACCTTTCCGGAGGTATTCCAGGAGTATGCCAATCTCGGCGTCGATGCCGTGCTCTTCTCCTCCTATGGCATTCCCGAATATTTCCAGGTTGCGCTGCGCGCGCATGCGGGGCTGAACTGCATCTGGATCGGCGCTGCAACGCCGGTGCAGAAGGCCGCCAAGGGGCCGGCCAGCATCATCGGCCCGGATGGAAAATGGGTGGCGCAGTGTGCTGCCACTCCCGAACCAGGCCTGGCAACCGCGGTGTTGAACCGAGACGACCCGGCATACGACATTCCGCTGCAGAAGGCCCGACCGTGGCGCCTCAAGGCGCGACAGGGTGATATCTATCGCGAGAGGATGGCGGACGATCCCCGAAGCGAAGACAGAAGCGGCTACTGACGCGCAATGCTGCCTTGCGTCGCGGTCCCTTCATCTCGAGACGCAGATGGCCTATATGAGCGCTGTCGCGGATTGCGACGCGCCGGAGTTGACGATGGATACAGAAATTCAGGGCCGCGCGGCACATGTCGCCGCCATACGCGAGCGTGCCGAAGCCGAGATGAAGGCGATGGGCGTCGACGAGGCGTTCATCGATCGGTTGGTCGAGACGTTCTACGCCCGTGTGCTGCAGCATGCGACGCTTGGACCCGTGTTTGATGCCCGGCTTTCCGGCCGCTGGTCCGACCATATGCAGAAGATGAAGAGCTTCTGGTCATCAATTGCCTTTCGCAACGGCGCTTATGGCGGCAAGCCGGTGCAGGCGCACACGGGCGTCGCGAACCTGACGCCCGATCTCTTCCCGCAATGGCTGGCACTGTTTTCCGCGACGCTCAGCGATATCGCGCCGAACCCTGAGGCCAAGGCCTGGTTCATGACGACCGCTGAACGCATCGCCAAGAGCCTGACGCTATCGCTGTTCTACAATCCAGCACTCGACGCGCCCCAGGCCAAACCCGCCTGAGCGCCACTTCAGGCGACACGCTTGTAGAAAAATGTGGTGGCGCAGAGGCCGCCCTCCGGCCACAGCGCATAATCCGGGATGACACCGACCGGCTCCCAGCCCAGCCTGGGGTAGATCGCCTCGGCATCGCTGCCGGTTGCCGTGTCAAGCACGAGGAGCGTCTTGCCGCGGACGGCGGCTTCTCGTTCCGCAGCATCCATCAGCAGACGTGCAAGGCCCTTGCCCCGGGCCGAGCGATGCACCAATAGCTTCTTCAGATCGCCGCGATGCGGCTGATTCGGCATCTGTGCGGCACCGACCTGCACCGTGCCAACGGCTCTGCCGTCGATCTCCGCCACGAGGAGCAGCGTTGCACCGGACGCGACGGCATCGGCGACGCCCTGCCAGTAAGGCTCGGCATCCGCGTTCCCATAAGGCTGCATGAAGCCGACCGAGGCGCCGCCGTTGACGCAATCGGTCAGCACGTCGCAGAGGTCGGGGATCGCCGCACGGGCTTCTGCCGCATCAAGAAGGCGGATCGTAGCTGTCATCACTTTTTCTCCTGAAATGAATTAGCGCCCGCGCCGATCGAGTACGACGCAATAGCGGGCGGGAATGTTGCCGGGGTTATGAAAAACATGGCCTTCGCCGACCGGCAAGAACAGGCAGTCGCCAGGCAGCAGTCGGTAGACGGTGTCGCCCGTCGTCATTTCCATTTCGCCATCGAACAGCCAGACATGCTGTGTCATGCCGTTGCTGGCTGCGTGCGGCGGGAAACTAACGCGACCGCCTGGCGGGAATTCGACATCGACGATATCGACAGACGAAGCGGCTCCCGGCGGGGAGACGGAGCGCCTGACGTAACCGGTCTCCGGATCCCGCCAGACCTGCTGGTCCTGACGGCGCGACAGCGGCGAGACCTCGCCGTCCTCGGCAAAGAAGGCCGACAGCGACAGGCCGAGCGCTGCGCAAATCCTGGCGAGGAGCGGGGCCGTCGGGCTCGCTTCGCCGCGCTCGATGCGGGAGATCATCGCCCGGCTGACGCCGGAGGCGTTGGCCAGGTCTTCCAGCGTCAAATTCCGCTCGATCCGCAGTCTGCGGATGCGAAGGCCGATCGCCGTTTCGAGTTCTTGTTCCATCATTGGATCCGATTTTCTATTATAATAGACTTTCACGATCTGATAATAGAATCAAGTATCATGTTTCGGTCCGCGAAACGGCGACTTATCGTAAACGAACCCCTGCTTTTCCGCTTTGCGGCAAGGGTCGGCGCTGCTATATGGCGCGCATGAGCACCAATTCGACGACTCCGCTTTCCCATATCCGCAATTTCTCGATCGTGGCCCACATCGACCACGGCAAATCGACGCTTGCCGACCGCCTGATCCAATCGACCGGCGGCCTGGCAGAGCGCGAGATGTCCGAGCAGGTGCTTGACAACATGGATATCGAGCGCGAGCGCGGCATCACCATCAAGGCCCAGACGGTGCGTCTGCACTACAAGGCCAAGGATGGCGAGACCTATATCCTGAATTTGATCGACACGCCCGGACACGTCGACTTCGCCTATGAGGTCTCGCGCTCGCTCTCGGCCTGCGAAGGTTCGCTGCTCGTCGTTGACGCCAGCCAAGGCGTGGAAGCCCAGACGCTCGCCAACGTCTACCAGGCGATCGACAACAACCACGAGCTTGTCACCGTCCTCAACAAGATCGACCTGCCAGCCGCCGAACCTGATCGCATCAAGGAACAGATCGAGGAAGTGATCGGTATCGATGCCTCGGAAGCCGTGTTGATTTCGGCAAAGACCGGCCTCGGCATCCCCGATGTCCTCGAGGCAATCGTTCAGAAGTTGCCGGCGCCGAAGAGCCCCGGCGGTGAAAAGGCACCTCTGAAGGCGCTGCTCGTTGACAGCTGGTACGACACCTATCTCGGCGTCATGGTCCTCGTCCGCGTCATCGACGGCGTGCTGACCAAGGGCCAGACGATCCGCATGATGGGCACGGACGCCAAGTACCAGGTGGAACGCGTCGGCGTGCTGACGCCAAAGATGGTCAATGTCGACAGTCTCGGGCCTGGCGAAATCGGCTTCATCACCGCCTCCATCAAGGAAGTGGCCGATACGCGCGTCGGCGATACCATCACCGAGGACAAGCGCCCAACGACGCAGGCCTTGCCGGGCTTCAAGCCGGCACAACCGGTCGTGTTCTGCGGTCTCTTCCCCGTCGATGCCGCGGATTTCGAGGATCTGCGCGCGGCGATGGGCAAGCTTCGCCTGAATGATGCCTCCTTCTCCTTCGAAATGGAATCATCGGCCGCACTCGGCTTCGGCTTCCGTTGCGGCTTCCTTGGCCTGCTGCACCTTGAGATCATCCAGGAACGCCTTGAGCGCGAATTCGACCTCGACCTGATCGCCACTGCGCCTTCGGTCGTCTACCAGCTGACGATGACCGACGGCAGCGAGCGCGAACTGCACAATCCGGCTGACATGCCCGATGTCGTCAAGATCGACGAGATCCGCGAGCCCTGGATCAAGGCGACGATCATGACGCCTGATGATTACCTCGGCGGCATTCTCAAGCTCTGCCAGGATCGTCGCGGCATCCAGACGGAACTCACCTATGTCGGCACCCGCGCAATGGTGACCTACGAGTTGCCGCTCAATGAAGTTGTCTTCGACTTCTACGACCGGCTGAAGTCGATTTCGAAGGGCTACGCCTCCTTCGACTATCACCTCGAAGGCTACCGCGAAGGTAACCTCGTCAAGCTGTCGATCCTCGTCAATGGAGAGCCTGTCGATGCGCTCTCCATGCTCGTCCACCGCGCGTCTGCCGAGAAGCGTGGCCGCGACATGTGCGAGCGGCTGAAGGAACTGATCCCGAAGCACATGTTCAAGATCCCAATCCAGGCAGCGATCGGCGGCAACGTGATTGCCCGCGAGACCATCTCGGCGCTGCGCAAGGACGTGACGGCCAAGTGCTACGGCGGCGACGCCACCCGAAAGCGCAAACTTCTGGACAAGCAGAAGGAAGGCAAGAAGCGCATGCGCCAGTTCGGAAAGGTGGAGATTCCACAGGAAGCCTTCATCGCCGCGCTCAAGATGGGCGACGAATAAAAGCATCATTTTCAGCCCGGCCGGCGCACGACGCATGGCCGGGCTTTTTGATCCTGCGCTGCCTCAACTGCAGGCCATGTATTCCTTCACCAGCCCTTGATAGGCGTCCATCGACGGCAGCGCCTCGTAGCTGCGGACCGCGCCGGTTTCGGCGAAGGGCAGTTTTTCGCGGGTCCAGGTCTCGATGAACGGCCGGAACCAGCGCGGATCGTCCAGCATCGTCGGACGCAGGTTGACGAACCAATCCATCCCGTCCGATCGCGTGAACATCCAGGTCATGCAGTGGCCGCAGAAATAGTGGTGCGCCTCGACGCCGTGCAGCCCACCGATGACGGGCTCTCCTTCGGTGATTTCGAAGGCCTCCGCCGGGATCGCGGCACTCAGCGAAAAGGCGCTCGACGACATCTTCTGGCACCCTGTGCAATGGCACGCCATGGTCAAAAGCGGCTTGGCGCGGATCTTCAATCGCACGCGGCCGCATCGGCAGCCACCGGTCCAAGGTAGATTTACTTCGGTCATCGCGACCTCCCTTCGTCATGCTCAATCTAGCGGCAGGCGGCGCGGCGTCAAACTGTCGGCTGCAGGCAAACCGGCATCGCCTCCTAGGAATCGGAAAGCCATGATCGCGCGGATATTCGCGCCACTGGCAGCGACCAAGCGATAGCGACCTTTGGATCGAGTGCACACTGGCCCACCTCCGCACCGGCCCGCTTGTCGACCAGAATCAACGCACCGTTTTCCGTCAGCGTCTGCAAGCCACGGGCGAAGACCGGTGCCACCTAATCCAGTCGTTCCCCGAAATCGCGGGACAACGCAGCATTTCAAAAACAGACGGCGGCAAGATGTCGCAAACGAGCCTATCCGTCATTGAATAGTCAACGTAATTCGCCGCAAAGGCATCAAAAGATGAGCCGGCTACCCTCGGTATCTGCAATCATTGATTGAATGCATTGAAGCTTGCCCATCGTACGAAACGGCACAGCACGGGCGAAATCCCTCCTTCTGCGGCAGGCCGGGCGGCTACAGACTAGAAATTTTCGCGGCGGCAAGGAGTGTCGCTCGCTGCTTCATTTGGGGACTTGCAACGGCAGGCCTTTACGATAGGTTGTGCGCTGACCTGAACGTAACTGGTCATGGGAACAAACGACTAATAAAGGCGAAAAGCCTAGAAAGGTGGCCCCCATATGAACTTTCTCACGAAAAAATTCCTGGCTTCAGCCGTGCTTGGCTCACTGCTGGCCGTGACCGCGCACGCCGCGACACTCAACATCCACAATGGCGGCGACCCGCAGTCCCTCGACCCGCAGAAGCTGTCGAGCGACTATGAGAACCGCATTGCTGGCGACATCTTCGAGGGCCTCGTCACCGAAGACCCGAAGGACGATCCGATCCCGGGACAGGCTGAAAGCTGGACCGTCTCGCAGGACGGCAAGGTTTATACCTTCAAGCTTCGCGACGGCATCAAGTGGTCGGATGGGCAGCCGGTGACGGCCGGCGACTTCGTCTTCGCCTTCCAGCGCCTTGTCGATCCGAAGAACGCCGCGGAATACGCCTATCTGCAATTCACCATCAAGAACGCGGAAAAGATCAACAAGGGCGAAATCACCGATTTCAGCCAGCTCGGCGTCAAGGCGATCGACGACAAGACGCTCGAGATCACGCTTGAGAACCCGACCCCCTATTTCATCAATTCGCTGATGCACTACACCGCCTATCCGCTGCCGAAGCATGTGGTTGAAGCCAAGGGCAATGACTGGGTGAAGATCGGCAACATCGTCACCAACGGCCCGTACAAGCCGACCGAGTGGATTCCGGGCGCGTCCGTCACGACAGTCAAGAACGACCAGTACTACGGCGAGAAGGACCTGAAGATCGATGGCGTGAAGTTCTTCACGCTCGAGGATCAGGAAGCGGCTCTGAAGCGCTTTCGCGCCGGCGAATTCGACATCATGACCGACTTCCCGACGGATCAGTATGAATGGATGAAGAAGAACCTGCCGGGCCAGGCCCATGTCACGCCGTTCCTCGCCAGCTACTACTACGTCCTCAACGCCACGAAGCCGCCGTTCGACGACAAGCGCGTTCGTCAGGCCCTCTCGATGGCCGTCAACCGTGAAGTCATCGGCCCGAAGATCCTCGGCACCGGCGAACTGCCGGCCTATTCCTGGGTACCGCCGGGCACCGCGAATTATGGTGAGCCGGCCTATGTGAGCTGGAAGGACATGCCCTACAAGGAAAAGGTGGAAGAGGCGAAAAAACTGCTCAAGGAAGCAGGCTTCGGACCTGACCACCCGCTGAAGGCACAGCTCCGCTACAACACCAATGACAACCACAAGCGCGTAGCTGTGGCGATCGCCTCGATGTGGAAGCCGCTCGGCGTACAGATCGAGCTCTACAACACCGAAACCAAGGTCCACTATGACGAGATGCAGCACGGTCAGGTCGAAATCGGCCGCGCAGGCTGGATCGCGGACTACAACGATCCTGATAACTTCCTGGGTCTACTCGTTTCCGGCGTTTCGATGAACTATGGCCGCTGGAGCAATGCCGACTTCGACAAGCTCGTCAAGGAAGCGAACGCTCAAACCGACCTGAAGAAGCGCGCCGAAATCTTCAAGCAGGCCGAACAGCTTGCGCTCGACGACAGCGCCGCCATTCCGCTTTATTACTATGTCTCGAAGAACGTGGTCTCGCCGAAGGTCCAGGGCTTCGTCGACAATATTCAGGACATCCATCGCACGCGCTGGCTGTCGGTCAAAGAATAAGGAACACCGGCCCTTCCCGCTGAATGTGGGAAGGGCCGATCCACGACCATGATCAAATATGCACTCCGTCGCCTGCTGTCGACGATCCCCGTGATGTGGATCGCCGTGACACTCAGCTTTTTTGTCTTGCGCCTTGCTCCCGGCGGCCCGTTCGATGGCGAGAGGCCATTGCCGCCGGTGATCCTGAAGAACCTCGCGGCTCACTACAATCTCGACAAGCCGCTGATCGAACAATACCTGATCTACGTCTTCGACGTGTTGAAGGGTGATCTAGGCCCGTCGTTCGCCAACGAAGATTTCAGCGTTGCCCAGCAAATCATGATCGGCGTGCCTTACACGTTCACGATCGGGGGCCTCGCCTTCATTTTTGCCATCCTTATCGGCGTGACAGTCGGCTGTCTTGGGGCACTTTATCAGAATAAAGCGCCTGACTACCTCCTCGGGCTGCTCGTTCTCGTTGGCCTCGTTCTTCCGAACTTTCTGATTGCGCCTATCCTGCAGCTGGTCTTCGGTATCCATCTCGGCTGGCTGCCTGTCGGCGGATGGGGTGACGGCTCGTTCCGCTATCTCGTCATTCCGATCGTTGTGCTGGCTTTGCCACATGCGGGCCGCATCTCGCGCATGACCCGCGGCTCGATGATCGAGGTGATGAACCAGAACTACATCCGGACCGCCAAGGCCAAGGGCATCGGCCCACGGCTAACCGTTATTCGTCACGCGCTAAAGCCCGCCATGATGCCTGTCGTTTCCTATCTCGGTCCGGCGGCAAGTTACCTTCTCACCGGCTCGCTGGTTGTCGAGAGCATCTTCGGACTGCCGGGCATCGGCCGCTACTTCGTCAACGCAGCGCTGAACCGCGACTACGGCATGGTTCTCGGCACGGTCATCTTCTACATGGTGCTGATCGTCTTTCTGAACCTTCTCGTCGACATTGCCTATGCATGGCTCGATCCGAAAGTGAGAAACCGATGATCCTCAATCCAGCAAAGAGAGAGCTGCTCGCGGCCGAGCTTCTCGAGGCCGAAGGGCTTTCGCACAAGAGCCGCTCGCTGACCAGCGATGCGCTGCGTCGTCTCTCCCGCAACAAGGCAGCAGTCGTCGCCATCATCGTGTTGCTGCTCCTGATACTGGTCGCATTCATCGGCCCGTACCTGATCCCGTTCGACTACGAGGAACCGGATTGGGCGGCGTTTCGCATGCCGCCGGATATGGAAAGCGGCCATTATTTCGGAACAGATCCAAATGGCCGCGACCTGCTTGCGCGCGTGCTCTACGGCACCCGCGTCTCGCTTGCGGTTGCGGCAACTGCCACGATCGTTTCGGTGGTCATCGGGGTGCTCTATGGAGCGATCTCCGGATACATCGGCGGCAGACTCGACGCGCTCATGATGCGCTTCGTCGATATCATGTATGCGCTGCCTTACATCCTCTTCGTCATCCTGCTGATGGTGGTGTTCGGCCGAAACGTCTACCTGCTTTTTGCGGCAATCGGCGCGCTGGAGTGGCTGACCATGGCTCGCATCGTGCGCGGGCAAACACTCTCGATAAAGCAGCGCGAGTTCATCGAGGCGGCACGTGCATCCGGCCAGAAACCGTTCAAGATCATCCTCAAGCACATCATTCCGAACCTGGTCGGCCCAGTGGTGATTTTCGCCGCGTTGACCGTTCCTGAAATCATCGCGACCGAAAGCTTCCTGTCCTACCTCGGCTTCGGTGTTCAGGAACCGCTGACATCACTCGGGACGCTGATCGCCGAGGGCACCGACGCCATGGAAAGCATGCCGTGGCTCTTGGCCTTCCCGGCCTGCTTCCTCGTCGCCCTGCTGATGAGCCTGCTTTTCATCGGCGACGGCCTGCGCGATGCGTTCGACCCGAAGGATCGATAGAATGCAACACGAAACCAAAAACGATACGCTTCTCGAACTGAAGGACTATTCGATCACCTTTGCGACGCCGGATGGCGAGGTGAAGGCCGTCTCGAACATGAACCTGTCGATCCGGCGCGGCGAGCGCGTGGCGATCGTCGGCGAGTCCGGCTCGGGCAAGAGCCAGACCTTCCTCGGCGTCATGGGTCTGCTTGCCAAGAACGGCCGCACCAGCGGCCAAGCACTACTCGAGGGCAAGGATGTGCTGGCGCTAAGGCCGCGCGAGCTCGACCATGTCCGCGGCAAGGACATGGCCATGGTGTTCCAGGACCCGATGACCGCGCTCAATCCGTCTCTGCGGATTTCCCGGCAATTGACGGAGCAGCTTGAGGTTCACCGCGGCTTCACCGCGCGGGCTGCCTCCAACGAGGCGCTCGATATGCTGAAGCGCGTCGGTATCCCCGACCCGACGCGGCGCTTCAGCCTCTACCCGCACGAGCTGTCGGGCGGCATGCGCCAGCGCATCGTCATTGCCATGGCGCTGTTGACGAAACCGAAGCTGCTCATTGCCGACGAGCCGACGACGGCGCTTGACGTGACGATCCAAGCGCAGATCCTCGATCTCTTCAACGACCTGACGGCGGAAATGAACACGGCGCTCGTCATGATCACGCATGATCTGGGCGTCGTCGCGGGCCTCGCGGATCGCGTGGCCGTCATGTATGCCGGGCGGATCGTCGAGGAAGCGCCAGTCGACGAGCTCTTCGATGTACCGGCGCATCCCTATACCGCTGCGCTGCACGCTTCGATCCCGCGGCCGGACCAGGACGTCGATCAGCTCGCCGTCATTCCCGGCCGGCCGCCCAATCTGCAGCACCTGCCGAAAGGCTGCAGCTTCTCGCCGCGCTGTCCAATGGTCCAGAACGATTGTATCGACGCGTCGCCGAAACTTGAGATGTTGGCGAAAGGCCATTCCGCGGCCTGCTTCCATCCCTTCCCCCGCCGCGAGGAGGTTTTGAACCATGGCTGAACGATCACTCCTAAGGGTCGAGAACCTCACCACCCAGTTCGAAATTCCGTCGAAGAGCTTCTTCAAACCGCCGATGACGCTGACTGCGGTGAACAATGTCAGCTTCGACCTCAGAGAAGGCCGGACGCTGGGGATCGTCGGAGAGTCCGGTTGCGGCAAGTCCACACTTGGCCGCTCGATCCTGCGTCTGTTGAAATCGCAGAAAGGCCGCATTCTCTGGCAGGGGCGCAATCTGCTCGACCTGTCGGATGAGGAAATGCGCGCGGCTCGCCGCGACATGCAGATCATCTTCCAGGATCCGATTGCCTCCCTCGATCCGCGCATGACGGTCGGCGACATTATCGCCGAACCGCTCACCGTCTTCGAGCCGAAGCTTACAAAAGCGGAACGCGTGGCGCGCGTACAGGAGATCATGGGTGCCGTCGGCCTCGTGCCTGAAATGATCAACCGCTATCCGCACGAGTTCTCGGGCGGCCAGGCACAGCGCATCGGCATTGCCCGCGCAGTCGTAACACGGCCGAAGCTGATCATCTGCGACGAGCCGGTTTCGGCGCTCGACGTGTCGATCCAGGGGCAGGTCATCACGCTCTTGCGCAAGCTTCGCAAGGAGTTCGGGCTGACGCTGATCTTCATCAGCCACGACCTTTCGGTCGTACGTCTGATCTCAGACGATGTGCTGGTGCTCTATCTCGGCAAGGTGGTCGAGGCTGGCGATTGCGCCACCGTGTTCGACAGCCCGGCGCATCCCTACACGCAGGCGCTCTTCTCGGCCGCGCCAGTGCCCGATCCGAAGCTTGCACGCAACCGGCAGCGTATCCGGCTTCAGGGCGACCCGCCCTCGCCGCTCAATCCGCCGCCCGGCTGTGTCTTCTCTCCGCGTTGCTGGAAGGCCACGGACATCTGCCGCACGGAGATGCCGCCAACGGAGCAGGTCAGGCCCGAGCAAACCGCCGCCTGCTATCACATGGACCGGTAAGCCGGCATCGACAGAACTGCAAACGGCCCGCCCGTTTTCCAGCCGGCCGTTTGACCTATTCGACACCGAAGGCATAGTCGCTAGTTCTTGGCAGGTGTGGTCGTGCTCATCGAGGCGCGCTGTGCTTCGACCCGCTCCATCAGCAGGCTGTAGGCGATGTAGTATTTGAAGATGTTGCTGACATATTGGACCGTTTCCCGGCCGACGATGGCAGCTGCGGCATTCTCGACGTTTCCGAACCAGACATTGGGATCGAGCCCCATATTCTTTGCCTTGGCGCGAAACTTCCGGAGATTTCCCGGACCCGCATTGTAGGCGGCAAACGCCATCAGCTGCTGGTCGCGCGGCGAAACACCCTCCCCCTTGATGGAGACTTCAACCAGATAGCGTAAGTATTTCGCGCCGGCCTCGACATTGAGATTCTCGCTCTTGGCGATGCCGGTTATGCCGATCTCCTTGCCCGCCGCCGTGGCAGGAAGCAGTTGCATCACGCCGACGGCGCCCCTCGGACTACGCCGCGACTGGTCAAGCTGGGATTCCTGATAGCCCTGCGCCATCAGCATCAGATAGTCGAACGAGTACGTGCCCGCATGCTTGCGGAAGATTTCGACCAGTTCCTTGAAGCGATCGACATCGGCAGGCGAATAGGCACGCCGCAGAATCGTATCGCTCTTGAAATAGCGGTTGCGCAGCAGATTGCCGAAGGTCGTGCCAACCTTGTGCTGCTCGGCGAACTTGTCGAGGACGGCTTTCAACTGCGGACTATTCTTGCGGATCGCCCAGGCGATCTGCCCGTGAGTGGCCACGGCGACATCAGGATGGACCTTCAATTCCGTGAACACCTTCGCCCATATGTCGGCCTTGTATCCATCGACCACCGTCCAGGGCAGGAGGCCGGCATTCACCATCTCCATGAGATCCTCGTCCTCAAGGTTCTCGTCGATCGGCTTGACTTGGATCTCCGGCTTTCCGTCCTTCTTCAATTGCTCGTTGAGCGACAGAAGATGCTCGTAGTAGCTGCTCGTCTGACGGACGCGGATTTCCTTGCCTGCCAGATGGGCGATGTTGGTAACCGCCTCCGCGGATGGCCCTGATACCAGCACCTCGCTCGCGTCGCTGTAGATCGGCGCGCTGAAATCGACGTCCTGAAGCCGCGCAGGGGTGACCGTCAAGTTGGCCATGATGATGTCGCCGAGCCCTTCCTTGAGGGCTGGAATCAATCGATCTCGCCCGGTCGGAATGAAGGCGACGCGGATGTGTTCGATCGCTTTTTTCCTGCCCTTGTTGAGCTCGGCCTCCAGGGCCGTCCCAAACTCCACCGCGGTTCCGAACTGGCGTCCCTTGTCGATGAAATAGATGGTCTTGCTGTATGGCACCAGGATTCGAACGAGGCGGATCTTGGTCATAGCATCGAGATCGCCCGTATTCGGCTTCGGCATGATCCCGCCGACCTCGACATTCGTTTGGGCGAACGCAGCAACCTGACCGAACAGAATGGTGATGATTGCAAGCACTATGCTGAAAAGAAGACGTCGCATGACTTGCCCCCAGCTGATGCTGCGAGCGTACCACGTCTGTTGCACAATCAAAGGTGTGCAGGCGCCTTGAGCGGAGATTATCCGTACCGCTCAAGGCTGGTCAGGCAATCAGCGGGCACCCCAGGTATCGGTCAACCGATAGCCTTCCGGCCAGGGGTCGGACGGATCGAGCATGTGCTGATGGGTACCGGTAATCCAGGCGCGGCCGGAGATCTCAGGCAGGATGGCCGGGCGACCGCCAACATCGGTCGTGCCTAGAATGCGGCCAGAGAACGTGGAGCCGATCAACGACACCGCAGTTAGACGATCTTCGAGCGTCATTTGTCCACGCGCGTGCAATACGGCCATGCGGGCCGACAGCGCCGTTCCCGTGGGCGAGCGATCGACCTTGCCGGGCTGGATCGCGACGGCTGCACCCGCACGTAGACCTTCGGCGGTACGCTCCACCGGCCCTGCAAAGAGGCAGAAGGAGAAATGATTCCAGTCCGGATTTTCCGGGTGATGAAATCCGAGCGCGGCGTTGGCGGCATTGGTAATGCGCACGCCGAGCTTCGCAATGTCATGGGCCTCGTCGGGCGACAGGCTGAAGCCCATCGCCGCCGCATCGACGATGACAAAGCTGTCACCGCCATAGGCGGTATCGACGGTCAGCGTACCCACGCCCTCGACTTCCAGCTTCGCATCCAGTCGTTCCGCGAAGCTTGGTAGGTTCTGCACGAAGATGCGCTCGGCCTTGCCGTTGCGGCACTCGGCGCGCACACGGACGAGCCCGCCGGGCGCTTCGAGGGTGATCTCGGTGATCGGCTCCTGCATCGGCAGGATGCCGCTGTCCAGCAGCACCGTGGATACGCAGATCGAATTCGATCCCGACATGGGTGGCGTATCTTCCGGCTCCATGATGATGAATGCGGCATCGGCGTCGGGATGCTTCGGTGGCACCAGCAAATTGACGTGCCGGAAAACGCCGCCGCGCGGTTCGTTCAGCACGAAATTGCGCAACGTCCCGTCTTGCGCAATCCAGCGGCTTTGCTCCCAGATCGTTTCGCCGGGCGGCGGCGTCACACCGCCGACGATGACATCGCCCACTTCGCCCTCGGCATGGGCGGAAACGACATGGATGGTCTTGGTGCTGTGCATGATACCTCCTCAGGAAAGCCAATCGGGCAACTGGGGCGGAACGCGCCCAGTCAGAGCGGCGGTGACGCAATCGGCAAGGCTGCCGAAGCGAACGGCACGACCGGAAAGGCCGGGGCCATAGTGGGCATATTTGCCCGAGTTCGTCATCAGGGAGCGGGTTCGCGTCGGGAACACGGGCTCGGAAATCGAACACCAGCAGAGATCGGGCAGGACCTGCACGCCTGCATCCTCCAATCTCTTCAACAGGCCTTCGTTGCGCGCTTCGCTGATGACCTGGCGACCGGCGGTCACGATTACCGTGACATCCGCGTGCCGGCTGCGGCCGGCAAGCGCTTCTTCCAAGGCTCGACATTCGGTCAGGGAGGCATGCGGGCTGCCAATGGCAACGAGTTCCACCTCTTCCGGCCCCTCGTTTAGAACCGTCCAGGCCGCAGCCATGTCGGCGCGCGAGATGACAACCCGATCGGCATCGTCGCGGGCCGAGCCGGCAGCTTCGGGCGTAACGCCCTCCACATGCAGCATGGGTGCTGCTGACGTGGTGCCAAAAGCGGCGCACAGCGCCTTCAGGTCGTCCTGCGAAGGCCGCGCGGAGCTTAGGCCGCGCAAAAGCGGGATGCGATCCGGCGCCGCGCGACCTGCGAGATAACCGATGAGCGGCCAGAAAGCGTCATCGACGCGCTCGGGCAATTCGACATCAATGATCCGTCGTGCCTTGCGATGCTCGTCGAGATAAACGCCGGACAGCGGCGCACGTCCCGTTAGCGCGATGCAGAGATCGAGGAAATCGGGGTGTTTTGCCGTCCGCGCGCCGAGCACGGTATTGGCGAAGATCACTGCGTTGGACTCTGCCCATGCAATCGATTCGCCCGCCTGCGGTGCGCTATCCAGCAGATAGGGAGAGCAGGTGAAGGTCGGGCGACAGCCCATGCGCACATAGGCATCGGCAAGCCGTGCAGCCGGGTCGCCGAAGCTTTCCGGAACGCCTTGCGCTTGCCAATTGGCGCGGTCGACGGAAATGGCGTTCATGGTCGTCGGCACGCGGACCTGCGCGCCCATATCAGCCATCTTTTCCGCAAAGGTGAGATTGGCGGGGCTCGCATAGATGCAGCCGTCGATATGGCCCTGCGTGACATCCACGAGGCCGCGCGCGCCCTGCTGCGCCGCCATGGCGCAGATGATGCGCATGGCCTGCTGCACGGCGATGCCCTGCTGCCCGTCAAGCATGGCGCGATCTACATCGTTGAGGTCGAGCGCAGCGGTTGCCGGAGGAGCGATCGGAATCTCCACCTCGTCTGCGACAACCGCCGTATCGCTGATCTCGGCGGTCTTCGCGCGGGAGAGCGCCGCAAAGGCCTCCGGCCCAAGCCGTACGACGGGCAGAGGCTTGCCGAACATTTCGGACGCGATCAGCGCGCCGAGCGTCAACACATCCTCGGCTTCGGAAAAAACCAGGGCGGCCGGTGCGCGACCCGTCAGGACGAGGTCGAGGAGTACGCCGGAACCCGTGCAGGATCCGCGGCTCGAGGGCATCATCAGAATGCAACCGGTGAGGCGGCTTCCGTGAAGCGGGTGGTGGACGTCGATCACCAAGCCAGTAGCGGGATCGACCCCGCCCCAGAAGCTCAATGCCTCCTTTGCGACAATGACGGGGCCATTCGCGGTACCGCCGAGAATGCTGCGATCGAGTGCGAGGGTTTTCATTTCACCACGAAGCCTTGAGCGGAGGGAGTCATTCACCAATGGGGCTGATGCGGCCAACTGTCATGAGCGCGCTCCCGCCTCCATCAGAATCTTTGGGGTGAGAAGGATGCAATGTCGATCGCCGGCTTCTTGCCCGTGAGCAAATCCGCGACGATGCGCGCGGTGCCAGCCGACTGAGTCAGGCCAAGATGGCCGTGACCGAAGGCATAGACAACGCGCTGCGTGGCGCGGGCGTGACCGACGGCGGGCAGGCTGTCCGGCAAGGATGGGCGGAACCCCATCCACTGGACGCCGCCCTGAGGCTTCAGGCCGGGCAGGAAGCTCTGTGCCTTCTTCAGCATCGCCTCCGATCGACGGAAGTTCGGCGGAAGCTTCAAGCCCCCAAGCTCGACGGCGCCGCCCACGCGGATGCCTGTCGACAGCCGGGTAACGACAAATCCGTGCCCGCCGAAGGTAATCTGCGTGCGCAGATCGAAAGCCTCGGGAGGGAGCGTGGTATTGTAGCCCCTTTCCGTTTCGAGCGGGATATTCTCCCCGATCGTACGGGCCACCTGATGTGAAAATGCACCCGCCGATAGGACCACCTGTGCTGCCCGTCGCGAAGCGCCGCCGGAACTGACGACATCTACGCCGCCATCAACAGGACGCAGTGCGATGACCTCCGCACGCTCGATGGAGCCGCCGATGGCGCGGAAGTGGTCTGCCAGGGCAAGGGTATAGAGCTTGGGATCGGCGATGGAGTACCAGCCAGGCGTGAAGGTGCCATGGGTGAAGCGAGGCGCGATACCAGGCTGGATCTCATTGATGCCGGCCGCATCGAGGTGATGGAACTCGATTCCATGCTCCTCCCGCGCTTTCCAGCCGGGAAGCGAAGCCTTCAGTTCCGCTTCGCCCTCATAGACCTGCAGATTGCCATCCTTGCGCAGCATGCCCACGGTGCCGCTCTGCTGCAGGAACGGCTCAAGCTCCGCCTTCGAAAGGTCCATCAGCGCGGTTTGCGCCGCAGTCGAATGGGCGACACGGCACGGCGCGCAGGCGCGCCAGAAGCGGAACATCCATGGCGCGATCTGCAAGGCATAGGCTGGCGGCACCGAAAGCGGGCCGAGCGGATCGAGCAGCCACTTAGGTGCTTTCTTGAGGATGCCCGGCGAAGCAAGCGGCAGGATGTCGGTAAAGGCGAAGGCGCCGGCATTGCCAGCCGAGGCGCCGGCAGCGGGACCCTCCCGGTCGAGTACGACCACCGAAAGCCCCCTTGCCTGTGCCGCGATTGCAGCGGATAGCCCAACGACCCCCGCGCCGATTACGATGACATCCGTCTGAATTTGATCGTTCATCATCGCCTCAATGGGTGGCAGCGAGGAAAGCCTGCAACTCCGGATCCTTCGGCGCACCGAACAGCTCTTCCGGGGGAGCGATCTCGGCCATCACGCCCTTGTGGAAGAAGGCGACGCGGTCTGAAACCTCACGCGCAAACTTCATTTCGTGCGTGACGCAGATCATCGTCATGCCTTCGGAGGCCAGCATGCGCAGTGTGTCGAGCACTTCGCCAACCAGCTGTGGGTCGAGCGCCGAGGTGACCTCGTCGAACAGCATGTATTCTGGCGACATGGCAAGCGCACGCGCAATCGCCATGCGCTGCTGCTGGCCGCCCGACATGCGGTTAGGATAGACCTTGAGCTTCTCCCCGAGGCCGACGTGGGTGAGCTGCCTTACCGCGATCGCCTCGGCTTCCGCCTTGGAAAGGCCGAGCACTTTTCGCGGCGCAAGCATGACGTTTTCCAGCACCGTCAGATGCGGAAAAGCGTTCCACTGCTGGAAGACGATGCCAAGCTTGCGGCGAAGCTTGTTGAGGTCGGTCGCCTTGGCATGCACATCCGTGCCGTCGACAACGATACGGCCACTGTCGATGGCCTCAAGGCCATTGATGCAGGTGAGCAGCGTCGACTTCCCCGAGCCGGAACCACCGATTATGGTCAGCACCTCGCCCTTCGGAACAGTGAGGTTGATGCCCTTCAGAACCTCCAACGGGCCGAAGGATTTGCGGACGTTTTCAATCTCAATCATTGGGGGACCACCGTTTTTCGAGATACCCGCCAATCCGGGCGATGGGGAAGCTGATAATGAAGTAGACGGTGCCGCAGATCATCAGGATGAACAGCGGCTCCTGCAGCCGGGTCACGAGAATCTGCGAGGCGCGCAGCAACTCGATCAGGCCGAGCCAGAGCACCAGCGCGGAATCCTTCATGACGCCGAGCGTCAGTCCGATCCAAGACGGCAGCGAAACGCGCGTTGCGAGCGGGGCCACAATATAGCGCATGTCCTGCCACCAGGTCATGCCGAGCGAGCGAGCCGCACGGCGCGTGGTCGGCGGCACCGCGGAAATGCCACCGCGGACGATCTCCGTGCAATAGGCAGCCGTATAGAGCGACAGCACCACGCAGGAGGTCGTGAATGGGGGCCAGCCAAGCCGCATGATCGACTGCAGCGCATTTCCGAGCACAAGCTGGATCAACAAAGGCACGGAGCGGAAGACGTCGAGCGCGAAGGTCAGCGGTGCGGACCAGTAAGGTCCGAGTTCGACGCGGATCATCCCGAAGAAGATGCCGAGAACGGTTCCGGCAGCGACCGAGACGGCCGTGACCGCGAGCGTCATTCCCGCGCCTTGCGCCAGAAAGGCCAGATCACTCCAGGTGAGGGCAGTACTAAACATCTCTCACCTCTCTCAATAACGGAACATGCGCCAGGCGAGTGCCCGGGCGGCAAGGGTCAGAACCTTGGCGATGACGTAGTAGATCACGGCAGCCAAGGCGAAGAATTCAAAGGTGCGGAAGGAGCGCGCATTCAGTTCCTGCGTCACGCCGGTAAGGTCAGTGTTCATACCGACGGTTACGCCGAGCGACGTCATCAGGACCGCCCAGACCATCTGGTTGGTCGCCGGCAGAAACGCCACGCGCAGCATCTGCGGCAGGACGATCAGGCGAAAGGCCTGCATCGAGGTCATGCCGAGCGAGCGTCCGGCGCGCGTCTGCGTGTCCGGGATCGCCTTCAGCGCGCCGCGGAAATTTTCTGCCAGGTAGCCAGCGTTGTTGAAGGCAATGCCAGCCAGGAGCGCGGTAAACGGCGTGAGGTGAATGCCAAAGTTGCCGAGTCCGAAATGAGCCATGTAGATCTGGAACAGCGCCGGCGTATTTCGGGCGATCTCGACCCAAGCCGTGGCGAAGCCACCAAGGATGCGGTTGCCGGATAGCCGGAACAAGGTCAGCGCGATCGCACAAGCCAGTCCGATGACCATGGACAGGAGCGCAATCTGCATCGTGACCAGCGCACCGTCGAGCATCTGCGGCAATGCCTTGAGTGCCTGGTTCCAGTGGAAGGTGTAGTTGAACATTACCGTCTCACCTTGTCATAAAGCTGCGGCGCGAGGTCATGCCTCGCGCCGCGGGAGAAACGGTGCGGGTTAGCGGTAAACGCCATTGACCGCGAGCGACGGCAGGTCGCCACCAACCCACTTCTTGTAGAGCTCGGCGTAGCGGCCGGTGCGAACCTGCTGGTTAATGAACAGGTTCAGGTAGTTGATCAGGCCGTATTCCTCACGGTTGGTGAAGAGCGAGACGTAGTCGATGTCGAACGGTGCCTTGCCGACCACAGCGATGCCGGCGAACTTGCCGGTCTTGACGTTAGCCTGGGCAACGGTCGAGGTCGAAACGGTGGCATCGATTTGGCCCTGGCTCAACGCCAGGAATACGTCGGCTTGTGTCTGGTAAGGACGGAACTCACCGACGCCCCAGGCCTTGACCTGCTGTTCGAGTGCGATCGCTTCGTAAGTGCCAGCGGTTGCGCCGACAACCTTGCCCTTCATGTCTTCGAAGGACTTCACGCCCGACTTCTCGTTGGCCGTAACCGCCATCTCGAAGGCGAAGTAGGGAACCGTCATGCCGACAGTCTTGGCACGCTCGAGCGTGTCAGAGGTGGAGGCCACGCCGACATCAACGCGACCCGACATCAGCGCCGGAATACGCTCAGGGAACGGGGTCTCAACGATTTCGGCGGTTACACCCAGCGCCTTAGCCAGATCGTTGCAATAGTCCACGTCGAAGCCGATCGGGTTGTTATTCTCGTCGCGCGAACCCATCGGTGGGAAGTCCAGTACGACCGCGCAGCGCAGCGTGCCCGAGCCGATGATGTCGTCCAACTTGTCGGCCTTCGCCGGGCTGGTCAGAACGGTTGCGGCAGCCAGAAGGCCGAAGGCGAGGACCGAAGGTTTCATTCTATTCTCTCTCCCAGAGTTGGATTGTCGATTGACAGCGAGGCGCACTATTCCCCTTCGGCGCGCGCAAATCAATGCTAAAATACATGAAGTATGCACAAAGTATAAGTTGAATAGCGACTACGTCGACAAAAAAGGGCGGCCAAGTCGTGGCCGCCCTTTGCTTTTCTACCCTTGATAGGAATCAGCCGAGAAAATCTTCCGGCAGCAGATCTTCCGGCATGTTCTGGTACGAAACCGGGCGGAGGAAGCGCCGGATCGACATTGTGCCGACGCTGGTTGCGCCGAAGTTGGTCGAAGCCGGATAGGGTCCGCCATGCACCATCGAATCGACCACCTCGACACCGGTCGGGAATCCATTGACCAGGACACGTCCTGCCTTGCGTTCCAGCACGGGGCGCAGACGACGGGCGTCGGCAATGTCACCTGCATCCATATGGATCGTCGCCGTCAACTGACCTTCGAAGCCACGAGCGAGCTTCTCCATCTCATCGATCGTCTGGACACGCACGACAAGGCCGAGCGGTCCAAAGACCTCTTCGCCCAGGGCGTGATCGGCGAGGAACTGTGCGCCGGTTGTCTCAAACAGGTTCGGAGCGGCTGAGCGGCCAGAGGACTCGCTGGCGAACAGCGATTTGACCGTATTGCGAGTTGCAAAGCGTGACTGCCCATCCTGGTAGGCCTTCGCAATGCCATCCGTCAGCATCGTCTGCGGCGCGACCTTGCCGAGCGCTTCGACCGTTGCGGCTACGAAGCGATCGGCTTCGGCGCCTTCGGTCACAACTGCAATGCCGGGGTTGGTGCAAAACTGGCCGGCGCCCATCGTCAGCGACCCGGCCCAGCCCTGGCCGAGCGCTTCAGCGCGTGCCTTCAGCGCCTCGGGCAGCAGGAACATCGGATTGACCGAACCGAGTTCACCGAAGAACGGGATCGGCTCCGGCCGCGCGGCGCAAAGATTGAAGAGTGCGCGGCCGCCGGCGAGCGAACCGGTGAAGCCAACAGCTTTGATCCGCGGATGCTGCACGAGTGCATGACCGACATCACGGTTCCCACCCTGGATCAACGAGAAGACGCCGGGATGAACACCCGTCTTGCGAATAGCGGCCTCGATCGCCTGCGCGACGATTTCGCCGGTTCCCGGATGCGCCGAGTGACCCTTGACGACAACAGGGCAACCTGCCGCCAGAGCGGCTGCGGTATCACCGCCGGCCGTGGAGAAGGCCAGCGGGAAGTTCGAGGCGCCGAAGACGGCGACCGGGCCGACCGGGCGCTGGATAAGCCGGATTTCCGGCCGTGCCGCGGGCTGGCGGTCGGGCAGTGCCGCATCACGACGGCGGTCGAGATATTCGCCCTTTTCGATATGGTCCGCGAAGAGACGTAGCTGACCGGTCGTGCGGCCGCGTTCGCCCTGCAGGCGAGCTTCCGGCAGGCCCGTTTCCTGGCTACCGATCGCGGTGATCGCCTCGGCGCGAGCTTCGATCTCGTCGGCGATGGCGCGCAAGAACGCCGCGCGTTCTGCCCGCGTGGAGTAGCCATAGCTCCAGAACGCATCTTCGGCGGCCTCGCAGGCGCGATTGACAAGATCTACCGTACCGACTGCAAACTGATGGACTAGACCGTGCGCCGGCGCGGATGCAAAAGTACCCGCTCCGTCGAGCCATTCGCCCGCGACGAGGTGTTTTCCATTGGGAGTGAAGACCATCTGCGATTCCTTTCTTGAGAGCCCGTGGTGCTTTACGCGAAAATCCATCCAAAGGCGAATTGCGCATGTCGGATCTTTGTATACTCTATGTATTTATAACATCAACACTCGATCGCCGTCGGCGGCCGGGCCATTCACGAGAGACACGAGATGAGCGACAACACCACCCTGACCGTATCGGCCCTGCAGGAGCGGGTCGATGCGATTTTCCGCAAGGCTGGCCTCAACGAGATCCAGGCCGGCGCACTCGCGCGCGTAATCGTCTCCGGAGAGCGGGATGCCTGCAAATCGCATGGCATCTACAGGATCGAGGGTGCGCTGCGGACCGTCAAAGCGGGCAAAGTGAATCCGGACGCGGTGCCGGAACTCATGCTGCAGGAGGGCTCCGCGATCGTGAAGGTCAACGCCAAGGGTGGCTTTGCCAATCCGGCCTTCGAACTCGGCTTGCGGGCTCTCGTGGAGCGCACCCGATCCTGCGGGCTTGCAGCCCTCGTCATCAACGACTGCACGCATTTCTCCGCGCTCTGGTCGGAAGCGGAAGCCCTGACCGAACAGGGCCTCGCCGGCCTGGTCATGTGCCCGAGCTATGCAACCGTTGCGCCAACCGGCGGCAACAAACCGCTGCTCGGCACCAACCCCTTCGCCTTTGCCTGGCCGCGCGTCGGCCAGCCGCCCTACGTCTTCGATTTTGCCACGTCGGTTGCCGCGCGCGGGGAAATCGAACTGCACCGGCGGGCTGGAAAGTCGCTGCCCGAGGGCTGGGCGATCGATGCCGACGGCAATCCGACGACCGATCCGGAGGCTGCGCTTGCCGGCGCCATGCTGCCGTTCGGCGGGCATAAGGGCTCGGCCATCGGGACGATGATCGAGCTGCTGGCCGGAATCATGATCGGCGACCTGACAAGCCCCGAGGTTCTGGACTATCTCGGCACGACGACGCTGGCCCCTTTCCACGGCGAATTGATCATCGCCTTCTCGCCGGAAGCCTTCGCCGCCGGCCGGCCAGGCAATCCGTTTGCGCGGGCAGAGACCCTGTTCGAGGCCATCGTCGGCCAGGGCGCCCGCCTTCCCTCGCAGCGCCGGTATGCGGCGCGCGCAAAATCGGAGGCCGACGGCATCGCGCTGACCGACGCCGAAATCAAGCAGCTCGAGCGTTTGTTCGCGCTCGGCCTGGAGGCGGTGGCTTGAGCCACCGGCAGAAATCGCCGCCAATACAAAAAGGCCCTCCAATCGGAGGGCCTCAGACTGCTGACAAACCCGCCGATATTTTCGGCGGGTTTGTTTTTTGGACGTTGGTTGTTTTAGTTGGGTTCTGAGGCGGGGCGAAGTTGGCGGCCTCTGGCCCTCATGCGATGGCTGGTCTGGGTGGCTTGGTGAGCGCCATGGCGATCTTCTTGATGTTTTGGGCGGCTGCAGCCAGCAGGCACTGGCATGCGACGCGGGTGAGACTTCGAAAGCGGGCATAGCGATGCCCGTGAA